>NZ_BAAGXT010000008.1:0-172842 GCF_054779695.1 Nocardiopsis coralliicola | reverse complement strand
GGCCGGTGGCGGCGCCGGACGGCGCCCCGCCGGGCCCGCCGTCGGGCGCGGTCCTGGCAGCGCTGGGGGCCGCGGTCGCCGACGGCCGCCGGGTGTGGATCGGCTACCTCGACTCCGACGGCCGCGCCAGCAGCCGCATCGTCGAGCCGGCCCGCCTCGACGGCGGCTTCCTCACGGCCTACGACGCGACCCGCGCCGCCGTCCTCCGCTTCGCCGTCCACCGCATCAGCGGTATCGCCGACCTCGACGACAGCGGCCCCGCCGCGGATACCGGCACCCCGCACCCCGCCGACCGCCCCTGATCACCGGGCTCCCGGCACCGCTGCCGGCTGCCCGGTCCGGTCCTCCAGCCGCCGGCCACCGGGCCCCCTGTACGCGGCGCTCCGCTGCCTCCCGAAGCTCCGCCGCCGACCGCGGGGCCACCCGCCTCCGCCACACCCATCCGGCCCCGGCGGAGGCGGGAACGCCGTGTACGCGGTGCATCCGGTGCGGGGGTCTGATGTGATGGGGTCCGACGCACCTCCCGATGCACCGGCCTGAAGGGACGGCCCATGAGCGACCCGCAGCTGCCGCCCGGCGCCGCGTCCCCGCGCGACGAGCCGCCGCCGCGCGTGCGGCGGACCGCGCCCGGCTCCGGCGGGGAGCAGGGCGGGGGCGGCGCAGCCGAAGAGCGGCCGACCGCGCCCTCCGGCGGGGCCAGCGGCTCGACCATGGCGCTGATCCTGCACGCGCTCACCTTCCTGTGCTGCGCGAACTGGATCTTCGGCGTGATCGGTATCGTGTTCGCCGTGCGGGCCGGACACAAGCGCGACCGCGGCCTGTACGCCGAGGCGGAGACACTGACCCGGTATTCCTGGTACGCGCTGGGGGCGGCCGCAGTGATGGTCGCCGTGATGGGCGTCCTCACCCTGTGGATGCTCACCAGCGCCGGATCCCTCGTCGAAGGGTTCGTCCCCTCCGGCGTGAACTACTGAGGCACCACCGGACCCCGGCGCCGCCCGGTTCCGCACCCGCGGCCGAGCCGCATCCCCCGCAACGAGCCTGCAGGAGCCCCGATGCACGACGACGACCCCGCTCCGCAGCAGGCGGCTCCGCTGTTCTCGCCCCGGCAGACGCTCTACCTCGGCGCCGCGATGACGCTGTGCTGCAGCCCGCTGTTCGGCATCATCGCCATCGTCTTCGCCGCGCTCGCCCTGAACGCGGCCACCCCCGCCGGTCAGAGCACCTACCTCCGCCGGGCGCACACCACCCTGCTGTGGGGCGTGATCGTCAGCATCGCGGGTACGGCACTGCTGCTGTTCCTGTCCGGTGGCGAAGCCGTCTGACGGCCCGGCTGCGCGGTTCGGGCGTGTCATCCCACTCATCCCGTTCACTGCAGGACTGTCCGGCTACGATCAGCAGAGAGGCGGAGGGAGGGATTCGCGTGCAGGACCACCGACCGGCAACCGAGCGGTTCTGGGACGACGCCGGGCCCGTCCGCCTCGGCCCCTCTCCGGCGCAGCCCCCAGCGGCGCAGGCCGCGCCCGCTGCTCCCGCCTATCCGCCTCCGGGCGCCCGCTACCCGGCGCCCGACCCCGTTCCCCGGCGCCCCGGGGCGCCGTTCCGCCCTGCTCCGGCCCTGCCCCCGGCCGCACCGGAGCCCCCGTCCGGGCCGCCGGCCCGCACCGGCGCCGCCATGGCGGCGCTGCTGTGCGCCGTCGCCACGCTCCTCATCCCCGCCCTCGCCTCCGTGACCGGCTTCCTCCTCCTTGCCCTCCTCCCGAATATTCCGGGGGTGGTGTTCGGCGCGCTCGCCGTGGGCGCGCGCCGCCGCCCGGAGGCCGTCGAGCGCTACATCGCCGCCACATGGGCGTGGACGCTCGGCTATCTGGCGCTCATCGGGGTGATCGTCGCGGCGCTCGCGCTGCTCATCCTGAGCTTCGCGGCCTGACCGCGGCGGGCGCCTGAGCGCGGGACGGGGCTGCGGCCCCGCGACAACCAAGGAGCACGCCATGAACGACCAGTGGCCGGAGCAGGGCGGGGAGCCGCCGGAGCAGCGCCCGAACACCGGCGAATTCGGGCAGCAGGAGCAGGGGCAGCCGACCGGGCCGCAGGGGGCGTACGGCTCGTCGGCCCAGGGCGCCTACCCGCCGCCGAACGCCGGGTACTACGGACAGGGCTACGCGCCGCCCGCCGGCAGCGACCCGCGGATCGAAGCGCGGCGGGGCACCGCGATCGGCGCCCTCGTGGTGTCGGTCCTGACGGTGGTGCTGTGCGGCCTGCTCACCAACATCATCGGCCTCGTCTTCAGCATCATCGCGCTGTTCGAGAAGACAGACGCGGAGAAGTTCGAGAAGTTCACCAAGTACGCCTGGATCTCCAACTGGATCCACATCGGCCTGCTGATCCTGCTCGTGGTGGTGGGGATCATCTTCCTCGTGTTCGCGGTGGCGGCGGGCTCACCGGGGTACCGCTACTAGGGCGTGTCGCGCGGAGCACCGGAGCCGCGCTACCACCCGGCCGTGGCCGGGCGGTAGCGCGGCTCCGTACTCTGGATGCCGTGTCCTGCCTCATCGTGCAATCCGACAAGACGCTCCTCCTCGAAGCCGGCCACGAACTGGCCGGCGATTGCCGGCGCGCCATCGCGCCCTTCGCCGAGCTGGAGCGCGCGCCCGAGCACGTCCACACCTACCGGATCACCCCGCTTGCGCTGTGGAACGCCCGCGCGGCCGGGCACGACGCCGAGCAGGTGGTGGACGCTCTGATCGAGTACTCGCGCTTCCCGGTGCCGCACGGGCTTCTCGTCGACATCGCCGAGACGATGGACCGGTACGGGCGGCTGCGGCTGCTCGCGCACCCGGCCCACGGGCTCGTGCTGCAGGCCGTCGACCAGGCCGTGCTGGAAGAGGTCGTGCGCTCCCGCACGATCGCCGGGATGCTCGGCGCGCGGATCGAGGCGGACGCGGTGGCGGTCCACCCCAGCGAGCGGGGCGCCCTGAAGCAGGCGCTGCTCAAGCTCGGCTGGCCCGCCGAGGACCTGGCCGGCTACGTCGACGGCGAGCAGCACGCGATCTCCCTCGCCGAGGACGGCTGGACGCTGCGCGACTACCAGCGGGAGGCCGCCCAGAGCTTCGACGCGGGCGGCTCCGGCGTCGTCGTGCTGCCGTGCGGTGCGGGCAAGACGGTAGTGGGCGCGGCAGCGATGGCGCTGACCGGAGCGACCACCCTGATCCTGGTCACCAATACCGTCTCGGTGCACCAGTGGCGGGCGGAGCTGCTCGCGCGCACCTCGCTCACCGAGGACGAGATCGGCGAGTACTCCGGCTCCCGCAAGGAGATCCGGCCGGTCACCATCGCCACCTACCAGGTGATGGCGGCCCGCCGGAAGGGCGTGCACGCGCACCTGGAGCTGTTCGAGGCGCGCGACTGGGGCCTGATCGTCTACGACGAGGTGCACCTGCTGCCCGCGCCGATCTTCCGGATGACCGCCGACCTGCAGGCGCGGCGGCGGCTCGGACTGACCGCGACCCTGGTCCGCGAGGACGGCCGGGAGGGGGACGTCTTCTCGCTCATCGGCCCCAAGCGGTACGACGCGCCGTGGAAGGACATGGAGAACCAGGGCTGGATCGCGCCGGCCGACTGCGTCGAGGTGCGGGTGTCGCTCCCCCGCGACGAGCGGCTGGCCTACGCCACCGCCGAGCAGGAGGACAAGTACCGGTTCTGCGCCTCGTCGTCGGCGAAGACCGCGGTCGTCACCGACCTCGCCGAGCGGCACAAGGGCGAGCCGACCCTGGTGATCGGCTCCTACCTGGACCAGCTCGACGAGATCGGCGCCGCGCTGGACGCTCCGGTGGTCAAGGGCGAGACCACCGTCGCCGAGCGGGAGCGCCTGTTCGCCGCGTTCCGCGCCGGCGAGGTCGGCACCCTCGTGGTCTCCAAGGTCGCCAACTTCTCGGTCGACCTGCCGGGCGCCGCAGTCGCGGTCCAGGTGTCGGGCACGTTCGGCTCGCGCCAGGAGGAGGCGCAGCGGCTCGGCCGCCTGCTCCGCCCGAAGCCGGACGGGCGGCCGGCCCGGTTCTACACCGTGGTCGCCCGCGACACCGTCGACCAGGAGTACGCGGCGCACCGCCAGCGGTTCCTCGCCGAGCAGGGCTACGCCTACCGCATCGCCGACGCCGGCGACGTTGCCGCCGGCGGGGAGATCTAGGGCGGGCGCCCAAGAGCGAGGAGCAGCAGGGCAGTGGTCTGCACGTCCTGGCAGCTCAGAAGCCCCAGGAGCGTACCGGCGCCACCGTGATCCGCACCGAGAAGGCGGCGTCGAAGCTCTCCTCGCTGTAGCCGATGCCGGGCAGCGCGGCCCGGTAGCGGTGCATGTAGCCGGTGAGGCCCGACGGAGGCGGGGCACCGCGCTCGGCCACGGCGGTGCCGAACACCACGGCGACGTCCTCGCCGTCGGGCGCGGTGTTGAAGTTCAGCACCGCGTTCGGGTTGGCTTCGATATGGCGCACCTTCGCGGCTCCCGGCTCGCTGTAGAGGACGAAGGCGGAGCCGTCCCAGTAGAACCAGACCGGTCGGGTGGTGGGCCGGCCGGACGGTGTCACCGTGCCCAGCCAGATGACGGAGTCTTCGTGCGCGCGGCGCAGGATGGCTTCGGAGAGCGTGCTGGTCATACCGGCACGCTATGCAGGAGACCGCCGGTTCAAAAGGACCGTGCCGCGAGCGCGTCGCGCCGCCGGCGCAGCGGCGCCCCGCACCGCAGGCCGGCCGGCCTGCTCGGCGTCCGGTGCCCGCGGCGGTGCTACACCGACGGCAGCGCCCCCATGAGCAGCGTGAACCCGGCGATCCCCCAGCCGAGCAGGGCGTAGACCAGGGTGCGGGAGCGCAGTTGCGGGCTGTCCCGGACTCCGGGGGTGGCGAAGGCGGCGACCATCAGGACCAGCGCGAGCAGCGCCGGGATCACCGACGCGATCGAGAAGATCGTCATCTGGTGCACGCAGTCCGCGTACCCGGACGCGGACGGGTCGCCACAGAGCACGTCGTCTCCCGGAAGGCAGAAGGGCAGGACAGGGGCGCCGGCTGCGCACCGCGGTGCAGCGAGCGCACGGCAACCCCGACGGTACCGCGTCCGCAGGGCAGGGCCGGGCACGCGGAGCCGCACCGGCAGTATCCCGGCGGCTCTGAGGGCAGCTGGACCGCATCCGCCGCCGCACACGGTTTACAGACAGCTTCGCTGCGTCCAATGATGAGGGGGCATCCCGACCCGACGGAGGGACCCCCCGATGACCGAAGCCGCAGACGCAGCCGCACCCAGCCGATCCGGATTCCGCTCGCTCCAAAGCGGGGGCCTGAACTGGGACTCCTTCCCGCTCCGGCTGTTCCAGAAGGGCAACGCCAAGTTCTGGGACCCGGCCGGCATCGACATGTCCCGCGACGCCGAGGACTGGGCCGGCCTGCCCGGCCACGTGCGCGAGCGCGTCCTGCGGCTCTGCGCGCAGTTCGTCGCGGGCGAGGAGGCGGTCACCGAGGACATCCAGCCGTTCATCCGCGCGATGGCCGCCGAGGGCCGGCTGGGCGACGAGATGTACCTGACCCAGTTCGCCTTCGAGGAGGCCAAGCACGTCCAGGTGTTCCGGATCTGGCTGGACGCCCTGGGCATCGACAGCGACCTGCACGAATACGTCGACCAGAACGAGGGCTACCGCAGGCTCTTCTACACGGAGCTGCCGGACTCGCTCAACTCCCTCTACGACGACCCGAGCCCGCGCAACCAGGTGCGCGCCTCGGTCACCTACAACCACGTCATCGAGGGCGCCCTCGCCCTCACCGGCTACTACTCCTGGAACCACCTGTGCACCGTGCGCGACATCTTCCCCGGCATGCGGGAGATCATCCGCCGCATCGGCGACGACGAGCGCCGCCACATGGCGTGGGGCACGTTCACCTGCCGGCGGCACGTCGCCGCGGACGACGCCAACTGGGGCGTGGTGACCCAGCGGCTGGAGGAGCTCATGCCGCACCTGCAGGCCACCGTCACTCTGGCCGACCAGGAGGTCCCGGAGAGCGAACAGCAGTACGAGATGGCGCCGGGGACCCTGGTCGACTACGCCTCCGACCGGGCCATGCGCCGGCTCGGGGCGATCGAGACGGCGCGCGGCGTTCCGCTGTCCAAGATCGACGTCGACGCCTCGCCCGAGGAGCTGGAGGAGCGGTTCGGCGCCGAGGACCGCGCGGCGATGTCCCGCTCGAGCGGCTGACGCGGCGCCCTCGCTCGGCGGAGTGCCCCGGCAGGATGCCGGCGGCCGCGCCGCCACCGGAGGCCCGGTGGCGGCGCGGCCGCGCCAGCTGGGCTGCTACTCCCCCGCGCCCGCGAGCGAGCCCGTGACCGGGCCGTTGGGGTCGTAGATGACGCAGGCGATCTCCCGCTCGTAGCCGTCAAACGCCTCCTGGGTGGGCGTGTAGAAGCTGTAGTCGTACTTGGAGTTCATGTACGGAGCGGCGACGAACGTTTCGAACTCCTGGTAGCAGAAGTCGTCGGCCTCGGTCTCCATCTCACCGTCGCCGGGGTAGCTCTCGTACTCCGAGATGGTGGTCGCGTACACCTCGGAGTCGTGCGGCTCAGCGCAGTCCACCTTGGGCACGGACTGCACCTCGCCCTCGACGGTCTGGTCGTTGAGGCAGTCCCCCAGGGCGATGTCGAAGGCGTCGACATCCTCCTCGGTGCCGCCGGGGCCGGTCTCGGCCGGCTCCGAGGGCACCTCCTCCTCGGAGGGGACCTCCGGGCTGGGGGCGTCCTGTCCCTGCTGGGCGATGGCGCTGATGAGGGTGCCGCACCCGCTCAGCATGGTGAGGCTCGCGGCGATCATCGCGGCTGCCAGGGCCTTGCCTGCGGCGCGCGGCAGGGCAGCGGACGAGAAGGGGAGGGACATCCGGGGTACTCCGTATTCCTGTGTATGCGGGCCCCGCGGAGCGGGCGCAGGGCACCGCGGGGGTGGTACAGCGCCGTCAACGCGCGGTCGGCCGCCGGGGACACGGGGCGGCGGGCCGGGGCGCGGACGGGCGCTACTTGCCTTCGGCGATCACCAGGTCGACGGTGATCCCAGAGGCCAGGACGAGGGTGCGCAGCGGTTCCGGCAGGTTCGGGTAGCGCCGCCACAGCACGTAGCTGTCAGCGGAGGAGAACAGCTCTCCGAGGTCGGGCACTGACCGGTCCACCTTCGCCACTTCGTGGCCGCCGGCGTCCTCGAGGCGGAACTGGAAGCCCCAGAAGTCGCCGGCGATGGTGCCGACCGGCTGCTTCCACGCGTCCAGCAGCCGGAAGCCGGCCTTGAACAGCCGGAAGTCCTGGTCGATGTAGCCGACCGGGCGGCCGTCCGGCAGCGCGATGGTGGTGGACGCCGTGAACAGCGACCACTGCTTGTCGATGACCAGGCGGGGACGCCGCCAGGCGTCCTCGACCACCAGCCGGCGGGCGAACCCGCTGGTGTTCTTGGCCATGATGCGCAGCGCCTGCATGCCGCCGCTCAGCCCGATCTCGCGGACATGGGCGACGTGCCGGCCCCGGCCGTTGAAGCAGTGGTATTCGGACTCATCGATGAAGAATCGCTTGGGCTGCTTCACGATGATCGGGACCGTGTCGAAAAGGTCCGATTCGCCGGCCTGCATCCCTGTTCCCCTCCACCGAAACCGCGCCCGTACTCAGCGCCCTCACAAGCACTACCGCCACCGGGGCAGCGGCACTCCGACTCATCACAGCCAAAGGCGCAGAACCGCTTGGGCTGCTTCGCGATGGTCGGACCGTGTCGGAACGATCCTCCACGAACGCTTCCGACGCCCCGGCCTGCGCACCGGTTCCTTAAGTCATCCACATCTGCACTGGTTTCTCCTCCTCCGCCGGGCTCGTGCCGCCCGATCGCCGCCGAATCGCACGCAATACCCCTGTGAGCTGGGAAAACACGGACCGGAACGCGAAGGGGCCACCCCACGGCCTGCAGGCCGTGGCCGACTGCGGCCAGCCGCCGCCTGCGAATCGCGGCCGCGGCGGGAACCGGGCAGACGATCCGGCAGGGGCCGCCGGAGGCGGAGCGGAGGGCTGGGGGGGTGCCGGGTGGGCGGCGTTGCCGCGAGCGGTGTCCTGGGGCACCCGCCGCACGGCCGGCGAAGGGGTCGGGGCGGGTCCTCCCTGTCGAGAAGAGGAGAACGCAGCGGGGGGCGTGCCAGGGACGCGCAGCAGGGCAGCTGCCCCCCGGGACGCCCTAGGAGCCTTCGGGCACCAGGCGGTCGACGATCAGGGCGATCATCTCCTCGGTCGGCGGCTCGTCCGCGAGCACGCCGGGCAGGGTGAGGCGCTCCATCACCAGCCAGTTGATGGCCAGGTACAGCAGCACCACCTCGGTACGGCCGCCGGGCATGGCCGACGCCTCCTGGCCCGCCATGTTCATGGCGAGGTCCTCGCGGGTGCGCTCGGTGAGCGCGGCACGCAGCGCGGGCCGGCGGGTGGCTTCCAGCCGGAGCTCCAGCAGGGCGAGGTAGCCGGTGGAGTCCGCGGCCATGCGGCCGGCCGTCCAGCTCATCAGCCGCGCAAGGTCGGCCTTTGTCGAGGCGCCCTCGACCCGGGCGTCGATGGCCCCCTCGTCCGGTGTGAGCCGCACGTAGATGTGCCGGCCGGCCTGGGTGAGCAGGTCGTCCCGGTCGGCGAAGTAGTTGGACGCGGTGCCGGCCGGAACACCGGCATCG
Organism: Nocardiopsis coralliicola; assembly: GCF_054779695.1. Taxonomy (NCBI): domain Bacteria; kingdom Bacillati; phylum Actinomycetota; class Actinomycetes; order Streptosporangiales; family Nocardiopsidaceae; genus Nocardiopsis; species Nocardiopsis coralliicola. The sequence continues at coordinate 164,130 of NZ_BAAGXT010000008.1, read as the reverse complement.
GCGTCGACCGCGCGGAAGGTGAGCCCGCGCGCGCCCTGCGCGGCGAGGACCGACAGTGCTGCGTCGAGCAGCGCCCGGCGCCGCTCGGGATTTCTGACCACGGTTTCTCTCCTCTGCTCACGCACTCCGATCTGCGGCGGAGCGCCTCCGGGGCGGGCACTGCGGCCCCCTTACTCAACCACTACACTTGCACCACTACGCCCGAAGTACTATAAACAAAGTACTTCAACCGGAGCGGTTGAGGGAACACCTCGAGGCGGTCGGCACCGGGCGCCTCCGGAGAGAGCCGAGGCCCCCATGCGTGAACTGACCTACTTCGTCGCCGTGACGCTCGACGGCCGCGTCTGCGCACCCGACGGCGACTTCTCCGCCTTCCCGAACGGCGCGGGCGACGACGAAGGCACCGCGTTCCACTTCGAGGAGTACCCGGAGCTGGTGCCCGCGGCGATCCGCACCCACCTGGGGCTGGACCTCGGCCCCAACCGGCACTTCGACACCCTGGTCCAGGGGCGCGGCTCCTACGAGGTGGCGCTCGACGAGGGGGTCACCCGCCCCTACGCCCATATGCGGGAAGTGGTCCTGTCCAGCACGCTCGGCCCGGACACCGAGCCCGAGGTCGAGTTCGTCGCCTCCGACCCGCTGCAGCGCATCCGGGAACTGAAGGCGGAGGACAGCCCGCTGGGCATCTGCCTGGTCGGCGGGCCCAAGGCTGCGGCGGAGCTGCTGCCGGAGATCGACAACTTCCTGGTCAAGCGGTATCCGGTGATCTTCGGAGCGGGTCTCCCGCTCTTCGACGGATCGCCCTACGCCCCCGCGGCGGTCGAGCGGGTCTGGACGCGCACCTTGGACACCGGCGCCGACTACTCGCTCTACCGCCGAGCCTGAGCGAGCCTGTCCCGGGCGGGTCCCCGCCGGGGCCGGAAGGCGGCCCCCGGACAGCACGAAGGGCGGCCCCCCGGTTGGGGAGCCGCCCTCACTGTCGCGGGACGTGCCGCGGACCCGGTGGACCGGGAGGCGGACTAGAAGTCCATGCCGCCCATGCCGCCGGTCGGGTCGGCAGCCGGGGCCGCCTTCTCCGGCTTGTCCGCGATGACCGCCTCGGTGGTCAGGAACAGGCCGGCGATGGAGGCCGCGTTCTGCAGCGCGGAGCGGGTGACCTTGGTCGGGTCGATGACGCCGTCCTTGAACAGGTCGGTGTACTCGCCGGTGGCGGCGTTGAGGCCGATGCCGGCCTCCAGGTTCTTCACCTTCTCCGCCACGACGCCGCCCTCGAGGCCGGCGTTGACCGCGATCTGCTTGAGCGGCTCCTCGATGGCGCGGCGCACGATGTCCGAACCGATGGCCTCGTCGCCGGCGAGCTCCAGCTTCTCGAAGGCCGGGACGCCCGCCTGCAGCAGCGCGACGCCACCGCCGGGCAGGATGCCCTCCTCGACGGCCGCCTTCGCGTTGCGGACGGCGTCCTCGATGCGGTGCTTGCGCTCCTTGAGCTCCACCTCGGTGGCGGCACCGGCCTTGATGACCGCGACGCCGCCGGCCAGGCGCGCCAGGCGCTCCTGCAGCTTCTCGCGGTCGTAGTCGGAGTCGGTGCGCTCGATCTCGTTGCGGATCTCGGTGACGCGGCCCTGGATGGCGGTCGCGTCCCCGGAGCCGTCGACGATGGTGGTCTCGTCCTTGGTGACCACGATCTTGCGGGCGCGGCCGAGCATGTCGAGCTCGGTGTTCTCCAGCTTGAGGCCCACCTCTTCGGTGATGACCTGGCCGCCGGTGAGCACCGCGATGTCGCTCAGCTGCGCCTTGCGGCGGTCGCCGAAGCCCGGGGCCTTGACGGCGACGGACTTGAAGTTGCCGCGGATCTTGTTGACGACCAGGGTCTGCAGTGCGCCCTGCTCGACGTCCTCGGCGATGACCATCAGCGGACGGCCGGCCTGCAGGACCTTCTCCACAACGGGGAGGAACTCGTTGTTGTTGGAGATCTTCTGGTTCGCGATGAGGATGTAGGGGTCCTCGAGGACCGCCTCCATGCGCTCCAGGTCGGTCGCGAAGTAGGGCGAGATGTAGCCCTTGTCGAAGCGCATGCCCTCGGCGAGCTCCAGCTCGAGCCCGAAGGTCTGCCCCTCCTCGACCGTGATGACGCCTTCCTTGCCGACCTTGTCCATCGCCTCGGCGATGGCCTCGCCGATCTGCGAGTCGCCGGCGGAGATGGAGGCGGTGGAGGCGATCTGCTCCTTGGTCTCGATCTCCTTGGAGAGGTTGGCCAGCTCCTCGCTGATGCGGGAGACGGCGGCCTCGATGCCGCGCTTCAGACCGACCGGGTTGGCGCCGGCGGCCACGTTGCGCAGGCCCTCGCGGACCAGCGCCTGGGCCAGGACGGTCGCGGTGGTGGTGCCGTCACCCGCGACGTCGTCGGTCTTCTTCGCGACCTCCTTGACGAGCTCGGCGCCGATCTTCTCGTACGGCTCCTCGAGCTCGATCTCCTTGGCGATCGAGACACCGTCGTTGGTGATCGTGGGGGCGCCCCACTTCTTCTCCAGCACGACGTTGCGGCCCTTCGGGCCGAGCGTCACCTTGACGGCGTCAGCAAGAGTGTTCATGCCGCGCTCGAGGCCGCGCCGGGCCTCTTCGTCGAACGCGATGAGTTTGGCTGCCATAGACTTCGTGTCCTCCCGGGACGGGCTGATACGCGAAGGAACGAGCCGACGCCCGCGACGGACGGCCGAGTCCGTCCGGCGGTCCGGATGCCGGCGGGCGCGGCCTCATCGCCTCGATCCTGGGATTAGCACTCACACTCTCGGAGTGCTAACGATCCCCTTTTTAGCACTCCCCCCCGGCGAGTGCAAACGTCTCGCGTGCACCCGGCGGACCGCTGCATCGCCGCCCGCGCCCAGGTCAGCAGCGCCTGAGGCGGCGCCGTCACCGGCTTGTCCACAGGCAGCGGCCGGCTGTTCCGGCGCACGCACCCGGCACAGCCGCACCGACCCGCTCCCCCGCACGGCAAAAGCCGCCGCGTCCGGCCGGAACCGGACGCGGCGGCCTGCGGTGCCGCGGAACGGGGCGGAGGCTCAGCAGCCGCCGGCCACCGCGGGGATGATCGACACCTCGGTGCCGGCCTTGACCGGGGTGGCGAGGCCCTCGGCGAAGCGGACGTCCTCGTCGCCGACGTAGACGTTGACGAAGCGGCGCAGCGTGCCGCCGTCGTCCAGGATCCGGGCGCGGATACCCGGGTAGTTGGCGTCCAGGTCGGCCAGCACCTCCTGGAGCGTGCCGCCCTCGGCGCTGACCTGCGAGGCGTCCTTGGTGTAGGTGCGGAGGATGGTGGGGACTCGAACGGTGACGCTCATGCTCGTCTCTCCTGTATCTGCTGCTGGTACGGCACGCACCGGAGGCGTGCGGGTGCTGGAGTAGGCCGCGGCCGGGTCCCCGGCCGCGGCAGGAGGGGTGCGGGCGGGCTGCTTCCCGGAGCGGCTCAGAGCAGGCCGGCGCCCTTGAACGCGTCGAGCGAGGGCGCGATGGTGGCGGTCACCCCGGCCTGCACGGCGTTCAGCGTCTTGAGCCCGTCACCGGTGTTGAGGACGACGGTCTCCGCCTCGGGGTCGAGCGCGCCCTCGGCGAGCAGCTTGCGCAGCACGCCGGTGGTCACGCCGCCGGCGGTCTCGGCGAAGATGCCCTCGGTGCGGGCGAGCAGGCCGATCGCGTCGACCACGGCGTCGTCGCCCACGTGCGCCACCGCCCCGCCGGTGCGCCGGCAGACGTCGAGTACGTAGGGGCCGTCGGCCGGGTTGCCGATGGCGAGGGACTTGGCGATGGTGTCCGGCTTCACCGGCTGCACCACGTCCTGGCCCTGCTCGTACGCCTGCGCCACCGGCGAGCAGCCGGTGGCCTGGGCGCCGAAGACCTTGTAGGGGCGGTCCTCGACCAGGCCGGCCGCGATCAGCTCGCGGAAGCCCTTGTCGATCTTGGTGAGCTGGGACCCGGAGGCGATCGGGATGACGATCTGCTCGGGCAGCCGCCAGCCGAGCTGCTCGGCGATCTCGTAGGCCAGCGTCTTGGAGCCCTCGGCGTAGTAGGGCCGCAGGTTGACGTTGACGAAGCCCCAGTCCTCGCCGGCGGGGTCGCCGATGAGCTCCGAGCAGAACCGGTTGACGTCGTCGTAGGTGCCGTCGATGGCGACCAGCCGGCCGCCGTAGACCGCGGCCATCACGACCTTGCCCTCTTCCAGGCCGGCCGGGATGAACACGCACGACTCGAAGCCGGCCCGCGCGGCGGCGGCGCCGACCGCGCCGGCCAGGTTGCCGGTGGAGGAGCAGGACAGCGTGCGGAAGCCGAAGGTGCGGGCCGCCTCGACGGCGATCGCGACCACGCGGTCCTTGAAGGAGTGGGTGGGGTTGCCCGAGTCGTCCTTGACGTGCAGGGACCGCAGGCCGAGCTCGGCGGCGAGGCGGTCGGCGCGGACCAGCGGGGTGAGGCCGGGCTTCATGTTGGGCAGCGCGTCCACGTCGTCCGGGACGGGCAGCAGGCCGGCGTAGCGCCAGATGTTGAGCGGGCCCGCCTCGATGCTCTCGCGGGTGACGCCGGCCAGGTCGTAGGCCACCTCGAGGGGGCCGAAACAGAACTCGCAGGCGAACTTGGGGGCGAGGTCGTAGCGCTCGCCGCATTCGCGGCAGGACAGGGCGGTGGCGGGGCCGAACGGCCGGGCGGAGGTGCCGGCGCCGGACAGGCCGGTGCGGGTGCTTTCTGCGGCGGTGGTCGCCATGAGCGAGGCGTCTCCCCTCATCTTCCCTGGCGACCGATCTGGCCCCAGGCCGGAGTTGGCACCTGTCGCTGACGCCCCGCAGTTGCGCGGACATGACGCCAGTGATGGTTGCCGGGGCTTCGCAGGGCCGGTCCCTCCACCCCTCTGGATGAGCAATATGCAGTTGTGGTCGTGCGCCCTGGCGGGCCGTGGCGGCTGCGCTGCCGCGGATGTCCGGGGCGGAGCGGGAGGCGCTCGGCAGCCCCGGGCAGTCCGTTTTGTCCACGGAACCGCTCGGAAGGGCGATCGCTACTGTAACGGACGGCACCGCCGCCGGGCCAGACCGGGTGGCGCGCATTACAGTCGGCCGCCACCCGCGGGACGTTTGCGGCCCCCTGTCCCCGGCGAGACCTTTTATCACCCCCCGCACGGGGCATCCCTGTGCACAGAGCGACCCCGAGAGGCGGACGAACAGGTGGACGTGGAGCAGGTGGACAAAGCGCAGATCCTCGTCGCTTCCAACCGGGGGCCCGTCTCCTTCTCGGTCGGCGCCGGGGGCGCGCTCGAACACCGGCGCGGCGGCGGCGGGCTCGTGTCGGGCCTCAGCTCGGTCGCCGGGGACACCGGAACGCTGTGGGTCTGCGCCGCGCTGTCCGACGCCGACCGCAAGGCCGCGGCCTCCGTGCCGAACGGGCGCATCGACCGCGCCGCCGACCTGGGCGGCATGCAGGTCGCGATGCTCGACATCCCGCCGGAGGTGTTCGAGAACGCCTATACCGGCATCGCCAACTCGACCCTGTGGTTCGTGCAGCACCTGCTGTACGACATCCCCAGCGCGCCGTCCTTCGACGCGGCGTTCACCGCGCGCTGGGACGACTACCGCGCCTACAACGCCGCGTTCGCCGAGGCGGTGCTCACCGGAGCCGCGGAGAGCGCACGGGTCGCCGTGCAGGACTACCACCTGGCGCTGCTCCCGCGGATGCTCCGCGGCCGCCGCCCCGACCTGCGCATCGCGCACTTCTCGCACACGCCGTGGGCCCCGCCGGAGTACTTCCGGCTGCTGCCGGACGCGGTCCGCCGTGAACTGCTGGAGGGCATGCTCGGCGCCGACCACCTGGGCTTCCTCAGCCCGCGCTGGGCCGACGCCTTCCTGCGCTGCTGCGCGGAGTTCCTGCGCACCGAGGTCGACTTCACCCGGCGCACCGTCGAGTACGGCGGGCGCATGATCGGGGTGGCCGTGCACGCACTGGGCGCCGACGCGGAAGGGCTCCGCGAGCGGGCCGCGGCCGGCGACGTCGCCGAGCGCAGGGCGGCGCTGCAGGAGCGGGTCGGGGACCGCCGCCTCATCGTGCGGGTCGACCGGGCCGAGCTGTCCAAGAACATCGTCCGCGGCCTGGAGGCCTACCGGGAGCTGCTGCGCACCCGGCCGGAGTGGCGGGGGCGCGTGGTCCACCTGGCGTCGGCCTACCCGAGCCGCACCGACGTGCCCGCCTACACGGCCTACACCGAGGAGGTGCGCCGGGTCGCGGCCGAGATCGACGAGGAGTTCGCCACGCCGGACTGGTCGCCGCTGGTCCTGGAGGTGGAGGACGACTTCGCGCGGTCGCTCGCCGCCTACCGGATCGCCGACGTGCTGCTGGTCAACCCGGTGCGGGACGGCATGAACCTGGTCGCCAAGGAGGGGCCGGTGCTGTCCGAGGACGGCTGCGCGCTGGTGCTGTCCACCGAGGCGGGCGCGGCCGACGAGCTCGGCGGGGACGCCCTTCTGGTCAACCCGTTCGACGTGTCCGGCACCGCCGAGGCCCTGCACCGGGCGCTCACCATGCCGGCCGAGGAGCGCGCCGCCCGCTGCGCCCGGCTGGTGGAGGCCGCTACCGCCGTGACGCCCCAGCGCTGGTTCACCGAGCAGCTGCGCGCGCTGCGCTGACCCCGGATCCGGGGACCGCAGCGGCGCAGGGACGCACCGGGGACGCCGACGGGAGCGCCGCTTGCGAGCGGCGCCCCCGCTTCCACCGGGCCGGCGGTGCTCTGCCGCGCCGCCGGCCGTGTCAGCTCCGCGGCGCAGCCTCGGCAGCGGCCCCGCCGCCGGCGCCGTCCGCCCCGTCCCCGCCCGGCTCCGCCTTCCCGGGCACGAGCTTGAGCCCGACCACGGCGGCGATGATGCCGCTCATGAAGACGATCTTGCCCGCGGAGACCGACTCCGCGCCGGTCGCCATCGCGTAGACGACGGTGAGCACGGCGCCGATGCCGACCCAGACCGCGTAGGCGGTCCCGATCGGGATGTGCTTCGCCGCCTTGCCCAGGCCCGCCATGCTCACCGCGAGCGCGGCGAAGAAGACGGCGGCGGGCAGCGGCGCGCTGAGCCCGTCGGACATGCCGAGCGCGGTGGCCCAGACGGCTTCGAACACGGCGCTGATGACCAGGATGACCCACGGCATGTCAGCTCACCGCCTTCAGGCCGGCGATGGAGCCGACCAGCAGGACGAGCAGCAGCCCCTTGCTCCAGGTCGCGCGGTCCTGCCCGGTGGCGAAGCCCCACAACACGGTGAGCGTCGCGCCGATGCCGACCCAGACCGCGTAGGCGGTTCCGGTCGGCAGTGAGGCCATGGCCCAGGCGAGGCCGGCCATGCTCAGCGTGAGCGTGACCGCGAACAGGGCGGCGGGCCGCCAGCGGGTGAAGCCGTGCGATGCCGACAGGGCTCCTGCCCAGACGGCCTCCAGCACACCGGATACGACCAAGACGAACCACGCCATCGACGGCACCCTCTCCCGGCCGTCTTGTCGTGGTGCGGGTACGGCTCCCTCGTCCGCGGGCCTTCGTCCGGCCCCCACACCGAGAATGCCGGTGCGCGGCGGGATATTCCAGTGCACAGGGGGTCTGGTGGCCAAAACCACCCTGCGGTGCGGCCCCGGCCGGGCCGTCCCAACGCCGGTCCGCGCGGATCGGCCGCACCGCGGACCGGAGGCACCCGCTCCGCAACCGGGCACCCGGCAGCAGGCGCTCCAGAGCCGTCCGGCCGCAGCCGGCTGCCCGGGCGCGGGGGCGGAGGCAGCCCGGCCCACTCCGCCGGCCCGCCGGGAACCCGCCGCTCCCTGTCCGGCCCGTGCGGATGAGCTCCGCGGCCTGGCGGGACGGGCGCCCGCGCCCAGCGGTTCAGCCCGCCGGAGGGGGCGGGCGGCGCCGAAGGGCCGCCGCGGCCCCGCCTGCGGTCCCGCCCTCCGGCCCGGGCGGACCGGCGCTACCCTGGCGCGCCGTGCGCTCCGCCTCCGGGATCGCCGGCGGCGTCCCCGGTGCCGGCTGCCCGGTCGAGGATCTCCTCGACCACGGCGGATTTGGCGTCGGCGTAGGCCTGCACCGCCGGCCAGGAGCGCTCGGACAGGGACCGCTTCGCCTGCTCGTAGCGGTCCCGGTCGGCCGGGTGGGTGCGCAGGTGGTCGCGGAAGAGGCGCATCCGGTCCGGCTCCGGACCTTCGGCGAACACGTGCAGGTTCACCTGCGGAGCGGCAGCGGTGAACAGCCGGTGCTGGTGCCAGTCGGGCTCGGCGAGGTGGAAGCGGTAGCCGGCCGCCTCCAGCGCCGGGCGGTACGCGGGCTCGTCGGCGGGATCGGCGACGATGAGCAGCACGTCGAGGCAGTCCTTCGCGGACAGCCCGGGAACCGACGTCGATCCGACGTGCTCCACGGCGCGGGCGGCCGCTCCCAGGGCGGCGCGGATGCGCCGCTCCTGCACGCGGTAGAGCTCCGGCCAGGCCGCGTCCGGCGCGGACAGCCTGATGCGGCCGGCCGCAGCGTCGAAGTAGTCCGGTCCTGCGGGGTCATCGGCTTGCATTGATGCGCTCCTCTCCGGGGCGCCGCTGGAGACCGGGAACGGCCGCGGTCCGCGCTGCCCGGCCGGCCTGCGCGGCGCCGCCGCAGGCGCCGCAGGCGCCGTGGCGCAGGCTACTTCCGCCGACGGCCGGCGCCCTTGCGGCGGCGGCCGATGGCGCGGTCGGGCTCGGGCGCGGCCCCGCCCTGGCCCGGTCCGGAGGGGGCGGCGTCCTCCGGCGCGTCGCCGGACTCCTTGAGGCGGCGCTCTTCGCGCACGTCGTAGGGGTCGCGCAGCGCGCGGCGCAGCACGAGCACGCCGGCGGCGATCAGGCCGACCGCGAGGATCGCGCCACCCGTCCACAGCACCCAGCCGGGCACCGGGAGGCCGTCGTCCTCCTGCACGAGCTCCTCGTCGTAGAGCGGCGTGTCCTCGGCGGCCGAGTCGCCCACGCCGACCGAGCCCGGCGCGCTGAGCACGCCGTCCTCGGCTCCGTCGACCAGCGCCGCGGCGGCCTGGGCCGGCAGCAGCTGCGGGTGCTCGGCGCGCACCAGCGCGCCCACCCCGCCGGCCAGCGCGGCGGCCGGCCCGTCGCCGTCGACCTGCTCGTAGCCGCCGCCGGGGGCAATGGCCTCGATACCGGTGCCCGGAGCGAGCAGGTCGGCGGCGCCCGCTCCGGCACCCGAGCCGCCCTGCGGTCCGCTGGCGGCGACGGCCACCACACCGTCGGTGCCGCCGGCGGCCTCCGCGACCGGGTCGGAGGCGGGGAGCATGACCAGGGCGCCGGTCCGCACCGCGTGGCCGACCGCGTCGGCCACGCCGGACAGCTCCTGGCCGGCGCCCGCGCCCTCGTCGACGACGACGACCTGGGCGCCCTCGTCGGCGGCGTAGCGGATGCCGCGCTCCAGGGCGTCGGGCTCGCTGGCGCGGCCGCCCTCGGGGGCGACGCGCACGGACAGCACCGCGGCGTCCGGCGCCGCACCGAGCACTCCGCCCACGTGCTCCTGCCCGTGCCCGGACGCGGCGGCGATGCCGGCCAGCGCGGTGGAGGAACCGTCGGCGCCGTCCCCGGAGGCGCCGGAGAAGTCGGTACCGGCCTGCGCGTCACCGCGCAGGTCGGGATGCTCGGGGTCGACACCGGTGCCGACGACGGCGACCGTGGTGCCGGCTCCGCGGCCGGGCCCGGTGCCGGGTTCGTCGCTGCCGCCGGCATCCCAGGCGTCAGCGGCGCCGATCGCCTCCAGGGCCCACTGGTCGCGCTGCAGACCGCCCCCGCCGCCGTCCGCGGCGGCCGACGCGGCAGCGGGCGCCGGCACCGCGAACTGCACCGCCGCGGCAGCGGCCAGCAGCGCGGCTGCGGCGCTCCCGGTACGCATGGATGATTCCCCCCGTGGATCGCGCGCCGGCATCGTCGCGGGCGCGGGGCAATTCTGCCAGCTTTGCTGATATGGACGTGCGCGCCACCTGACCCTACGGTGCGCGCCACCCCGGTCTTACCCCGGCGCGCGTTCCCGGCCGCGTGCCGGGTGCGGTGCGATGCGACTCGCTACGATGATTCGCGCCGATCCCGACTGGAGACGTGCGATGCCAGAATCCGACCCATCCGAGCCGAACGAACCCGACCCCGCTCTGGCGCTGGCCGAACGCGAGCGCCGCATCCTTGCCTTCGAGAGCCAGTGGTGGAAGCTGGAGGGCTCCAAAGAGCAGGCCATCCGCGACGAGTTCGGCTTTTCGCCGACCCGCTACTACCAGCTGCTGAACGGTCTGGTCGACCGCCCCGAAGCCCAGGCGTTCGACCCCCTGACGGTGAAGCGCGTCCGCCGGCTCCGCGCTGACCGGCGCCGCCAGCGCACAGCGCGAGACCTGGGCATCCGGCTCTGATCCGGCCGTGACGCCCCGCCGGGCGCATGCCCCGGCAGCGGCGCCCCATCCCGGCGCCCGCACTCACCGGGTCCGCACGAGGACCCTCCGGCACAGCACAGGAGCGCTTCCGCTATGCCCTTGCCCCGCCCGACCACCGACGCGGGCCGCACCGCCCTCTCCGCGATCCTTGCGGCGCCCGGCAGCGCGCTGGTCGCCGCCGACTACGACGGCACGCTGGCGCCGATCGTGGCCGACCCGGCGCAGGCCGCGCCCTTTCCGGGCGCGGTGGAGGCGCTGGCCGCGGTGGCGCGGCGCGTCGGTACGGCCGCCGTGCTGACCGGGCGGCCGGCGGCCACCGCCGTCGCGCTGGGCGGACTGGACGCCGTGCCCGGCCTGATCGTTCTCGGCCACTACGGACTAGAGCGCTGGGAGGGCGGCCGGGTGGCCGCGCCGCCGCCGCACCCCGGGCTCGACCTGGTGCGCAAGCGGCTGCCCGAACTGCTGGCTGCGGCAGCCGGGCGGACAGCGGAGGTGCGGGGCACCGCGGTGGAGGACAAGGGCCGCGCAGTCGCCGTGCACACGCGCCGCGCGGCGGGCCCGCAGGCCGCGCTGGACGCCCTGGCGGAGCCGCTCGCCGCGCTGGCCGCCGCGGCCGGCCTCGCCGTTGAACCGGGCCGATTCGTCGTGGAGTTGCGCCCGTCCGGAATGGACAAGGGCGCGGCCCTCGCGGCGCTGGTGCGGGAGCGCGGCGCCCGGTCGCTGCTGTATGCCGGCGACGACCTGGGCGACCTCGCCGCGTTCAGCGCCGTTGCGCGGCTGCGCGATGCGGCCGGCAGCAGTGGAGCTGCCGCCGGCGGCGCCGGCGGCGCGCCCGTTCCCGGGCTGGCCGTGTGCAGCGGATCGTCCGAGGTGGCGGAACTGGCGGCGCGGGCCGACCTCGTCGTGGACGGCCCGGCCGGGATGACTGCCCTGCTGAGCAGCCTCGCCGAGGCGGTCGGCCCGGCGCCTCCGCGCCGTTGAGCCCGCCTCCGCGCCGCCCCGCCGCCGGGGCGGCGGAGCAGCAGCGGGTTAGAGGTTCACGACAGAGAAGACGGCGCCGACCACGGCGCCGACGGCGATGAACAGGGCTGCGCCCAGGATCTGGGAGCGCGCCTCGATGATCTCGGCGCGGTGGGGACGGCGCGGGTCGTAGGCGACGGTCACCCGCTGCCCTTCGCGCATGAGGTTGGTCGAGACGTAGATGCGCTGCCGCGCTGTCACGCGCTGCCCCTCGGTGGTGCGGAACGTGAAGCGGGCACTGGCCAGCGTCGTGGCACCGTTGCCCGGCCGCACGTTGCGCCCACCCACCACCCCCGGCACCCGGATCCCCGTCCGCCGCACCCGGAGGACGTCGTAGAGGAGCGCCGCCCCGAGCGCTGCGAAGAGGACAGGGAACCCGACGAGGAACGCCGTTTCGACCAGGGTTGCCGCCATAGAACCTCCCTGGCAATGATCTAGGCCTGCCCCTTCTGACGCGGCCGGCGCCGCCGCGGTTCGCGGTTCGCGGCGCGCGGCGGGCGCACCGTGTCCAGGCCCCGGCGCGAGCGGCCCGCCGGGGGAAACCGGCCGGGAGCCCGCGTCCGCACCGGCCCCGCCGATGGCGGTGAACGTACCCGCGCCGCCGTCCGGGGACCGCGCCTTCGGCACTCTGGTGCGGTGTCCCCCTGCATCCGGCTCCCGCCGGCCCTTCCCCATCCGGTAGCCGCGTGACGCGAGCACCCTCTGGGACGTACGGGGCGGGTCGGCGGCACGCTCCCACCCGCACCATGCGGCACGAATGGGCCACCGCCCCCGCCGCAAGCAGAATCCACTGGCGCACCGGCGGCCTCACGAGCGCGGACCTACCGCCGCACCCGCGCCGGCGCGACCGCACCGAGGACGGAGGAATGCGATGGAGAACTCCCATGGCGAGCCGGACCGGGACTGGCAGCAGGACCGGGTCGGCGCCGCCCGCGCCGGCCGCCACCCCCTCGCCGTCGGCCGGATGCAGACCGGATGGGCGGTGCTCGGCGACACCCAGCACCTGCCCGGCTACTGCGTCCTGCTCTTCGACGGGCGCGCCGACCAGCTGACCGAACTGCCGCGGCGGGTGCGGGCGGCATTCCTGCTCGACCTGGCCCTGCTCGGCGAGGCGGTTCAGCAGGTCTGCGCCGCGCGCGACGCGGAGTTCTCCCGCATCAACTACGAGGTGCTCGGCAACTCCTGGCCGCACCTGCACGGCCACGTCCACGCCCGCTACCGGTGGGAGCCGGCGGAGTTCCGCGCGGGTCGGTCTGGCGCTACCCCGCAGCAGAGCGCGGTGCCGGCCGCCACCGCGCCGGAGCGCACCACGATCCGCTCCGGGCGGAGCTGACCGCGGCGCTCGCGTCGGTGCAGCGGCAGCCGGACAGCGCCTGAGCTGCTGCACCGGCGCGGCGGAGGCCCCGGGGGTGGTGGGGGGCGGTCTCGTGCCGGGGGCGTACCGCCCCGGACCGGGCGCGGCGCCAGGCGGGGATCCGGCGGCAGCCACCGGTCGGAGCCCGTGCCGTCCGCCGGGGGCCGCAGACTCCTCCCCGCGCACGGGCCGGTGCTCGCGCCGCCGGCCGGGTCGAGGGCGCGGCCGTCCACCCGGCAGTCCGCCGTGCGGGGACCGGTCACCGCCGGCGCCCGACGCGGCTCCTGCCCGCCGGTCAGTCCGAGAAGCAGGCGCGGACGGCGGCCCGGAGGTCGCTGAGCCCGGTGCGGCGGCGGCCGTAGTGGACCGCGTTGGTCAGCAGGCCGACGTAGCGCCCGGACTCGGGCTGCAGGAAGAGGCTGGTGCCGGTGTAGCCGTGGTGGAAGACGACCCCGTCTGCGCCGACCAGCCAGCCCAGCCCGCGGGCCAGGCCGTTCTCCACGTGCACCGACGGCCGCCAGCTCTCCCGCACATAGCCCGGATCGAGCAGGGGTTCGCCGTCGTACTCCGCCGAGCCGAGCAGCGCCCGCGCGAACGCGCCCAGGTCGATGGCGGTGCTGAACACGCCCGCGTGCCCGGCGACACCGCCCAGCAGCGCGGCCGCCTCGTCGTGCACCACGCCCCAGATGGGCGCCGCGCCCGGGATGCGGCGCTCGGTCGGGGCGACGGCGGGCGAGCGCGGCACCGGGCCGTAGCCGGTGGACGCCATGCCCGCGTCGGCCCAGACGTCGGCCACCGCCAGGTCGAGCGGAACGCCGAGCAGCCGCTCCAGCAGCAGGCCGAGCAGGATGAAGCCGCGGTCGATGTAGCGGTAGCCCTCGTCATCGAGCGGCTCCTCCAGCAGCGCGGCGAGGAGGTCCCGGTCGGTGCCGACGTAGGTCTCCAGCCAGGAGACCGGGTTGAGGCGGGAGGTGTGGGTGAGGATGCTGCGCGCGGTGACCTCGCCCCCCGCGTACGGCCCGCCGCCGACGTAGCGGCCGACGGGCACGTCGAGCCCGAGGACGCCGTCCTCGACAGCACGGCCCAGCAGCGGCCAGGCGGCCATCACCTTGGTCAGGCTGGCCACGTCGTAGAGGACGTCCGGCGCGGCGGGCATGTCGGCCTCGTCGGCGACCGCGCCGATGGCCACGAACTCCCACATGCTGCCGGTCCCCACCACCGCCGTGCCACCGGGGAGCCAGCCCGCGTCGATCATCACTTTCAGGACACCGCGGATGTCCGTGGCCGTCTCCGCGACCCAGTCGCCGTCGTGCACGCGCCCTCCCCGTCACCCCACTCCCGGTGAGGCGATACCCCCGTACCGACCTGCGTCACCACCGCACACGGCGCCCCTGCGGCGTTCGGCCGCACGGCGCCGTCCGAAACCCGCGATGGATCGTCGCCCTTGCCCCCTACGCCCCGAACCGCGCCCGTCCCCCGTCGGGCAGCTCGGGCGCCGCCCACTCGGGACAGCACCTGATGATTCTCACAAACCACCCGTACCCCATCAATGACCCCAGACCCCGGCGCGCCGCGCCCAGGTCAGGCCCCTCCCTCGCTCGGCCCGGCGCCCTTCGCCGAGGCCCGGCACCGGGGCGGCCCGCTTCCGGCGTCGCGGCCGTGTGCGGCCACCGGGCTGGCCGACCGGAGACAGCGCCCTAGGCTCCCGGAAATGAGATCCCCCGAACCGCCTGAACCTCCCGAAGCCGCGCCGCCCCCCGAGCCGCCCGGGCACGTCGCCCCCGCACCTTCCAGCACCCCCGCGGCACCGCCGTGGCGCCGCGCACTCGGGCTGGCGGGCGCCGCGGCGCTGGCGGGCGGAGTCGCCTCCTCCGCCGCCGGCGCGGCGCTGATGGGCGACTGGGGAGCGGAGCTCCGCTCGCCGCGCCTGCTCTGGCTGCTCTGGGGCACCGCGCCGCTGCTCCTACTCACCTGGGCATCCCCCCTTCCCCGCTGGAAGCCGTCCGCGGACACGGCGCCGTGGTTCGCGTTCGCCGCAACGGTGCTGGCCGCGTTCGCGGGTGCACAGCTGCCCTGGCGCCTGGACATCCCGGGGCTGCCGCTCTCCGCCTCGGTGACTCTGTACGGCGGAGGTGCCTACCTCGTCGCGGGCGGGGTGGCGGCCTGCGCCCTGGGCGGGGCACTCCTGGCGGTCGCGGGACGGCGCCCCCTGCCGGAGCGGCGCCGGCGGCGGACGGCAGTGCTCCTGCCCGCCGGCGCGGCCAGCGCGATCGCGGCAGTCGCCGCGGGTGCGCTCCTGGCCGACGTGCTCCTCCCGGTGGAGCACACGCCGGGTCCGGCCGCCGCGGGACCGGGCATCCCCGCGTCGGTCTCGAAGGCCGCGTGGGTCTGGGAGGAGACCGCGCAGGGCAGTACGGACATGGCCGCGCGCCCTCGACCCCGCCCGCTCGCCGCGCCGGACGGGCCCGTGGTGCAGGTCCACGGCGGAGCTGTCGGGCTCGATCCCGCCACCGGCGCCGAGCGCTGGAGCTACCGCGACGACCGGGAGAGCCGGGTCCACCCGGTGGCGGGCGGGGCCGGCCTGCGGATCCAGCGCGAGGTCGATGACCGCGGGCAGACCGCCGGCACCGTCCTGTCCACCGCCACCGGTCAGCCGTGGCCTGCCGGGGAGAACGCCGCCGCCGGGGCCGTGGGGGTGGCCACGGACGAGATGCCGCCTTCTGCCGCGGCCCAACTCCCCAGCGATTGCGCCGAGCCGGGCCACTTCGGCGCCGTGCACGCCCAGAACACCGTCGTCTACCAGCTCGAATGCGGGGAGGACGGCGGCGCGCTGGTCGGCATCGATCCGGAGTCGGGCGCCCAGATCTGGCGGCACGACCACGGCTTGGCGCCCCTCGGGGGCCCGTCCGACGAGCAGGTGCACGTCTCCGCGGACGGCGCGGTCGCCCTGGTCGAGGGCGAACCGGAGTCCGGCGACTATGCCGCAACCGCCGTGGACACCGACGACGGCCGCGTCCTCGCTGAGGGTCTCAGCGCCGCCGACGCCGAGATGGCGTCCCGGCAGGGGGCCGCCACCCGGGACTCCTATGTCCGCATGCTGCGGGACTCCCCGGATGACGGATACCGCTTCGAGCGGGTCGCCTGGTCGGGCGAGGTCGAAGCCGCCACCGCCCCGGTCGGCGCGGCCTCCGCACCCCGGATCGCACTCGACGACGGCGTCCTGATCGCCCCTTCCGGGGTGCAGCCCGGCACCGGCACGGCCTCCTTCGCTCCGTTCGGCGGCGGGGCGGTGCAGCGGATCGACTTCGGCGGCGCCGTCCCCCGCGGGGGCTCAGCGGTATCGCTCACTGCCGTCCCCGGCGCCGTCCTGCTCACGGTCGAATCCAGCGACTGGAGCACGCCCTCGTTCGTGGTTGCGCTCCGCTGATCCCGAGGGCGGGCGCTGCTCAGCCGACCGCGGCCAGTGACCGCAGGGCGCGCGTGGCGCCGCCCCAGGCGGCCGGCTGGTCGGGGCCGGTGCCGAGGTTCCGCTCGGCCGTGTCGAGGGCGTCCTCGATCAGGGCGTCGTGCAGCGGCCGGTAGAACAGCGGCCAGGTGACGCGGGCCGGGCCGACCGCGCGCATGACCAGATGGTGGGAGAGCATCGTGACCCCGGCCTCCATCGGGTCGGCGACGAACCAGTGGTGGCCCAGGAAGCCCTCGGGTGCAGAGAAGCGGAACCGGACGCGGCGGCCCGGTTCATAGGCGACGACGGTGTAGCGCACGGGGCCGTGTCCGCCCGCGGCTCCGGCGGCCAGCGGGCCGTCGAGCTCCAGGGCGGGCCACTGCTCACGGGGCCACAGCCGGTCGTCGGCGCTGCCCAGGGTGTCGAGGAGTCGGCCCACGTCAGACGGGTCGGCATCGAGGACGCGGCGGTGGACGACGTTGACCATGACCACTCCTAGAGATTCGTCTCTAATTCGTTATGGGGTCTACTGTCGATGCCATGCCGCGACCGGTCAAGCACTCCCGAGACGCCATTCTCGACGCCGCCGCCGACCTGATCCTGGACGCGGGTGCCGCGTCCGCCTCGGCCTCCGCCGTAGCCGCGGCGGTGGGTGCGCCCAGCGGCTCGGTCTACCACCGCTTTCCGCGCCGCGACGACCTCGTGGCGGCGGCCTGGCTGCGCGCGCAGGACCGCTTTCTCGGCCCCTACCTGGAAGCCCTCGGCGGCTCCGGGCCGCAGGCCGGCCCCGATGCGGCGTGCACGGTGCTGACGTGGTGTGCCGAGCACCGGCGGGACGCGGCGCTGCTGCTCCGCTACGGCATCCGCGACCTGCTGCGCGGCGATGCCGCGGAGGCCGAGCGCAGGGCGGGCGACAACCGCGGCCGCCTCACCGACGCGATCGAGTCCTACGCCGCCCGCTGGGGCCGGCCCCGCGCCGACGTGGTGCTCGCCGTGGCCGACCTGCCCTACGCCACGGTCCGCCGGCTGCTGCGCGCGCAGGCGCCGGCCACCGCGGACGACGTCGCCGCGCTCCGGCGCACCGCCGAAGCCGTCCTCTGGCCGGGAGGCCGCGTCCCCGAGGCCGGCTCCCCGCGCGACCCCCGCCGCGTCCGCGAAACCCGCCCGACGCGCAGGGCGCGCACCTAGGGCGTGCTGGGCGGGCACCTGTCCTGCTGCGCGGCGACCAGGCACGCCCCTCGCAGCGCCCTCCGCAGCAGTCCGGAGAACCCGCCCCGACTCCCTCGCCGGCCGTGCGACCCGTGCAGCTCCCGCCCCGGTCCGGGCAGTGCGGAACGCGCCGGCCCGGTCCGGCCTCCGCCACTCGGTCGGGATCTGCGCACCTGGCCCGGACCGGACCGTGCCGCGGGCGGAGCCGCGCAGGGCGGTGCCCACGACGGCGATCGCCGCACGCGCGGGAGCCGCCGCGCGTTCAGACCAGGCGGAGCTGGCGCGGCGCCGGCGGGACCGGCTCCGGGGCGGGGGCGGCGTTCGACTGGCGGTGGCCGCCGGAGGGTTCGGAGGGGCCGGGAGGACCGGGGATGCCGTGCCGGCGGGCGGCCTGGCGGACCTGGGCGGAGACGAGGCGGCGGTAGTGCTCGGGCGCGTAGGCGCCGCGGCCGTAGAGCTCCCGGTAGAGCGGGACGAGCCGCGGATACTCGCGCTCCAGCCACGCGCGGTACCACTCGCGGGCGCCGGGGCGCAGGTGGAGCACGATCGGCGTAACGGCCGCGGCACCCGCATCGGCGATCGCGGCGACGGTGGCGTCGATCTGCTCGGCGGAGTCGGTGAGGCCGGGCAGGACCGGTGCCATCAGCACCGTGCAGGCCAGGCCGCGGTCGGTGAGGCGGCGGACGACATCGAGCCGGCTCCGGGGCCGGGGCGCGCCCGGTTCGACGGTGCGCCAGACGTCCTCGTCCACCATTCCGATGGAGACGGCGAGCCGGACGTCGGTCACCTGCGCGGCCTCGGCGAGCAGGTCGATGTCGCGCAGGATGAGCCGGCCCTTGGTGAGGATGGAGAACGGGTTCGCGGCCTCGGTGAGCGCCCGGATGATCTGCGGCATCAGCCGGTAGCGGCCCTCGGCGCGCTGGTAGGGGTCGGTGTTGGTGCCCATCGCGATGGGTTCGCCCGCCCAGGCGGGCCGCGCGAGTTCGGCGCGGAGCAGCTCGCCGGCGTTGACCTTCACCATGATCTTGGTGTCGAAGTCCCGCCCCGCGTCCAGGTCGAGATAGGTGTGCGTGCGGCGCGCGAAGCAGTACACGCACGCGTGGCTGCACCCCCGGTAGGGGTTGAGGGTCCAGCGGAACATGGGGTCGTCTCCGCCGACCCGGTTGATGATGGACCGCGCGCGGATCTCGACGGCGACCGGCTCGCCGTCGCTCGCCACCGGCCCCTCGGCCGCCCCGAGCCCGGCCCGCCCGGTTCCCCGGTCCGGCTCCCCGGCCACCTCGGCCCGGCCGAACAGCCCTTCGGTCCCGTGATCGTCTCTCAGCTCTTCCCAGCGCACGGCCGATATTCGAACACACATTCGAACACCTGTCCACTCTCCCGCAACCGCAGGCGATCCCGGCCGCAACCGGACACCCGGCGGCGGCCCGCCGCCAAGGCCGCGCCGGAGGAGTAGCCTCCCGATGTTCCGCGCCGGCAGGAGCCTCCCCCGGGCACCGCGCGGTCCCCAGGAGGCGCCGCCATGCCCGCACGCTCGATCGCCGCCAACGTCGCCCTCTTCGTCGCGGTGACGGCCGCCGCCTCGCTGCTCCTCGGCGCGGCCCAACCGGCGCTCGGCGTCCCCGACGTCGTCATCCAGATCGTGCAGTTCTCCCCGGCGCTCGGCGCCGCGGCCGTGTGGCTGCTCCGCTGGCGCAGCCCGGACCTCCGCCGCTCCGCCCGGTTCTCGCTCCGGCTCTCCCGGGCGGCCGCACTCCGGCTGGCCGGCGTGACCGCCCTGTTCGCCGCCGTGTTCGCGGCCGCGCTCGGCCTGTACACCGGAGTGTTCGGCGGCGCTCTCGAACCGGGCCGGGCCGGCGGCTCCGGGTTCCCGATCGCGCTGATCCTCGCCGCCCAGCTGATCGGCGCGTGCGGCGAGGAGGCCGGATGGCGGTGCTACCTGCAGACCGAACTGCAGCAGCGCTGGGGGCCGGTGGCGACCGGCATCGCGGTCGGCCTGCTCTGGGGCGCCTGGCACATCCACGTCTTCGCCCAGGAGCCGTGGGCCATCACCGGCTTCTTCCTGATGACCGTCTCGGTGTCGGTCATCCTCTCCGTGCTGCTCCTGCACGACAGCACCGGCAACCTCCTCATCGCCGGCGTCCTGCACGCCCTGATCAACCTCGGCCTGCTGTTCTTTCTCCCCGACGCGATCGAGCACGGCACCCAGATCATGTCCCTCGCCCTCCCCTTCGCCGCCGCCGCAACCGCCGTCGCCCTCATCCCGTCGCTGCACGGCACGCCCCGGGAGCCGGCCCCGACGCGTGCCTGACCCTCCGTCCGCTCGGCCGCGGAGGACTGCGCGGATTGGCAGCCGGCACGGGAAGCGGCGGAGCCGCCGCCTCTTCGGATGGGTCTGCGGTGGCAGGCCAGTGTGCACGCGATGCCGGTGCGGGCCGGGCGGTGTCCTCTGGAGGGAAGGCAACAGGGTCAGCCATCATGGTGGACATGCCGCCGACTTCGGCCATGCCACCGCGCAGCACAGTGGAGAACGCCAGTTGGACCGGCGGCCATTACCGGTTGGACATGGATCTTGCGGACGGGCGGGACGCAACGGTGCACCCCGTGCTCTCGGCGCTGTGGGATCGGTGCCGGTGCGGGGGTGCTTCAGGGCGAGCGGCACCGGGGCCGGGGAAGTGCCGTGCACCGCGGAAGCGCTGCGCGGGGCCGGGCGGCTGCTGGGCGCCGTGCGATATCCGCCAGACGGTTCACCAGGGGCGACGGAGATCGCGTGCGGATGCCGGATCGTCCGCGCCGGGTTCGACGCCGCGGACCCGGCCGTGCTGCGGCTGTACGTGCCGATGGCCGAGCTGCGCCGCGCCGAGCCGCGCATCGATGGGTTCCCGTTCGACCCGCAGAGCGGGGCGGCGTCGCTGGAATGGCGGGCCCCGCTCGACACCTGGTTTGCCGACGCGGCAGCGAGGGTGTTCGCGCAGGCTCCGTTTGCAGCCGCCGCGATCGGGTTCGAAGTGGAGCGGACGTCTAGGGACGAGGTCACCCGCGCCCGCGCGGGGGGCGAGCGGCCGCACGCGCTGCTGGTGCCCGAGGGCGGCGGCCTGCGCCGCCATCCCGCCACCCGATGAGGGCAGGGGCCGGGGGCGGTGCCGGCCGCGCGCCGGTCAGCGCTGCGGCTGCTCCATGCCGGCCGGAGCCGGCGGGGGAAGGGGCACGACCGGGCGGGCGGACTGCTCGGGGGCCGGCTCCGGGGACCCCGTCGGATCAGCCGCGGGAGCCGAAGGCGGCACCGGGTTCGCACCGGGCCCGGGCGGCGCGGGCGGTCCGTGCCACTGCACCCGATGCGGATAAGCCGGGTAGACCGGCACAGGCCGCGGGTGGGCGAGGACCACGCAGGTCTTGGCGAGGTCGTCTTTGAGGCCGCGGTAGTGCGGGCGGTCCAGGGCCATCACCGCGAAGTCGGCCAGCCGTCCCAGCAGCGGGACCAGGCCGAGGAGCAGGTGGGCGCCGGCCCGGGCTGCGGCGCGGCCGCGGGACGGAAGACCGCCGGTCTCAGCGTCGACGACGCGCAGGCCCGCGAGCCACTTGCCGGGCGTCCCCGCCCGGTGGGCCGTGTACCACCAGTGGTAGGCGAAGAGCGCCGCCACCGCGGCCGCCAGCACCACGGCGAGCACCGGTCCGAAGAAGGCGTCCTCGCCGACCAGGCCCAGCATGACGAAGGCGCCGAGCGCCATTCCGGCGAAGTACACGGCGACCACGATCACCCCGCCGGCGGCCATGTCCACCAGCAGCGCGAGCCAGCGCAGGACCAGCGGCGCCGGCACCGGCGGTCCGGACGGCAGGAAGGGCACCGCGCCGTCCGGGCCAGCCGCGCGCCCGCCGCCGTCCTGCCCGTGCTCCTTCCCGGCGCCGCCGCCCTTCCGGCGGCGTTCGAACTCCGCCTTCGCCGCCCGGTCGAGCCGCCTGGTCAGCACCGTGTAGGCGGTGACCGCGGCGATCAGGGCCAGTGTCGGAGCACCGAAGAACGCGACCGGCGTCCAGGCCAGTCCGAGCACCGAGGCCGGCGCAAGCAGGACCGCAGCACCCCAGATCCGGCCGCCGGGCCGCTCGACCATGAACCGCCGGACCGCGGCGGGCATGCGCACGATGGACACGAGGTAGGCGCCCAGACCCGCCGTGAACAGCCCGGAGAAGACCGTGCGCGCCGCGAACGCGCTCTCCGGGTTGTCGCGCGCGATGGGGATGAACAGCAGCGAGATCAGCCCGAAGACGACGGACAGCCAGATGAGGCGGCCGGTGAAGCGCCGGCACACCCGGTAGGCGTCGCTGAGCGCCTCCACATTGGACGGGTCGAGCTGCAGGGCGGACCGGAGGTGCCGCAGCGCGGGCACCGTGCGCCGCCGCTCGGCCTCCATCCAGGACAGCTGCCGCAGCGCCCAGCCGTACTCCGGGTTGATGCGCAGCGCCTCGCCCAGGTGCCGCTTCGCCGATTCGCGGTCGCCGAGCAGCCGGAACACCAGGCCGGCCTGGCCCTGCACCCAGGAGTCGTCGGGGGCGAGCTCCACGGCGCGGGCCGCGGCGCCGCGGGCGTCGGCGGCGATCTGCTCCCATCCGGGATAGCGGCGCCCGGCACCGTGGGCCAGCGACAGCGCGAGGAGGACGTGCGGGCGGCCGCGGTCAGCGAGAAGCCGCGCGGCAGCCGCAGCCGGTTCGAGCGCCTCGCCGTGGCGCTCGCCGCGCAGCAGGGCCAGCGCGAGTGTGAAGTGGCCTTCCCCGCCGGTACTGCCGTGGGTGATCGCCGAGCGGGCTGCATCGACGGCGCCGTCCGGGTCGCCGCAGTCGAGCCGGGCGCTGGCAGCCAGCTCCCACAGCTGCGCGCTGCCCGGCGACTCGGCGAGACCGGCCGTGATGATCTGCAGGGCTTCTTCGGGCCGCTTGAGGTCGAGCCGGCTGCGGGCGCGCTGGGCGTACTCGGCGGCGGTCACCGCCCGCCGCCCCACGGGCGCCGCTGGGCGCGCAGGAACGCGGAGAGCTCGTCGTAGGAGTCGTCGTTGGAGAACTGCACGACGTTGCGCGCGGTTTCCATCCACGGCCCGGTGGACGGGCGCACCTCACCCAGGACGGTGCGGAAGTCGTCCATGGTGATGGAGCGCAGCTGGCCCGCGCGGGCGGAGGCGAGCATGGCGCGCTCGGCCGCGCTGTCCACCAGGTGGGTGAGGTCGGCGCCGGAGAAGCCTTCGGTGTGCTTGGAGACCGCCGCGGGGTCGACGCCGCCGTCCGGCCGGTCCTGCATGGCACCGGCGACGAGCGCGGCACGCGCGGCGCGGTCCGGCGGCGGAACGAACAGCATGCGGTCGAGGCGGCCGGGCCGCTTCAGCGCGCTGTCGATGTCCCACGGATGGTTGGTCGCGGCGAGGAAGAAGACTCCGTCGTTGTCGTCCTCCACCGAGTCCAGCTCGGTGAGCAGCTGGGTGATGAGCGGCCGCAGCGAGACCGCGGCGTTGCCGCGGCGCCCGCCGATGGCGTCCAGCTCGTCGATGAAGACGACGGACGGCCGGTACTGGCGCGCCTGCCGGAAGAGCGCCTGAAGGTTGCGCTCGGCGCTGCCGAGGCGGCCCTCGACGATGTCGGCGACCGAGACGGAGAGGAAGCTCGCACCGAGCTCACCGGCGACGGCGCGGGCCAGGAAGGTCTTCCCGCAGCCGGGCGGACCGTAGAGCAGGAGGCCGCCGCGGAGGTTCTTGGCGAACGCGGCGCGCAGCTCCTCGTTGCGCATCGGCATGAGGAAGGCGGCGTTGACGCGCTCCTTCACCTTCTCCATGCCGGCCACGTCGGCGAGGGTGATGGCGGCGCGCTCCGGCGGGAAGTCGCCGGCGCTCAGCGGTTCGGCCGCGCCGGTGTGGAACGGGTCCTGAGGGCCCCCGCCCCGCGGGCCCTCATCGCGGACCAGGGTCCCGACACCGCCTCCGGAAGCACCGTCACCACCGAAGCCGAACCCGGGGCCGGAGGCGGGTTCGGGTGCGAACACGTCCGGCGCAGGCGGCTGCGGTACCGCGGCACCGTCCGCGCCCGGCTGGCCGCCCGGCGGGGCGGGCGGCTGCGGGACCATGCCCTGCGGCGCCGGCTGCTGCGGGCCCTGCTGCTGGGCGGGCGGCGCTGCGGGCGGCGCCTCCGGCTCGGGGCCGCCCAGCGCACGCCCCATCAGCGCCTGCGCGGGCGCCGAAGCGGGGTCTTGCTGCAGCGCCGCCGCGATGTGCGGGATCGCGGCCGCGCTCTGCCCATCGTCCACCAGGAGTTCGGCGAGGTGCAGGCGGAGCACCGGGTCATCCGGCTTCGTCTCGACGATCGCGGCGATGCTGGCGATCAGCTGCTGACGGGACGGGTCCACGTCGGGTCCTCTCGTGGGCCCGGCGCACACGCACAGATCGGGCGCCGGCCGTTCGGTTCGGGGGCGGTCGGTGCAGAAGAGTCGAGCGGGGGGAGTGGGGCCAAGAGGGGAAAGCGATCTTACCGGCCCCGCGCCTCCCCATCCCCCGCACAACCCCGCGCACCGCAACCGGCACCCACGAGCGCCGGACACCTCCGGGCCCCGCCGGCCCCCGGCAGGCCGGAGCGGCACCGTCCAAGGGGCGCCCATCCGGCGCCCGCGGCCCCAGCCCGGGCACGCCCAGCAGCCGCGCCCCGGCGGACAGCCCCGGGGGGCCGCCGCGGTGCACACCCCGCTCTTCCTGATCTGCCCGCCACCGCTGCGCAGGGGCTTGCCAGCCGGCCGGCGGAGTTCCCGTCAGCTCCCCTCCGTCATGGCCCAGGACCGGCGCACGGCGGCCGGAGCGGCACCGTCCGGCCGCACGCACCGGCCCGCGCACGTCCAGCCGCGCCCCGGCGGACAGCCTGGCGCCGCGGCGACGCTGCCGTGCCGCTGCGCACGCTCCGCACTTCGCTCCTGCCCGCCACCGCTGCGCCGGGGCTTCCCGGCCGGCCGCGCAGCGGGAGTACAACCTGCGCCGGGCCGGCCGGCGCCGGGTTCCCGCGGCCCCGGAACCGCCAGGGAGCGGCGGACACGGCGGCCGGAATGCCACCGCCGGCCGCGTCCCGGCGGCCAGCCCGGGGGCCGCCGCGGTGCACACCCCGCTCTTCCTTCCTGCCCGCCCCTGCTCAGCCGGGTCTCCCCCCCCCCCCCGGCCGGCGGCACGTTCCTGCTCGCTCCTCGCCCGCTCCGGAGCGGATGCCGGACAGGAATGCGCCGAGCGCTGCCGGCCCGCCAACCGGGCGGCGGGCGCGGGGAACACAGGGGTGGCGCGGCTTCGGCAGAATGGGGGCGGCGGGCGCGGGCCGCAGCGTTGCCGGAACGGCGGCGGTGCAGCGGCCGTCGAACCAAGAGGAGCACGGCCGCCGCGGAACGCCGAGGCGGCAGGCCCCGAGATTCGAGGTGGATCCCATGCACAGCGGCACTCCGGAGGGGAGCGGGCCACAGGTCCCGCCGCCTCCCGGGCAGTACGGACAGCAGCCCTACGGACAGCAGTACGGGCCGGGGCAGGGCGCCCCGTACGGACAGCAGTACGGGGCGGGGCAGGGCGCCCCGTACGGCGGGCAGTACGGGCAGCAGCCGCACGGCGGGTACGAGGCGCCGTACGGCCAGCAGGGGCAGCACGGCTACTACGCCCAGTACGGCGGCTACCCCCAGCAGTACCTTCCGCCGGGCGTGCAGGTCGCCCCGCAGGACAAGCGGCTGTGGGCCGGCCTGATCGACGCCGTGGTGATGTTCCTGCTCGTCATGGTGGCCGCCGCCCTCACGATGGGCACGGCGATCGCCGGCGGCGTCGCGGCCGAGGAGTCCGGCAACCCGAGCCCGATGGCGTTCATCCTGATCCCCATCGGGATCATCCTCTTCTACATCGCGCTGCCGACGGTGCCGCTGCTGTACCGCTGGATCTGCCACGTCCGCACCGGCCGCACCCTGGGCAAGAAGCTGCTGGGCATCCGGGTCCTGGACGTCTCCGGGTCGGGTGACCCGTCCGCGCTGCGCAAGGGGCCGGTCTTCCTCCGCGAGTTCGTCTACATCGTCCTCGGCTGGATCTCGTGCCTGTGGATCCTGTGGGACGAGCGCGTACAGGCACTGCACGACAAGGCCGCAACCACCATCGTGGTGGTCGACCAGCGCTGACCGCACGCCCCTCCCTGCCCCCTGCCCCGACCGGGAGACCGCCGACCGATGAGCACTCCGCTCCCCCGCAGCCCCCTGAGAGCCGCGGCCGCGCCGCCGGCCCGAACGCCCCGTCCGGTGCGCCCGGTTTCGCGCCGGCCCTCTACGGCCAGCACGGCCAGTACGGCCATGGGCAGCCCGTCCCGGGGCAGGGCGGGCAGGGCCAGCCGTACGGCACGGCGCACGCCGCTGCGGGGTACCCGCCCGCGCCGCCCGGCCCCGGGGGCCCATATGGGCCGTACGGGCCGTATGGGCCATACGCCCCCGGGCGGAGTGCGGAGCCGTCGACCTACGGCAACCGCGCCGGCTCCTACATCATCGACCGGATAGTGATCACGTTCGGCGGCTATGCGGTGCTGTTCATCCTCGTGTTGGGCGGCTTCGGGCTGGCGGCGCTGGTCGACCCGCAGGGGTTCGATTCCGGAGACTCTCCGGTCATGATGATCGCCGCGATCCTGGGGTTCACCGGGTGGGCACTGTTCGGGTTCACCTACCGGGTCTGGATGCACGCCGCCAAGGGCAAGACGCTGGGCAAGATGGCCGTGCGCGTCCGCCTGGTGAACGCGGCGGACGGTTCCGCGCCCGGGTGGGGCACCTGCTTCGTTCGCGAATTCGTGCACGCCGTCCTGGCCTGGACGCTCATCGGCTTCTTCCTCGACCTGCTCTGGCCCCTCTGGGACGACCGCCGCCAGACTCTGCACGACAAGGCCGCGAAGACCCTCGTCGTCCCCGGCTGACCGGTCCGCAGCCCGCCACCGGGCTCGGTGCTCGCCGGCCCGGGCCGGGTGCCGCCGCGGCCGGGACAGGGGCACTCCGGTGCTGTTCGGCGCCGCACCGCCGCCGGACCGAGCCGCCGCAGCCTGGGCGGCGATGGCGCAGCGGCGCCGGGAGGGCGCCGCTGCTGAGCGTGCTCTCCGGCCTGCAGCCGGCACGCGCGGCCCGATCGTGGCCGCGGCACCGCCCTCCGCGCCAGCGCAGCGCGCCGATGGCGCCGCCCGGACGCCCGTCCGCGCCGCACCTTCCGCGGCCCGCCGTCATCCCCGGCGAAGCCCGCGGTGTGCCCGGCCCCGCCCCGCGGCGTCAGCGCCCGCGGTCGAGGCGCTCCTGGGCCGGGCTGAGAGGACCGGCGCCGTTGCCGGAGAACCGGGCGAAGAAGCCGGGATCGAAGCCGGAGGCGGCGTCGATACGGGCCACCGCCTCGGCCGACAGGGAAGTGTCGGCGGCGCCCAGTGCTTCGTCGAGCTGGGTGAGCGAGCTCGCGCCGATCAGCGGGTGCACGGCGGGCGACTTCGCCTGCTGCCAGGCCAGGGCTGCCTGCGCGGGCGTCGCGCCGGCCTCCTCGGCCGCCTCGGCGACGGCGGACGCGACCGCACGTTCCACCGGGTCGTCGGTGGGCCGTCCGGCCAGCACGCCGCGGGCCAGTCCGCGCCATGCCGCCACCGACAGCCCCAGGTCCTCCGCCATCGGCAGCACGTCGCGCTCGATGTCCCGCACCAGCGGGTTGTAGGGCACCTGCAGGCCGGCAAAGGGCGTCCAGCCGCGCCACTCGGCCAGCGTGTTGGCCCGCGCCGCCACCCACGCCGGCGCGTCGGAGAGCCCGGCGTAGAGGATCTTCCCGGCGCTCACCGCGTCGTCCAGCGCGCGCAGCGTCTCCTCCAGCGGCGTGTGCCGGTCCCAGGTGTGCACCCAGTAGATGTCGACGTGGTCAGTGCGCAGCCGCCTCAGGCTCTGCTCCAGGGTCAGGCGCAGGTTCTTGCGCTGGTTGCCGCTGGCGTTGGGGTCGGCTCCGTCGCGGCTCAGCGTGTACTTGCTGGCCACGACGAAGGAGTCCCGGCGCCCCTGCAGGACCTTGCCGAGGATCTCCTCGCTGTCGCTGTAGGCCGACGCGGTATCGATGGTGTTGCCGCCCCGCTCGGCGTACCGGTCCACCATGGCCCGCGCCTCCACCGGCCCGGCCCCGCCGCCCGGATCGGTGGTGAAGGCCATCGCCCCCAGGAACAGCTCCGACACTCGCAGCCCCGTCGGGCCGAACAGCCGATACCGCATTACCCCTCCTGTCCGCGCCCGCGCGGACGCCGCCCCGATCCTCCCGCCTTGCGGCGGCCGCCCACCACCCCCGGTCCGACGGCGGAAGGGGCCGGCCACCGGCGGAGCAGCGCAGCCCGGTCACCGCGGCCCGTCGGCCTCCATCGCGGCGATGTAGTCGCCGCACGCCCCCGCCGCCGCGTCGACGGTGCCGGAGCGCTCCTGCTCGTAGGCGCCGCCGGTGGCGGTGCAGACGACGAAGAGGTTCTCCGCGACCGCCCCCACGTAGGCCATGGAGGCGTCCGGCACGACCGTGTCGGCCATGTGTACCGCGCGCGCCTGATCGCCGAGCTCGACCGGATACTCCTCGGTGCTGGACGTGTCGGGGAGCTGGGGATCGACGGCATCGCCCATCAGGTCGCCGGTCTCGGCGGTCTCCGGATCGATCAGCCAGGCCATGAGATAGACCGGTTCCGACCCGTGCTCGCAGGCCGCGGATGCGGTCACCTCCGGGCCCAGGGGAAAGTTGTCCCGCCCGCCGGCGCCCGCCTCCGGCTGCGGCCCCTCGAAACCGGCGGCAGCACAGCCGAGGAGGCCAGTGTAGCCGTAGGCCGTCAGGCGCGGAACGGCCAGACTGAGCGCGACCGTTGCCGCGAGCACCGCGGCGACGGCGCCGCCCACGATCAGGAACAGCCTCCGGTTGGCGGCCGGCGGCGGATGCGGCGCCCCGGCGGGCGCCGGGCGCCCCTGGTCGGGGGTCTGGGGTGTCACGCGGTCCTCCTGGAATGGTGTTCTGCTGCTCTACTGCTGCCCGGCGGCTCCGCACGCCGCCGGCCCGGCAGGCGGCGCTGCGCGGCAGGAGGCGCCGGTCCGGGTTATCGCGGCCCGTCGGCCTCCATCGCGGCGATGTAGTCGCCGCACGGCTCCGCCGCGAAGTCGACGGTGTCGGTGGGCTCGGAGGACTCCGCCTCGCGGGTGGCTTCGCAGAAGACGAGGAGGTTCTCTGCGACGGCGCCCACGTAGGCCATCGAGAACTCGGTGAAGACCGTGTCGAAGCGGTGCGCGGTCAGCGACTCCTCCCCGAGGCCGACGTCGTGCTCCTCGGTGAGCGCATCGGAGCCGGGCAGCTGCGGCTCGATACCGTCCGCCATCAGGTCGACCTCCTCGGCCGCCTCCGGGTCGATCACCAATGCGATGAAGCTGCGCGCCTCCGGGCCGGGGTCGGCGCAGACGACCGAGGCGCTCACCGCCGGAGCCAGGTCCGTGCCGCGCATGCGGCGCGGGTTGTCCGAGGGCGCGGAGCCCTCGAAGCCGACTGCGTCGCAGGCGAGCAGGCCGGTGTAGCCGTGCGGCACCAGCCGGGGAACCGCGAGGCTGAGCGCGACCGTGGCCGCGAGCACCGCCGCGACCGCGCTGCCCACGATCAGAAACAGCTTCCGGTTATCGGCCGGCGGAGCCCCGGGCGGGACCGCACCCCGGCCCTGACCACTCCCGTACGGCATGTGACCTGGCAATGCACCCTCCAGAGCTGATGGCGATCGGACGAGGACGTGCCGGGTAGACCACTGCTCAGCTGCGCGCCGCCCTGGCACACGCTCCTCCGCAGCTGCCGGATCCGGGCCGGCGCCCGGCAGGCGGCTTGCGCCCGCCGGCTGCCCCCGCGGGGGGGTCAGGCCACGGGGACCTCGCCCATGGCCTCGCTGTAGGCGGCGCAGAGGGCGATGGCCGCGCTCCGGCTCTCGCTGCCCGTCCCCTGGTTGGAGTGGCAGACGGCGATCAGGTTGCCCTCGCTGAAGCCGGCCCGGCCCAGGGCGTTCGGCTCCGGCTGCCGCGTGGTGTAGGCGAACGACTCGTCGCCGAGGCCGATGCCGTGCTCCACGTCGTGGTCGCCGTGGAACAGCAGCAGGCTGTCGGCCAGCACTTCCAGGGAGGTCTCCGCCGGGTCGACGGTGAACGCCAGGACGCCCTCGGAACCCGCGCCTTCGCAGAACACCGCGTCGGCAGCCGCGCTGGAGAAGGCTTCGAAGGGGGCATGGTACTTCGGATCCGGGCCGTCGAGGCCCGTCATACCGATGGCACCGCATCCGGCCACCCCGGCATAGTGCGGGCCCGCGGCCGCTCCGGAGGCGGCGACGGCCACCCCGGCGGCAGCCGCTGCCGCGATGGCGCCGGCGGCGATGAAGAGCGGTGCGCGCTTCCGGCGGACGGCCGGAGGCGGCGCGGCATCCTGCGGCATTGCTGGGGCTCCTCGGTGGGGGATCCGGCGCCGCCCCGGGGGCCGGGGGCGCAGGAGCGGAGACGGAAGCTGCGGACAAGAGGCGGGCGCGGCCCGTCCTGCCGCGCCCGCACCTCTGCCCCGATTGTGCCCTTGCGTCGCGGCTGTCCCTTTTGATCGGCCGGATCTCTGCGCGCCAGGCCAAGAGACGTGCGCGAGGGGGGATCTCCGGCGTCAGGAACGGGGTGCGCCGGCGTCCATGGCGTCGAGGTATTCGGAGCAGAGCTCGGTGGCGCGCTCAATGCCCTCGTCCGGTTCTGCGCCGTCTGCCGATGCGAAGCAGACCAGGGCGGCGTTGCCCGAGACCGCTCCCACCAGGGCCAGGCCCGTACCGCCCTTCGGCTCGGTGTAGTAGGCCACCGTGTGCTCGCCGAGCGCGATGCCGTGCACCTCTTCAGCGAGCTTCACGGAGCTGATCAGGCGGTCCAGCAGATCCTCCATCGCGCCGTCGCCGTCGGCGTAGCCCTCCTCCGCGAGCACGGCGGAGACGTTGCGGGTCTCCCCCTCGGCCTGGGCGACACGGTCACTGCAGTCCACCCGGAGCCGGGAGTCCGGCGCCCACGGATGGTGCTCCAACAGGGGGCCGGGATCGATCGGCTCGCCCCCGCTGAGCCCTACGTCGCTGCACGGCAGCAGGTCCGTGTACCGCGGCGACTGCAGCGTCAGCACCAGGACGAGCGCGAGCGTCACCGCGCCGACTGCCGCGACGGCGCCGCCGACGATCAGGAACAGCCTCGTGGTGCGCGCCCTCGCGGCGGGCCCGCCCGCTGCCGGCGGCGGAGCTGCGCCGACGCCGGCCGGCTGCGGCGGGTCGGGGGGATGTTCAGGCACGGCGACTCTCACTCATCGCGACCCGGCGCGGGCGCTGCCGGTGCATCGGGATCTGGGGGACGGGATCCGGCAGCGGTGTCAGGCCCGCGGAGCGTCGGCTTCCATGGAGTCGAGGTAGGAGGAGCAGGCGGACTCGGCCCGGCTGAGCAGCTCGGCGGACTCGCCTTCGCCCTGTGCCGAACACGTCAGGAAGAGGTTCCCGGTGACCACGCCGAGGTCGACGACGCCGGCCTCGTCCTCGGCTGCGGCGCGGGTGATCTCGCCCAGCGAGGTGTCGTGCTCCAATCCGGCGTCGGCGGGGCCGACGCGTTCGTCGACCAGCTCTTCGAGCACCGCGGTGTCGGCCTCGGGATCGTGCAGCCACGCGCTGACGATGACGGCGCCGTCGCTGTCCAGCTGCGCGCATTCGGCGGAGGAGTCCATGTCCGCGACCTGCTCGGTCCCGCTGCCGCTGTACGGACTGGGGGAACTGCCGACCAGGTCGGCGGAATCGCATTCGACCAGGGCGGCGTAGAAGGGGGCCGGCTTCAGGACGAGCAGCAGGGCCCCGGTGATGAGGGCGACGGCCGCGACGGAGGAGCCGACGACCAGGAGCAGCTTCCGATTGCCGCGCCGCTGCGGCTTTCCCGCCGCGCCTTCGGCTTCAGGGGTCGGGGGGAGGTCAGACACGTGCCGCTCCGTCATGCCGGGGAATGTATGCCACCGATTGTCCCGCAACGGGCGAGTGCCCCTGCCGCGGGGCGCTCCTTCAGGCCTACCCCGGCACGGCCGCCCCGTCCTGTGTCCGCCGGAGCTCACCCGCATCCTGCGCGAGCGCGAGCACCTCGCCGAATACGGCGCCGGCGCCGGCGGCCTCGTCTTCACCGGCGTCAAGGGAGGCCGGTTGCCGACCATCACCTACCGCCGTGCGTGGCGCCACGCACGCCGGCAAGCCCTGACCGAGCAGGAGCAGCGGTCGCCGCTGGCCGCAAACCCCTACGCACTGCGCCACACCTGCCTGTCCACCTGGCTCAACGCCGGGACCAGCGAAACCCTCGTTGCCGCATGGGCCGGGCACAGCGTGGGCGTCTTGAAGCGCATCTACGCCAAGTGCCTGGTCGGCGAGGACGAACGTGCAATGCGCAAGATCTCTGCCGCGCTCGCTGAGGGTGGGGAGTGAGCGAAAACGTGGACGGGTTTTGGACGTGGATACCCACCGCCAGCCCCCAACCGCCACCGTGAACCACCGACGCACGACGAAGCCCCGCCGCCTGAATCGCCAGGTGGCGGGGCTTTTTGCGTGGCTACTGCATGGAGCCGGCGAGGGGAATC
Organism: Nocardiopsis coralliicola; assembly: GCF_054779695.1. NCBI lineage: Bacteria > Bacillati > Actinomycetota > Actinomycetes > Streptosporangiales > Nocardiopsidaceae > Nocardiopsis > Nocardiopsis coralliicola. Next base: position 132,026 of record NZ_BAAGXT010000008.1, on the reverse strand, counting down.
GAACCCCTGACCTATCGCTTACAAGGCGATTGCTCTGCCGATTGAGCTACGCCGGCGGGCGGGCGCCGCGGGGGCGCCCAGTGGCATGGTACCGGTCTGCGGCGGCGGGGCGCGCTACGCGGCGGGGGAGCGGCGGCGGGCCACCTCGTACAGGGCGACACCGGCGGCGACGGACGCGTTCAGCGACTCGGCGCCCGAGATCGGGATGGAGACGACGGTGTCGCACGCCTCCCGAACCAGGCGGGAGAGGCCCTTGCCCTCGGAGCCGACGACCAGCACCAGCGGCTCGGCGACCAGCGGCAGCTGGTCCAGCCGGGTGTCGCCGTTCCCGTCGAGGCCGGCCACGAACAGGCCGGCCTTCTTGTAGCCCTCCAGGGCGCGGGTGAGGTTGACCGCCTGGGCCACCGGGATCCGGGCGAGGGTGCCGGCCGACGTCTTCCAGGACGCCATCGTCACACCGGCGGCGCGCCGCTCCGGCAGCAGCAGGCCGTGCGCACCGAAAGCCGAGGCGGAGCGCGCGATCGCGCCCAGGTTGTGCGGGTCGGTGACGCTGTCCAGCGCAACGATCAGCGGCGGGGCGTCCTGCCGCTGGGCGGCGTCCAGCAGGTCTTCGGCCTCCCAGTAGTGGAAGGGGCGCACCTTCATCGCGATGCCCTGGTGCGCGGCGCCCGGCAGGCCGTTGCTGTCGCAGCGGCGGTCCAGTTCCGCGCGGGACACCTCGCTGATCTCCACGCCCGCGTCGCCGGCGAGCTTGGCGGCCTCGGTGATGCGCTGGTCGGCATCGAGGCTGTTGGCGAGGAACAGGCGGGTGGCCGGCATGCCGGCGCGCAGCGCCTCCAGCACGGGGTTGCGGCCGACCAGCAGGTCGCCCTTGCCGCGCGGCGACTGCCCGCCGCCCTCTGCGGCGCGCGACGCGGCCGGACCGCGGCTGCCCTCACCGGCGGCGTTCCGCTTCTTGCCGCGGTACCAGTGCCGCTCCTCGGCGGGGAGCGTGCCCTTCTTGCCCTCCAGCGAGCGCCGGTTCTTCCCGCCGCTGCCCTTGGTCGGGCCCTTCTTGTTCTTCTTCGCCGTCATGGCGGTCCTCCCCCGTCGGTTCCCCGCCCGGGGTTTCGGCTGCCGGGAACGAGATGTCCGGATGCGATGATAGGCGGTTCGCGGCGGTGCTCAGCCTGCGCCGACGCAGTACCGGAGCGCCGACGGCGCCCCGCCGGTGCGCCGCGGAGTCCGCTCCGCAGCGCCCTGCGCCGCGGGCGGGCGGAGCAGACCGGCAGCCGCCACCGTCAGTCGCGCCGCAGCTCCCAGCGCGGGCCCTGCGGGGTGTCCTCGACGATGACGCCGGCCTCGGTGAGCGAGTCGCGGATGCGGTCGGCGGCGGTGTAGTCCTTCCGGGTGCGCGCCTCCTGCCGCTCCTCCAGAGCGACGGCGACGAGCGCGCCGACGACGTCGCGCAGGCCGGCGCCGGCGCCGCTGCCATCGGCCCACTGCGGCGCCATCGGGTCGAGCCCGAGTACCGCGAGCATGGCCCGCAGCTCCCCGGCGATCTCCGCCGCCTTCTCCTTGCCGCCCTCGCTGAGCGCGGTGTTGCCGTCCCGCACGTGGCCGTGCACGATCGCCAGGCCCTGCGCGACGCCGAGGTCGTCGTCGAGCGCGGCGGCGAACGCGGCCGGCACCTGCGCAGCCGGCACCACCGACCCGGTGACCTCGGCGGCGCGGGTGAGGAAGCCCTCGATGCGCCGGTAGGCCGAGGCGGCCTCCTGCAGCGCCTCCTCGGAGTAGTCCAGCGAGGAGCGGTAGTGCGCCTGGCCGAGGTAGTAGCGCAGCTCCACCGGGCGCACCCGGAGCACCATCTCGGTGATGAGCAGCGAGTTGCCCAGCGACTTGCTCATCTTCTCGCCGCCGAGGGTGAGCATGCCGTTGTGCATCCAGAAGCGGGCGAAGCCGTCTCCGGCGGCGCGCGACTGCGCCAGCTCGTTCTCGTGGTGCGGGAAGATCAGGTCGAGCCCGCCGCCGTGGATGTCGAACTGCGGGCCGAGGTACTTGGTGGCCATGGCCGAGCACTCCAGGTGCCAGCCGGGGCGGCCGCGGCCCCACGGCGTGGCCCAGCTGGGCTCGCCGGGCTTGGCGCCCTTCCACAGCGCGAAGTCCCGGGGGTCGCGCTTGTCGCGGTCGGTCTCGGTGTCGCCGGAGCGCCACATCTGGTCGATGCGCTGGCCGGAGAGCTCGCCATAGGCCGGGTGGGAGAGGACGTCGAAGTAGACGTCGCCCGAGCCGTCGCCCGCGGCGTAGGCATGGCCGCGGTCGATGAGCCGCTGCATCAGCTCGATCATCTCCGGCACGTGGCCGGTGGCGCGGGGCTCGACCGACGGCGGCAGGCAGCCCAGGATGTCGTAGGCGGACTGGAAGGCCCGCTGGTTCCGCTCGCTGACGGCCCACCACTGCACGCCTTCGGTGGCGGCGACGTTGATGATCTTGTCGTCGATGTCGGTGACGTTGCGGCAGAAGGTGACATCCAGCCCGCGGTAGGTGAGCCAGCGGCGCAGGATGTCGAAGTTGACACCGGACCGGATGTGGCCGATGTGCGGCGGCGCCTGCACCGTGGCGCCGCACAGGTACAGCGAGGCACACCCCTCGATGAGCGGGGTGAATTCACTGACCTGCCGGGACCGGGTGTCGTAGAAGCGCAGACTCACGCGTCCAGGGTAGCCGTTTCGCGCTCTGCGGGTGCCGTTGTCCACAAGGTTGGCCGGGGCCGGATCCGCCGGTGGCCAGGGCGCCCCGGGCTCCTCCGGGCCGCGCCCGGAACACCGCCCGGCCACCGCCCGACTGGCCTGCGGCGGGGCTGCCGCACCGCTGGGAGCTGCACGGGAATCGGATGGCCGGAACCGGCTCCACCCGGGCATCCCTTTGCCCCCGGTGCCACCCCTCCTGCGCCGGATCCTCGTGTTCGCGGCCTTTGCTGGGCTACGCTTCCGGCACGATGGCCGAGAATCCCTCCTCCACTCAGCGCACTGCCCGGAGCGCGCCCCGCGACGCGGAGCGCCCCATCCGCACACCGAGCGCAGGGGCGATCCTGCTGACCGCGGTCGGCGCCGTGTTCGTCGTCGGCTGCGCCGCCGTGCTCTCCTACAACGGCATCTACCAGATCGCCGTGCAGGGCAACGTCTCCGAGGGCCTCGCCCACCTCTATCCCGGCATCTTCATCTTCTTGCTGCTCATGGCGTTCTGGGCGAGCTTCGTGCTGCGCGCGGCGCGGCCGGCCCACCGCCGCCAGGTCGACCTGGTCATCCTCGGCCTGATCGCGGTCGCGGCAGGGGCCAGCGCGCTGTGGGCGAGCGGCGCGCGGATCGTCGAGGGCATCGCCGTGGTTGCGGCCGCGGTCCTGCCGTGGCTGGCGGCGCTCGTCGCCTTCCTGCTGTTCATGCGGGTGTGGCGGCACGTCAACGGCGAGCTCGACGCGCCCCGCCGCCGGCCGCGCCCGGCCGGCCGCCGCAGCACCAGCGATATGCCGCGCACCCCGCCGGCCGGCACCGCCCGCCCGGTCGAGGCCGAGACCGAGCCGGTCATGCGCACCGCGGTCCTGCCGGAGGACGAGTACCCCGCTCCCGAGCCGCCGGCTCCGCTGTGGCGCGCCGACCGGGACGCCGACGCAGCCGGCGGCGCCGACCGCACCCGCGAGGACGAGGGCACCGAGAGCGCCGAGAGCGCCGCCCGCAGCGGAAGCGCGGACGACGACGGCGGCGACCCCGCCGGAACGGTCCGCGTGTTCCGCCCGCGCCGCGCCGCCGCTCCGGCCGACGACGCCGAGCTGCCCGATGCCGAGGCCCTCCCCGACATCGATGGCGGCCCCGAAGCGGAGACCGCGCCCCTCGGTGCGGTTCCGGACCAGGACTCCGCCCCCGGCACCGATGCGGCGGCGGCCGCCGCCGCGGGCGAGGAGAGCGCACCGGACTCCCCCGAGGGCACCCCCTCCGCCGGCGCCGCCGAAGAGGAGCACGCCGCAGCTTCCGCGCCCGCAGCCGAGCCCCCGGCGGAGGCGTCCTCGGTCCCGCTGGACGAGCTGTTCCGCGACACCTCCGAGTCCGCCGGTGCGGACGCCCCCGACGGTGGCGCTGCGGAGGACGGCGCCGAGGACGGGGCCGACCGCCCAGAGCTGCCGCGCCGCGACCCCGATGCGGGCGGCAACGCCATCAAGGCGGCCGCGGCCACGCTGTCCGCCGCGGTGCCGGTCCGCACCCCGGCCGGCTTCCCCGGCACCTCCGGCGATCCGGCCGGCGAGGACGACGGTTTCGTCGAGATCACCGGTGACGACGATCCCAGCCGCGACGAGGGCGTCGCGTGCTCCGGTGTCGCCACGCCGCCGCTCCCGCCGCACCCCTCCAGCAGCGGACAGGACGACACGTCGGCCGGCCCGCTGCCAGGCGGGAGCGCCGGATCCCCCGGCGGAACGCCCGGCGCCGACGGCGGCGCTCCGCTCGCCGCGTCCAGTGCAGCCGGCGCCGGCGAGGACCTCGGTGCCGCGCAGGACGGTGGCGGCGGCGACGTCGGCGCAGCGGACGGCGCTGCACTGGCGCCCGCGGAGCCGGAGGTCCCCGCACCGGCGGACACGCCCGCTGAGAGCGGGGAGCCTGCTGACGCCGGGAACACTCCCGTTCCGGCTCCGGAGCTGGAGTCGGAACCCGAGCCGGAGCCTGAGGCGGAGCCCGAGCCCGCGACGGAGCCGACCATCCGGACGCCGCGCCCGTCCATCCCCAAGCGCCCGATGGTCCTCAAGCCGCGCCGCGGCCCCGTCCCCGGCCTGCAGGCCCCCGAGGCCCCGCCGGCCAGCCGCGTGCGCAGCGGGCCGCTTCCGCCCGACGCCCCCGAGGGCTGAGGCGCGGCGGCAGGCCGGCTACTGCCGCACCTCCGCCCACCACCCCGCGGTGGTGAACCCGGTCAGCCGCCCGGCCTGTCCGGCGGTGCCCTCGGCGCGCAGCCATGCGGCGGCGTCGGCCAGTGCCGTGACGTCGTCCTCCCCCACCGCGCCCGGCAGTCCGCCCGTCTGCGCCCGCGCCACCAGCGATGCCGTGCACTCCTGCATTCGCGCGCAAACCGCTCCGAGCTCCGTTGCTTCAGCGGTGCCCCGGGGCTCCTCCTCGGCGCCGCGATGCCGAGCATCCACATCTCCCCGAACGAGGTGGCCGCACAGGCCCGCGCCCGGGGCGCCGGGAGCACTTCGCCGCCGGCCTGCGGGAACTGGTGGCCGATCTCGCGGCGGGGGCCGCCGCGGATGTGACCGGCGACGTCCGGGCGCTGCTCGGGCGGTCCGCAGCGCCGCTGGAGGAGTTCGTGCGCCGCGAGCGGGCCGCGTTCCCGGTGTGACGCGGCCGGGCCGGCGGCTCTCGGACGGCTCTGGGCCCGGCCCCGAGCAGCGGGCGCTATTCCGCGGGTTCCGCGGGCACGCACAGGGCCGTGGCGACTGCGGCGATGCCTTCGCCGCGGCCGGTGAGGCCGAGGCCGTCCGTGGTGGTGGCGGAGACACTGACCGGGGCGCCGGCCGCCGCGGAGAGGGCCTGCTCGGCCTCGGCGCGGCGCGGCGCGAACTTCGGGCGGTTGCCGATGATCTGGACCGCGATGTTGCCGATCGCGAATCCGGCGGCGCGTACGCGGGCCGCGGACTCGGCCAGCAAGGCGATACCGGACGCACCTTTCCACCGTGGTTCGGAAGTCCCGAAATGGGCCCCAAGATCGCCCAAGCCACAGGCGGAGAACAGAGCGTCACATGCCGCGTGTGCGGCGACGTCGCCGTCGGAATGGCCCTCGGTCCCGGTCTCGCCCGGCCATTCCAGCCCGGCGAGATGGAGGGTGCGGCCAGAAGAAAGCGGGTGGACGTCGGTACCGACGCCCACCCGTGGCATTGTCTGCATCAATGGAAAATGCTTTTCGTCCTCATGAATACTGCGCTGTGACGAATGCGGCGAAGAAGATGCTCAGGAGGTGAGAACCTCGTCGAGAAGTGCCTCCGCCTTGTCCTCGTTGGTCTTCTCCGCAAGCGCGAGTTCGCTCACCAGAATCTGCCGCGCCTTGGCGAGCATGCGCTTCTCTCCGGCCGAGAGCCCGCGCTCCCGGTCGCGCCGCCAGAGGTCGCGGACGACCTCGGCCACCTTGTTCACATCGCCCGAGGCGAGCTTCTCGACGTTCGCCTTGTACCGCCGCGACCAGTTCGTTGGCTCCTCGGTGTGCGGGGCGCGCAGCACCTCGAAGACACGCTCCAGCCCGTCCTGCCCCACCACGTCGCGAACGCCGACTTCTTCAGCGTTCGCGGCGGGCACGCGTACCGTGAGATCGCCCTTGTCCACACGAAGGACGAGGTACATCTTTTCCTCGCCCTTAATGGTGCGATTCTCAATCGCCTCGATACGAGCAGCCCCATGATGGGGGTAGACAACGGTGTCGCCGACCTTGAAAGTCATGTGGCAAGTACCCCTTCCGCTACCCCAAGGGTACCACGAATCCGTGACTTAACGTACCTATTCTGTTTACGTCCGTGCAGGTCAACGCCGGATTCTGGGTCTTGACAAAGGCGTGTCCCGGTGGTCGCGCACGACCCCGCAACCCCGCCCAGACGGCGTTCCACCCGGTCGTACGCGGGGAACTCCGGCATGCGCCGGTGACGCCCTGCAAGGGGAATCGGCCCCGGCCCCGCCGACCAGCCTCCACCGCGCCGATCGGGCGAGACTTCGCCCTACACCGGCTATAACGCCGCGACCAAGCCGATTGACGCCCCGTTCGAGTGTGATGAACATCACATTTTCGGCGGATCGCATTTCGGGAACTGTATACAGCCCCGCGACGCGCCTTTTCCGCTGCGTTTTACCCCCGGGCGCCCCCGCCCGGCCGGCGCCGGGACCCGCGCCGAAACGCGACCCGGACACACGACCGCCCCGCCGCGGTGCGGCGGGGCGGTCTATCCGGTCAGGCCAGCTGGCGGCGTCAGCTGCGCCGGGTCACGCCTCGGGCTCGTAGTCCTTCGGCTTCTCGCCGGTCACCATGTAGACGAGGTTGTCGGCGACGTGCACCGCGTGGTCGCCGAACCGCTCGTAGAAGCGGCCGGCCAGGGTGACGTCCATCGTGGCTTCAACGCCGTGGCCCCACTCGGGCGCCAGGATCCGGCGCAGCAGCTTGCGCCGCAGCTTGTCCATCCGGTCGTCGTCGGCGTCGAGTTCGAGTGCGGTGTCGGCGTCCCGGTTGGCCACGACCTCGCCCGCCTTGATGACGAGCAGCTCCGCCTGGTGGCCCATCTCCAGGACGATCGAGCGCAGCTCGGCGGGGATCGCGGAGTCCGGGTGGCGGCGGCGGGCGATCTTGGCGATGTGCACCGCGTGGTCGCCCATCCGCTCCAGGTCGCCGGCCATGTGCAGCGAGGTGATGATGGCGCGCAGGTCGGCCGCGACCGGCTGCTGCCGCGCCATCAGGTCGAACGCGCTCACCTCGATCTCTTCGTCCAGGCGGTTGATCTCCTCGTCGCCGGAGATGACCTCTTGGGCGGCCGAGAGGTCGGCGTCCAGCAGGGCGGTGGTTGCCCGTGCAATGGCGTGCCGGGCCAGCCGCGTCATTTCGACCAGCCGGCCGCTGAGGGCGTCGAGCTCCTCGTGGTAGGTGTCGCGCATGGTCTCAATCGTCCCAGCTGCTGGTTGAAGGCTTGTCCACGGAATGGTGAACTCTCGCGGAACCTCGGTTGTAACACATGGTCACGGGGGTACCGCCCGGTTCTGTCCGCTTACGATCGAAGCGTGCAAGGCGAAATCCTGACCGCTGCCATCGCCCTCGCGGCGCTGGTCGGCGGCCTCTGCGCCGGGCTCGCCATCCAGCGGGCCCGCAGCAGGCGATCCCCCGTCCATCCTCCACCCCAGACCAGCGAGCTCCCCCCGGGCACCGCCGAGGTGCTCACTGCGCTGCCCTCCTCCGCCGTCGTCCTCGACCCCGCCGACCGCGTCCTGCGGGCGAGCTCCGCCGCGCGCGCCTACGGGCTGGTGCGCGGCGAGGAGCTTGTCATCGGCGACCTGCTGGCGCTCGCCCGGCAGGTGCGCCGGGACGGCGTGATCCGGGAGACCGAGATCGAAGTCGAGATGCGCCGCTTCGGCCCGGACGCCACCACCTTCGCGGTGCGGGTCGCCCCGCTCGGCGGGACCGGCCTGGTGCTGGTGCTGGCCGAGGACCAGAGCGAGCGGCTGCGCGTGGACGCCGTCCGGCGCGACTTCGTCGCCAACATCAGCCACGAACTGAAGACGCCGGTCGGAGCGCTCTCGCTGCTGGCCGAGACGATCACCGACGCGAGCGACGACCCGGAGGCCGTGCGCAAGTTCTCCGAGCGGATGCAGCAGGAGGCCGCCCGCCTCACCAACGTCATCCAGGACCTCATCACCCTCTCCCGCATCCAGGGCGCCGAGCCGATGGCGGAACCGGGCGAGGTGGACATCGACGACGTGGTCGAGGAGGCCCTGGAGACCGTGCGCACCGCCGCGGGCGCCAAGCAGATCGAACTGGCCCGCGGGGCTGCGTCCGGGCTGGCCGTGCTGGGCGATGAGGGCCTGCTGGTGACGGCGCTGCGCAACCTCGTGGCGAACGCGGTGGCCTACAGCCCCCAGCAGACCCGGATCTCGGTGACCGCGGAGATGACCGAGCAGTCCGTCGAGCTGAGCGTGGCCGACCAGGGGATCGGGATCCCGCCGCAGGACTTGGAGCGCATCTTCGAGCGCTTCTACCGGGTGGACGCGGCGCGCAGCCGCGCCACCGGCGGGACCGGGCTGGGCCTGGCCATCGTGAAGCACATCATGACGCACCACCGCGGTGAAGTGACCGTGTGGAGCAAGGAGGGGTCGGGGTCGACGTTCACTCTGCGGCTGCCCCGCCCTGAGACCCCGGACCGGGGTGCGCCGGCCGATGCGGGTGCATCGGCCGGGGATGCAGCCGAACCGATCGGGAGGCCGGAGAAGTGACGCGCGTACTCGTCGTTGAGGACGAGGAATCCTACAGCGATGCCCTGTCGTACATGCTCCGCAAGGAGGGGTTCGAGGTCAGCGTCGCCCCAACCGGCACGGTGGCCCTGGAGCAGTTCGACCAGAGCGGCGCCGACCTGGTCCTGCTCGACCTGATGCTGCCGGGCCTGTCCGGCACCGAGGTGTGCCGGACGCTGCGGCAGCGCTCGAACGTGCCGGTCATCATGCTCACCGCCAAGGACAGCGAGATCGACAAGGTCGTCGGCCTGGAGCTGGGCGCCGACGACTACGTGACCAAGCCGTTCTCCTCGCGCGAGCTGGTGGCGCGGATCCGCGCGGTGCTGCGCCGGCAGGGCGAGGAGGAGGCGGTCGCACCGGCCGCGCTGGAGGCCGGCCCGGTGCGGATGGACGTGGAGCGGCACGTGGTGACGGTGCGCGGCGAGCAGGTGCAGCTGCCGCTCAAGGAGTTCGAGCTCCTGGAGGTGCTGCTGCGCAACGCCGGCCGGGTGCTGACCCGGATGCAGCTCATCGACCGGGTGTGGGGCGCCGACTACGTGGGCGACACCAAGACGCTCGACGTCCACGTGAAGCGGCTCCGCGCCAAGATCGAGAGCGACCCGGCCGTGCCGCGCTTCATCGTCACCGTGCGCGGCCTGGGCTACAAGTTCGAGCCCGGCGCAGAGTAAGCCGGAGCAGGCGCAGGCCCCCGTCGCGCCGCAGGCCGGTGCGCGGGCGGCACTGCGCGGCTCCGGGCGTCCGGCCCGGGCGCCGGCTCAGATCTCCAGCAGGACTGTGAACGGGCCGTCGTTGGTCAGCCCGACCGCCATCTGCGCGCCGAACTCGCCGGTGGCGACCTCCGCGCCGAGGGTGCGCAGTTCCGCCACCACCCGGTCGACGAGCGGCTCGGCGACATGCCCGGGCGCCGCGGCCTGCCAGGTGGGCCGGCGGCCCTTGCGCGCGTCGCCGTAGAGGGTGAACTGGCTGACGACGAGCAGCGGCGCGCCCGCGTCGGCGCAGGACCGCTCGCCCTCGAGGATGCGCAGCCGCCACATCTTCTCGGCGAGCTTGCGCGCCTCGGCCTCGGTGTCGGTATGGGTGGCACCGACGAGCGCGAGCAGCCCTTCGCCCTCGATCGCCCCCACGGTCCGCCCGTCCACGGTGACCGAGGCCCCGTTGACCCGCTGCAGTACCGCGCGCATGGGCCTGCTCCCCTCTCTGTCGTGCTTCTGCGGTCGCCCCCTGCCGGTTCCGCGCGGGGCGGGGCCGGTGTCAGTCCAGCGCACCGAACTGGCGCGAGCCGGCGATGACACCGGACAGCGTCAGTGTGAACGCGGTGATGGACTCGGCGAAGTCGGCGACGTCCCAGTCGCTCGGCCCGGTGTACCAGCCCAGCGGGCTGGCCTGCTCCGCCCCTTCCGCCTGCTCCTCGCCGGCGCCCGCGGCGGCGAGCACCGCGGCCCACCGGTCGACGTTGTCGAAGATGACGGCGTAGGGCAGGTAGCGGGAGAAGAGCTCCACCCGCCGCTGCTCCGGCACGTGCTCGGCCTCCGCGCTCATCAGGAACGCGCGGAACCCGAGCGTGTGGGCGAGGACCTGGCTGCCCCTGGTGGTGCGGGAGGGCATGTACTGGGCGCCCACGGTGAGCGCGGCACCGGCGATGACGACCGCCAGGCCGGTGAACGCCGCCTGGGTGAACGCGGCCAGCAGGACCGTGACCGCGACGCCGCCCACGGTCAGCGCGATGCCGGCGGTGGCCCAGCGGTTGCGCTCGACGTTGGGGCGGTTGGCGAACCACTTCAGCCGCACCATGTCCCGGTACAGCTCGTCGCGGACGCCGCTGAGCCGCCGGCCGAACCCGAACCGGTGCAGGTGCGACAGCCGCACCCGGACCCGCCGCTCGAACAGCGCCTCGATGAGCTGGCTCTCGTAGGGCAGCAGTTCCTCGTCGGCGGGCGGGACCCGCTTGGACAGCACCCAGTCCACGGCCGCGTTCTCGTGCGGCAGCTCCTCGATGGTGAAGTGGCCGCGCACCGCGAGGTCCACCACGCTGGCCGCGATGTCGACCACGTCGGCCTGGCCGTCCATCAGGGTGCCGATCTGGCCCGGATGCACGCCGTCCGGCGGGCGGAACCTCAGTCCGGCGTCGGGGCCGGACTCCAGCGGCGCGTTGGTCGCGGCGCCGGACTCCTCGCGCAGCGCGCGCTCCTCCTGCCCGCGCAGCCGGATGAGGGCGGCCAGGCCGCCGAGCAGGCCGAGCAGCAGCACGCCGAAGACCGACCCGGTGACCGGGGTGACCGCGAACGCCGAGCTGAGCGACCAGGGCCGCTCCAGCACGGGCTCCGCCTTCGCGGTGCCCTCGGGGTAGGCGGCGACGACGGAGAACCGCTCGCCGGGCACCATGTCCACCTGGAGGAAGCGCGCGGTCAGCGCCTCGTGGCCGCCCATGTCGGAGGAGGTGCAGTAGATGGAGCTGCGCGGGTCGCCGGCCGAGCAGCTCAGCGCGCGCGGCGGCTGCGGCGCGTCGATCTGCACCGAGGTCTGCTCGACCGGCTCGCTGTAGCCGGCGACCGGCGTCCACTCCAGCTCGACGCCGCCCTCGATCTCCTCCAGCGCGCCGGTGACCCGGTAGTCGAGGACGGCGGTTGCGACGTCGCCGCGGTCGAGCACGATGTCGAGGACGCCGTCGTGCTCGTCGGTCTCCACGCCGACCTCGCCGGCGTCGGAGCCGGCGGTGACGCCGGAGACCTCGAAGAGCCGGTCGTAGGTCGCGTCGAAGCCTTCGCGGACGGCGAGCGAGCGGGTGAACTCGGGGGCGGCCTCCTCGCCGAAGGAGAGGGTCTCGCGGACGTTGAGGACGCCGTTCTCGTCCACGGTGACCGCGATGTGGTTGACCGTGCCGGAGGATCCGGACGGCGGGACCGAGTGCGGCGCCGGCGGCGCGCTGCCGTCTCCGCCGTCGCGCGGCGCCGCGGCAGCCGGGGCGATCGCGGCCGCGGTGCCGGCGGCCAGCGCCAGTACCAGGGCCGCAGCCCGCTTCACCGTTCCCGCTGCGCCCACCGCTGCCGTCCCCGTCGCTCGCCGCCGCTCGATGTCGGGGGCGAGCTTATCGGCTCGCCGGGTCTCCCTCCCCGGCCGCGGCAGCGGGCCGTGCGCACGGGCCCCGGCCGCCCGGTGCTGCTCCGGTGCGGCGCAAGCTCCGCATACCCGCCATAATCGTCGGGGTGCAGCGATAGCGGCCCTGCCCAGGGCCGCGGAGGAGGTGGATCCCCCGCATGGTCGACTCGGTAAGCCGGTTCCGGACGGCGGGGCGGGCGCTTCCCCCGCAGCTGGCGCCGCTCCGCCTGCGGCACCGCCGATCGCGGCTGTCCACCGGTGTGGTGCTGGTCATGGTCACCGGTCTGTGCTCGGTGGGGCTCGCGGGGTTCCTGAGCGTGTCCGCGCTGTTCGACGGCGGCCCGGAGACGCGCCTGCAGCCCGGTGCGGAGCTGCAGGAGAACGCGGCGGCGCCGTCCGGCGAGGGGGTGCTGGAGGCGAACCCGCTGTACTCGACCGGCGAGCTGAAGGAAGTGACCTGCCCGGCGCCGGAGCTGGAGCCCGGGGACGCGGAGTCGATGGAGGCGTTCCTCCACGAGATGAGCGACTGCCTGGACACGGCCTGGCGCGAGCACTTCACCGGCAGCGGGATGGCCTTCGAGCCGCCGAACCGGGTCTTCTGGTACGCCTCCGGGCAGAGCCCGTGCGGAAACTTCCCGGCCGACGGTTCCGCGGCCTTCTACTGCCAGGCCAACAAGGGCCTCTACCTGGGCGTCGAGCACATCGTGGAGAGCTCGGGCGAGACCGAGCACCCCGAGGCGTACACGTTCCTGCTGAGCCACGAGTACGCACACCATGTGCAGGGCGAGGCCGGTATCCTCGGCTACTTCCACGCCGCCTCCGGCGCCACCGGGGACCCCGAGCGCCAGGGCATGCTGAGCCGCCGCAGCGAGCTGCAGGCCAACTGCTTGGGCGGCGTCTTCCTCGGCTCGGTCGCCGGGACCTTCCCGCTCGGCGCCGAAGAGGAGGGGAATATCCTCGAAGACGCCGAGCGCCGGGGCGACTACGACCCCGAGGAGCGGACCCACGGATCGCCGGAGAACGGCGGCATGTGGACCGCGCACGGCCTGGACCGGGGCGACCCGGCGGCCTGCAACACCTGGAGCGCGGGCGAGGACGTGGTCGGCTGAGAAGCGGGGGAACGTGGAACCGGGCTACCAGCCGGCATACCGGCCTCCCTCTTGGGCGCCGCCGCCGGAGCGGCCGAGGCGCCGGGGCCGCGGCGCGCTGTACGCCGCCCTCGCCGCGGCCGTCGTCGCCCTCGCGGTGCTCGCCTGGTCGGTGACGGGCGCGACCGGGACCGAGCCGCAGCGCCCCGACGCCGACGCGGCGGGCGCGCCCGACCGGCTGCCCGGCCGGCCCAGCGGCGAGGAGGCGCTGCTCGACAACCCGCTGTACGAGTCCGGGCGGCTGTCGCCGCTGCCCTGCCCGGTGCCCGAGCTCGACGTGGCCGACCCGGCCTCGGTGGAGGGCTTCCTGGACACCGTCGCCGACTGCCTCGACTACGCGTGGGAGACCCAGTTCGCCAAGGCCGGGCTGCCCTACCGGCCGCCCGACCGGGTGTTCTGGGAGGAGGCCGGGTCGAGCCCGTGCCGGGAGTACCCCTCGGCGGCGGGCGCGTTCTACTGCCGGACCAGCCTGGGCATCTACATCGGCACCAGCGACGTGGTGGAGAAGTGGAAGAACGAGCCGAACGGCGTGGTCTACGCGTCGCTGCTCGCCCACGAGTACGCCCACCACGTGCAGGGCGAGGCGGGGCTGCTGGAGTACTACCACGAGCAGCGCGGCCAGGAGTCCGGCGAAGCGGCGAAGAACACCTGGACGCGCCGCTCCGAACTGCAGGCGAACTGCTTCGCCGGAGTCTTCCTCGGCTCGGTGCAGGTGACCTACCCGCTGGACGACGGCGATGTCGCGCTGATGCTGGACGACGCCGAGGCCACCGCGGACCGCGCCGACGGCCCGCCGTCCGACCGCACCCACGGGTCAGCGGAGAACAGCCGCACCTGGATCGAGCACGGCTTCCAGCAGCAGTCCCCCGGCGCCTGCAACACCTGGACGGCCAGCAGCGGCCTGGTCTCCTGATCGCCCTCCCCGCCATCTCCCCGCGAGGGGCCGCGCCCGGCCCCTCCAGCGCCGGCCGGCCGGCGGCAGCGGGCTGCGGATCGTCTCCAGGGCACTGCGCACAGTAAGGCGCCGTGCGAGAATCCGCAGCATGGTGGACGAGCGCCCCCCGCATCCCTCCGCATCCCCCCGCCCCACCGCCGATCCCGCTGCCGGCGGCAGCGCTGGTACCGGCAGCGGCGCCGGCGGCACTCCGGACTGCAGCGGTGCGGGCGCCGGCGGGGCCGCGGCGCCCGGGGCCGGTGAAGCGGCCGGACAGCCCGCCGCTCCAGCAGGCGGCGCCGCGGGAACCGGTGCGCCCGAGGCCTCACCGCGGCGGCCCGGACCGCTGGCCGCCGCTCCCGGCGGCGCGGCACTGCCGGTGCGGGAGCTGCGCATCCACGGGGTCAGCGGCGGCCAGGCCGAGGAGCTGCTCGACGTCGAGCCTGCGGTGCGCGTCGGCGGCGACGGGCTGTCCGGGTTCTTCCGGTGGCGCCGGCGCTCCGACACCGAGGTGGTGCCGGGCGTGCACCGGGAGATCTTCGCCTGGGGCAACCTCACTTCCGGCCGCGCCTCGCGCGCCCTCTGGCTGCTGCTGCTCCCGTTCATGCTGGTCAACATCGCCTACTGGATGCGCCCCGGGGTGCCGGGCGACCTGGCCGGCGCGGGGCCGCTGCACCGCAGCGCCGACCGGGTGTACGGCTCGGCAGTGCGGCTGCTCGCGGTGAGCCTCACAGCGCTGCTGGCGCTGGCCGCCGCCGGCATCGGGATGGACCTGGTGGCCTGGCAGTGCGCCGGATACGGGATGCGCTGCGCCGAGCTGCGCCCGCTGCTGGGCATGGTCGCCGCGCCGGGGGGCTGGCTGGCCGACCCGGGGCCGGCACTGCTCGTCGGGGCGCTGCTGCCGGTGGCGGTGCTGGCGCTGCTCTGGCGGCTGTCCCGGCGCACCTCCGCGGTCTACGATGCCCGGGCCCGCGGCGCCGACCCGTCGCCGTCGGCGGAGGCGCCGCTCAGCGACCCCGACTTCTGGCGGAACAGCACGGTCCTGGGCCGGCTGCGGTCCGCGCACATCGCCGTGGCCGTCGCCGCCGTAGCCCTGCTCATGGCGGTTCCGCCGCTCCTCTACGACGCGGCCGACGCCGCCGGGAACGTGCCCGCGGGCGGCGTGCTGACCGGCGACATCCTCACCCGCATCCCGCCGTCCGGCACCCCGCTCAGCGCCGGCGACCTCACCCCCGCCGCCGTCGCCGGGCTGGTGCTCGCGGCCGCATCGGCCGCGGTGCTGGTACTCGGCGCAGTGCTGGTGCTGGTGCCGGCGACCGCCGACCGGTGGAACCGGAGCGCCGACGCGGCCTGCACGCAGCTGCGCAACGCCGCCCTCGCGCTCTTCGCGGCCACCTCCCTCTACCTGCTGGTTCCGCGGGAGGACTGGGAGCAGGCGGGCCGGCTCCCCGGTTACGCGGTGGCGCTCAACGGCCTGTTCGCGCTGCAGTGCGTGCTGGTCCTGGTGATGGCGGCCGCTGCGGCCGTCCTGTACCTGCGCAGCGGCGCCCGCGGCTCGTGCGCGCTGCGCGGCCAGGCCGGACCGGCGGCCACCGCCCTCGGCCTGCTCCTCGGCGGCGTGTTCACCGCGGCGGTCGTCTACCAGGTGGCCGGGCTGCTCGGCGGCTGCTACTACCCGGGGGCGGAGGACAACGGCTGCATCGTGCTGCACGTGCCGGGCGCCTTCTCCTGGCTCCAGCTCGCGTTCACGATGGAGGCCGCGATCGCCCTGTGCGCGGCCGCCGCGCTCGCACTGTCCGTGCACCGCCGCACCCGCCGGGCGCTGCCCTCGGTCGCCCGCGCCTACGGGCGTCCGCAGCACGCCCGGCGCACCCGCGACATCGCGCGGGCGCGCGCCCTTGGGGCGATGACCGAGACGCTGCCGGCCTGCCTGGCCGCCCTGATGCTGCCGGCCGCGGCGCTGGCGCTGCTCGTCGGCGCCGCGCTGTGGACCGGCCGGCTGACCGCGGACCCGGTGGGCTCGGCGGGCCTGCCGGACGGTCCGGCGGCGTTCACCAGCGGCGCGGCGCAGGCCGTGCAGGACGCGGTGACGTTCGGCGTGAACGCCGGCTCCTGGCTGGGCGGCCTGCTGCTGGCGGCACTGGTGTGGGTGGGCGCCTCGGCCTACCGGAACCGGCCGATGCGCCAGGGCCTCGGCGTGCTGTGGGACATCGGGACGTTCTGGCCGCGGGCCGCGCACCCGCTCGCTCCGCCGTCCTACGCCGAGCGGGCGGTCCCGCAGCTGGTGGCGCGCACCGCGGCCGTGGCGGACTCCGGCGCCGGCGTGGTGCTGTCCGGACACTCGCAGGGCTCGGTGCTGGCAGCGGCCGCGGTCTGGCAGCTGCCGGGGCGGTGCAGGCCGCGGGTGGCCCTGGTGACGCACGGCTCGCCGCTGTCCCGGCTCTACTCCCGCTACTTCCCGGCCCATTTCGGGCCGGTGGCACTGGCCGACATCGAGCGGCGGGTGGCCTCCTGGCGGAACCTGTGGCGGTCCACCGACGCGATCGGCGGCCCGGTCTACCAGGCATCGCTCACCGGCGCTGCGGCCCCGGGCACGGGCACGGGCGGCACGGTCCAGGCGGCTGCGCCGGCCACCGCTCCCGCAGCCGTATCCGGCGCGACCGCGGCCGGGCTGCGCCTGGTGCCGCCGGAGGAGCCGCTCCCCGACCCGCGCCGCTACGGGCCGGCCGCCGGCGAGGCGCTGGAGCCGGAGGTCCTCGGCCACTCGTTCTACGTCCAGGACCCCGCCTACGCCGACGCGGTCCGGCACGCGGTGGACGCGGTGCTGCCGGGCACCGGTCCGGCCGGAACGGCGGAGGAGGGCGGCCCGCCGGCCGGCTACCAGGGGCCGTAGGGGCCGTCGTTGCGCCCGGCGCTGCGGACCGCGGGGCGCACGTCGAGGATGAAGATCAGGGCGGCGATGAGGGCCAGGAAGGTCAGCATGCCGCTGCCGCTGAACGCCGCCATCATGGACAGCAGGGCGGCGACGCCGAGAATGGCCAGCCAGAGCGGCTTGGTCTGCTTGTCCATGGCCGGGAACGCCTGGGCGGGGGTGCGCAGCGCCTCGATGAGGGCGAACAGCGACACCGCGAAGATCGCGATGTAGATCGCGTGCATGAGCAGTCCGAATCCCGCGTCGACCATCATTGCCGCTGCCACACTCCCGCTGCGTATCGCACTCGTCCCCAGGGACCTCGTCTCCGGCACAACGCGCGAACGGCGCCGGAGGTGCCCGGACGCGGCACCGACGAGGGCGGACTCACACGGCCTCCTACCCGGCCGGCGCGGCCGGGGAACGGGCCGGCGGCTACATGGGCAGGTGCCACAGGGTGGTGGTGGCCGACATCAGCAGGGCCGCGGCGGCGAGCACTCCGGCGCTCTGGCCGCGGGTGAGGGCCCGGCCGGGGCGGAGCAGCCGGTTGACCCGGGCCACCACATCGGCGTGCTCGGCGGTGGCTGCGAGGGTGCCGGCGGGCGCTTCGATCCGGCTGGCGCCGACCCGCATCAGCGCGGTCGCGAGCTCCTTCGGCGAGCGCTCGCGGCGGGCCTGGTCGTCCGCGCACATCTCGATGAGCAGGGAGACCGTCCGGTAGTAGGACTCCATGATGCGCACCCGCGGGAAGGCGCGCTTCAGCGAGGAAAACGGGAGCAGTACCAGGTCGTGGCGCTGGCGCAGGTGCGCGTGCTCGTGGGCGATGACGGCGGCCAGCTCGCGCTCGTCGAGCACCTGCAGGGCGCCCGCGCTGACCACGACCTCCGAGCGCAGCACTCCGGGCAGGCAGTAGGCCGCGGCGGTGGGGTGGTCCAGGATGCGCGCCCCGGGCACGCCGGGGTCGTCCCGCCCGACCAGCTGGAGCAGGTCGTGGTGGCGGCGCCGGGTGCGGACCACGTGCGCGAAGGACACCATCAGGCAGCAGAAGAGCAGCAGGGTGAGGCCCACCGCGACGAGGATCGCGGTGATCTGGACCGGGCCGAACGGGCTCTCCGCGGCGCCGGTGAGCCGCAGGCCGTTGGCCGCGGCATCGCTCCACAGGGCGGAGATGCCGTGCAGCACGCCCACGCCGTACGCCTGGAGGCCGAAGGCGAGGAGTGCGCCGATGGTGGAGACGCCCCAGGCGAGGCCGAGCGCCTGCCAGGCGATCACGGCCACGTAGGGGCCGCGGGAGGGCCAATCGGCCCGACGGAGCCGTGCCGCGGCTGCAAAGCAGCCGACCGCGATCGCAGCAAGCAGAGCGGCACTGACCATAGGGCTACGTCCTTGGCTCGTCGACATCTCCGAGTGCGCGCCGCAGTGCCTCGGCCTCGTCCTCGTTCATCGAGCGGACGAAGGCCGCGAGTGCGGCGTCGCGGTCACCGGTCTGACCGAGCGCGTCGAACATCAACTCGGAGACGTAGTTCTCCCGGCTGGCCGCCGGACGGTACTTCCACGCTCGACCCTCGCGAGCACGGTCGACGACGCCCTTCTTCGCCAGGCGGTCGAGAACCGTCATGACGGTCGTGTGTGCGAGATCGCGTTCAGCGAGGGCGCGTCCCACTTCGCGGACCGTCATTGGCTCGCTTCGCTGCCACAGTACCTCCATAACCGCGCGTTCAAGGTCGCCGAGCCGATTCATGGTGGTGAGTCTACGCCCGGTAGTACTACCCCTCGTGGCACCCCCGGCGCAGTGCCCGGTCCCCCTGCAGCGCAGGGCCTCCCGTGCGCGCCCGCGCGCCGCGCCCGGCGCCTCCGGCGCGGCTTCCGACCAGGCCGCGCCGGGCACCGGGGCGGTGGCCCCGCCGCTCCGGCGGCGGCCGCCGGAGCCCGGTGCCCGCGGGGCCGGTGCGGCCCCGGCGCCGGGCGGGGCAGCCGGGGTAGGGGTAGAACCGCAGGGGCGGCGGAACGGAAACCGGGCACGGCGCCGCCGTACCGGAACGCGTTGCAGGGAGGGCCGGAAGCCATGGAGATCACCCTGGTCCGGGGCGACATCACCGAGCAGGACGTGGACGCGGTGGTCAACGCCGCCAATTCGGCCCTGCTCGGCGGTGGCGGCGTCGACGGCGCCATCCACCGTGCAGGCGGCCCGGAGATCCTGGCCGAGTGCCGCGCGCTGCGGGCCGGGCGGCTGCGGGACGGACTGCCGACCGGCGAGGCCGCCGCCACCACGGCGGGCCGGCTGCCGGCCCGGTGGGTGGTGCACACCGTGGGCCCGGTGTACAGCGCCCGCGAGGACCGCTCCGCGCAGCTGGCCGCGGCCTACCGGAACTCGCTGCGGACCGCAGCGGAACTGGGCGCGCGCACGGTCGCCTTCCCGGCGGTGTCGGCGGGCGTCTACGGCTGGCCGATGGACTCGGCGGCCGAGATCGCCGTCGGGGCCGTGCGCGCGTATGCGGCCGAGCAGGAGCGGGGCGGGGGCCCGGAGGGCGCATCCGGTGCCCGCGACGCGCCGGAGCCGGACCCGCATTCCGGCGCGCCCGGTTCGCTCACCGAGGTCCGCTTCGTCCTCTTTGGCGCCGATGCGTACGCTGCGTTCGCCGCCGCCCTCGGGCGCGACCGCTGAGCCCCTTCCGCCCGACCAACCATCAATTACACTGTGTGAGATTCCATTCGTCCGTTACGGGAGACACGCGCGCCGTGACCCACCCGTCGGACGTGCACCACCATCGGGACCTTGAGGGATGCGGTGTTCAGCTCTCTTTCGCGCAGGGCGACCGTGCTGGTCTCCTCTTCACTCGTCGTAGCGACCGCGGCCACACTGGCCGTGGTCCGCAGTGAGGGCGAGGGCGGCGGGCCCGCCACCCAGACGGCCGCGGCGGCACCCGCCGCACCGGCGGCGCCGGCCAACTCGGCCGCACCGGGCGTGCACCCGCGGCCGGGCGCCGTGGGCGTGTGCGACAAGCCCGGCGAGAGCGAGGTGCTGCGCGTCGACGACCCGGCGGCGCCCGAGGACGGCCGCCCCATCTGGGTGCACCGGCCGCCCGGCCCGGACAGCGCCGACCTGCCGGTCCTCTACCTGCTGCACGGCTCCACCGGCACGCACATGGACATCGTCGACTCCGGTGTCGCCAAGGCGATGGACGAGGAGATGTGCCGCACCGGCATCGAGTTCACCATCGCCGCCCCGTTCGGCCAGGAGGCCGGCGGCGCCGACACCGAATGGGGCGACGCCGTCGACGACGACTACCGCATCGAGACGTTCGTGACGGAGAAGGCGATCGACGCGGTCGAGGGCAACAACCGCCGCCCGCGCGAGCTGCGGGCCATGGGCGGGTTCTCCATGGGCGGCTACGGTGCCGCCGCACTGCCGCTCCGCCACCCGGACCTGTACGCGCAGGCGGTCAGCTGGGCCGGCTACTTCAAGGTGGACGACCCCAGCGGCACCTTCGGCGACGACACCGGCCCGCACGCTCCCGACCAGCTCATCGACGAGACCGGCAGCCCCGGGCCGAAGGACATCCGGTTCCTGCTCGTCGAAGGCGACGAGGACCACACCCCGCTGCAGGAGGGCTCGATCCACGGCGAGGCGAAGCGGTTCGCGAAGCTGCTGCGCGAGCGCGACATCGAGGTGGACACGCTGACGCCGTCCGGCGGCCACACCTTCGACACGTGGAAGAAGACCTACCCCGAGGCGGTGGACTTCCTCGCCGAGGGCTGGTCCACCGGACGCTAGCGCCGGCCGCGGAGCGGCCCTCCGCGGCCCCCGGCTGCCGGGGCGCGGCGCCGGACCGTCCATCATGGGAACACCGTGTGACCGCGCCCTGTTGTGCGGTGAGGGTTCCGCGCCGGGCGGAACGCCGGCGGACGGGAAGGGACGAGACGCAAGTGGAGCCGGACGGCATGCGCATCGCCATGCTGAGCATGCACACCTCCCCCCTCGACCAGCCGGGTACCGGCGACGCGGGCGGAATGAACGTCTACATCGTCGAAGTGGCGCGCCGCCTCGCCGAGCGGGGCGCGGCGGTCGACGTCTTCACCCGCGCCACCTCCGCCGACCATCCGCCGGCGGTGGACATCGCCGACGGCGCCACCGTGCGGCACATCCCCGCCGGGCCCTACGGGCCGCTCGACAAGCTGGCGCTCGCCCGCCACCTCTGCCCCTTCACCTTCGGCGTGCTGCGCAGCGAGGCCGACCACGATCCGGGGCACTACGCGCTCGTGCACGGCCACTACTGGCTGTCCGGCCGGGCCGGCATGGCGGTCGCCCAGCGGTGGGGGGTACCGCTCGTCCAGTCGATGCACACCCTCGCCAGGGTGAAGAACGCAGCGCTGGCGGCGGGCGACGCCCCAGAGCCGGACCTGCGCGTCCGCGGTGAGGACCACCTGGTGCGCTCCTCCGACCTGCTGGTCGCCAACACCGCCGACGAGGCGGCCGAGCTGGAGCGGCACTACGGCGCCGACCCGGCGCGGATGGCGGTCGTCCCGCCCGGGGTCGACCTGGAGGCGTTCACGCCCGACGGCGCACCCGGCAGCCGGGCCGCGGCACTGCACCGCATCGGCCTGGCCCCCGACACCGAGCTGCTGCTGTTCGTCGGCCGGGTGCAGCGGCTCAAGGCGCCCGACGTGCTGCTGCGCGCCGCCGCGCGGATGGTGGAGGACGATCCCGCGCTGCGCGAGCGGCTGGTGGTGGCGGTCGTCGGCGGGCGCTCCGGCAGCGGCGCCGGTGAACCGCGCCGACTGGCCGAGCTCGCCCGCAGCCTGGGCATCGCCGACCTGGTGCGGCTGGAGCCGCCGGTGCCGCGCGACCGGCTCGCCGACTACTACCGGGCGGCCGCCGCGACCGTGGTGCCGTCGCACTCGGAGTCCTTCGGCCTGGTCGCGGTGGAGTCCCAGGCCTGCGGCACACCCGTCGTCGCGGCCCGGGTGGGCGGGTTGCCCACCGCGGTCGCCGACGGCTCCTCGGGCACTCTCATCGCCGGGCACGACCCGGCCGACTACGCGGACGCCCTGCGCACCCTGATCGACCGGCCGCGGCTGCGCGCCGCCCAGGGCGCGGCCGGCGTCGCGCACGCCGCCGGGCTCAGCTGGTCGGCCACGGCCGACGGCCTCCTCACCGCCTACCGCGCCGCGGCGGAGCCCGCCTCCGCGGCGGCGCCGGGCGCGCGCGGCACCGAAACGGCAATGGGAGCGTGAGCGTGGACCTGCAGGAGAGGGCCGCGGCGGCGATCAGCGGCGCCGTCGCAGAGGCGGAGCTGGAGTGCGAGCGGCCGCGGCCGGGCGTGTTCCTGGTCACGCTGCCCGGCCAGCGCAAGCTGAAGACCCTGGTCTGGCTCGACGTGGGCGAGCACAGCCTGCTGGTGAAGTCGTTCTTCTGCCGGCGGCCGGACGAGAACGCCGACGGCTTCTACCGCTGGCTGCTGCAGAAGAACGCCGGAACCTACGGGATGGCGTTCTCCGCCGACGAGGCGGGCGACGTCTACCTCACCGGCCGGGTGCCGCTGTCCGCGATCACGCCCGAGGAGGTCGACCGGCTGCTGGGCTGCGTGCTCACCTACTCCGACGACAACTTCAACACCGCACTCGAACTGGGCTTCGCCTCGGCGATCCGCCGCGAGTGGGCCTGGCGCGAGCAGAACGCGATGAGCCTGCGCAACCTGAAGGCGTTCGAGCACCTGGTCCGCGAGTAACCGCCCGCTGGCGGTGCCGCGGTGGGCGCCCGGCCGCCCGGTCTCGCTAGGCTGAGCGGCATGGGCAAGCTTGTACTGCTACGACACGGCGAAAGTGTCTGGAACGCCGAGGGGCTCTTCACCGGCTGGGTGGACGTCGACCTCTCCACCGCCGGCGAGGGCGAGGCGCGCAAGGGCGGTGAGCTGCTGCGCGAGGCGGGCATCCGGCCGGACTCGGTGCACACCTCGCTGCTGAAGCGGGCGATCCGCACCGCCAACATCGCGCTGGACGCCGCCGACCTGCACTGGCTTCCGGTGCGGCGCACCTGGCGCCTGAACGAGCGGCACTACGGCGCGCTCCAGGGGAAGGACAAGGCGCAGACGCGCGAGGAGTACGGCGAGGACCAGTTCATGGTCTGGCGCCGCTCCTACGACACCCCGCCGCCGCCGATCGAGGACGGCGACCGCTATTCGCAGGCCGGCGACGCGCGCTACGCCGAACTCCCCCCGGAGCTGATGCCGCGCACGGAGTGCCTCTCCGACGTGGTCGACCGGATGCTGCCCTACTACTACGACGCGATCGTGCCCGAGCTGGCCGACGGCGGCACGGTGCTGGTGGCGGCGCACGGCAACTCGCTGCGGGCGCTGGTCAAGCACCTCGACGGGATCTCCGACGAGGCGATCTCCGGGCTGAACATCCCGACCGGCATCCCGCTCGTCTACGACCTGGACAGCGCGTTCCGCCCGTTCACCGCCGGCGGGACCTACCTCGACCCGGCCGCGGCCTCCGCCGCCATCGAGGCCGTCAAAAACCAGGGCGCCAAGAAGTAGCCGCAGCACCGACCCCGCGCCCCGGCGGCCGCCCCCGCGGCCGCCGGGGCGCACTGCTGTCCGGGCGCCGCGCGGCGCGGACTCAGTAGACGAGCGCCTGGGCGCCCTCGGCGAGCGCCTCCTCGACGAAGGTGGGGGCGCCCGCGATGCGCACGCCCTGCAGGAGGTCGGCCTGCTCCAGGTCGCGGCGGGCCGCGCACTGCGTGCAGACGGTGACGCGGCCGGCCGTCAGCACCGCGGTCAGCAGATCGGCCAGCGGCGCGGCATGCGGCAGCGCGAACTCCTCGGCCCGCCCGGGCACCGCGAACCAGGCGGACTCCCCGGTCAGCCAGAGCGAGACGTCCGCCCCGGCGGCGACGGCCGCCGCCGCGACGGTGAACGCCTGGTTGCACCGCTCCGGAGCGTCGTCTCCGGCCGTGACCTTGACCACCAGCGTGCGCGTCATGCCGGCCAGCGTAGCGGCGTCCGCACGCGCCCGGAAACCGTCCCGCAGAACCCCGGCGGCGCGGCTGGCGGACCGCTCAGACCGCGCTGAGGAAGAGGGCCAGGCCGGCCGTTGCCGAGGCGAGTGTCGTGCCGCCGAGGAGGAGGGCGCGGCGGCCGCTGCGGGCGGCGGCGGGTTCGGGGGCGGTCTCGGTGGCGGTGATGCGGAGGCGGCCGCCGGGCGCGGCGGCGATGACCGGGCGGCCGGAGCGGAGTTCGACGCGGCCCTCGACGGTCACCGGGGTGCCCGGGCGGATCAGCCACTCGCGGTACTCGAACTCGATGGTCTCGCCCCGGAAGAGGCCGGAGATGCGGCCCTTGACCCGCGGCAGGAGATCGTCGGCGGGGGCACGGACGCCCTTCTGCGGACGGCCCACCACGCGCTGCAGCGCCAGGTCGACGCCGTCGACAGCGGCGTCGGACGGATCCACGAGCACCGGGTGGCCGCCGGCCCTCGCGGAGGCTCCGACCAGCGAGAACACCTCTGCGGAGGCGTAGTCGGCGATCGAGTCGGCGCGGCGCTCGCGCACGGCCTCCGCTCCGGACGGTTCGGGCGACCAGTAGTGCCGGAGCACCTCGTGGCCATGCCAGACGCAGTCGGCGCGGGCCAGTCGCGACTCGGAGCCGCCCTGCGGGCCGGGCACCGCGGTGCCGCGCACCCGGACGTCCTCGCCGACCCGGGCGGCCAGGGCCCGCGGCCGGACGCCCTCGATCCCGCGGTGCGCCGAATAGCGGCGCACCGCGCGCAGTGCCGCGACGGCGAGCACCGCCGCGAGTACGATGAGAGCCGCACCGACCACCAGCATTGAGGCCCCCCGCCTATCTGCACTGCGTTGCACCACCGGTGGCGCTGTCCCCGCTGCGCGCGCTCCGGGCGCCGTGCCGGCCGCGGCCAGGGGCCGCCGCCGTGCACTGCGCTCCGCCGCTGCACTGTGCCCGCCGCGCGTGGTGCGCGGGCAACGGCCGGACCACCGGTGTATGGCGTCTTCTCTACCAGTTCCGCGCCGCGGCCGCCCGCCGGACCGGGGGCCCGAGGGCGCGGACGGACGCGCCACCGGCCGGTGGCCGCTAGTCTCGGACACCATGCAGGCTGAAATCCACCCCGATCTCGAGAAGCTGTCGTTCCTGGTAGGCCGCTGGGAAGGCGTCGGCGTCGCCGGATACGAGGGCACCGAGGAGTTCCAGTTCGGCCAGGTGGTCGAGTTCACCGCCGAGGGAGGGCCGTTCCTGTCCTACCGGGCGCGCGCCTGGCGCATGCAGCCGGACGGCTCACTGGGCGAATACGTCACCTCGGAGAGCGGCTACTGGCGGGCCCGCCCGGCGGGCACCGAGCGCCCGGAGGGGACGCCCGAGGACGCACCGTCCATCCACGTCGAGGCGCTCTTCGCGCACCCGGAGGGCTTCACCGAGGTCTACCTCGGCTCCGTCTTCGCCCACCGCGTGGAGCTGTCCACCGACGCCGTGCTGCACACCGAGACGGGCCTCGAGGTGACCGCCGGCCACCGCCTCTACGGGCTCTTCGGCGACGACCGCGAAACCCTCGGCTACGCCTGGGACATGGCCGCCCAGGGCAGCGGGCTCCGCTCCTACATGTCCGCCCAGCTCAAGCGCGCCGACAAGCAGGGCTCACGGGCCTGACGGGCCTGACAGGACTGACGGGCCCGGGCTGCGGCGCCCCGAAGCGGTGCCGGGCGCCGCGGCGCCGAAGGGGTCCCGGACAGGACGAACCCCCGGGGATGCTCCGCCGTGCGGCGGGGCCGGGTGGACTGGGTCCGGCCTCCCGGGGGTTCGGGTGTCCGCTGGGGATTCGCCGAGGCGAACCGTGGTGCGCCCTAGCGGGCGGACACCTCGCTAGTCCTAAAAGCCTTCACTTCTCGGACCACCTCCTTTCCTGCGTGGTCACGACGCTATGCGCTCCCTCCGGGCCCGGGCAAGCGGTTTTTCCGTGCGCGAACTCCGGCCTCCCCCGGGGCCCGGCGGGCACCGGGGCGGCGCATAGACTCGGGCCATGGCCGGACCGAGCGGGCACCGCTGGCAGCAGGAGCTGCGCGACCGCGGGTACCGCGTGACCCCGCAGCGGCGCGCGGTGCTGGACGCCGTGGGCGCCCTGGAGCACGCCACTCCGGAGGCGATCCACGCGCGCGTGGGCGAGGGCCTCAACTTGTCGACCGTGTACCGCACGCTCGACCTGCTGGAGCGCCTCGGCCTGGTCACGCACACGCACCTGGGCGCCGGCGCGCCCTCCTACCACCTGGCCGAGGAGGCCGACCACCTGCACGTGGTCTGCCGCTCCTGCGGCGGGGTGGCCGACGCACCGCTGGACCTGGCCGCCGACATGGTGCGCCGGCTCGCCGCCGAGTCCGGGTTCAGCGCCGATGCCCGGCACCTCACAGTGTTCGGCGAGTGCGGAGACTGCGCGGCGGCCGCGGCCTCCTGACGCCCCGGCGGGAGCACGGCTCCGACCCGCCGCCGCCCCGGCGGCCGCGCCTGTCGCCACCCGCCGGGGCCGCATAGGCTGAGGGGTATGACTTCGCCGCTGCTGAGCCGTCCCGGGGCGGTCACCGCCGAATCCCCGGATGCCGATGTCGCCGCGCACTACGGCGACCCCGCTCAGGAGGGCCGTGCGCTCGAACGCTCCGCCGCCTGGATCGACCGCTCCAACCGGGGCGTCGTGCGGATGTCGGGCGCGGACCGGCTCACCCTGCTGCACAGCCTCACCAGCCAGGCGCTGGAGGGCGCGGCCCCGCAGACCTCCACCGAGTCGCTGCTGATGGACGCCAACGGGCGGGTGCAGCACCACCTGTCGATCGTCGACGACGGCGCGGCCACCTGGATCCACACCGAGCCGGAGCACGGCGCCGACCTCGCGGGCTTCCTGGACCGGATGCGGTTCATGATGCGCGTGGAGGTCGCCGACCTGACCGCCGAGCGCGCGGTGCTCACCCTGGCCGGGTCGGAGCGCGGCGCCGTGCTGGCGGCGGCCCGCGCGGCGGCCCCGGAGGTGTTCGACGGGGTTCCGGTGCGCCGGGACGACGCCGGCGAGGCGGCCGCCGCGGACGCGGACGCGCTCGCCGACACCACCGGTGCGCTCGACCTGTTCGTCCCGCGCACCGCGCTCGCCGCCGCGGCGGACGCGCTGGCCGCGGCGGGTGCCCGCGCGGCCGGGCTGTGGGCCTGGGAGGCGGACCGGATCGCCGCGCACCAGCCCCGCCAGGGCCTGGACACCGACGAGCGCACCATCCCGCACGAAGCGGGCTGGATCGGCACGGCGGTCCACCTGGACAAGGGCTGCTACCCGGGCCAGGAGACGGTGGCGCGGGTGGAGAACCTGGGCCGGCCGCCGCGCCGGCTGGTCATGCTGCACCTGGACGGCACCGAGGAGCGCCTGCCGGAGCGCGGTGCCGCGGTCGAGCTCGACGGCCGTCCAGTGGGCGCAGTGGGCACCTCAGCCCGCCACCACGAGCTCGGACCGATCGCGCTGGCCCTGGTGAAGCGGAACGTCCCGGTCGACGCCGAGCTCACTGTGGACGGCGTCGCCGCCGCCCAGGAGGTCGTCGTCGCCCCCGACACCGGCGCCAAGGCCAAGGACCGCCTGCGCGCGGCCCGCGGCCGCTGACACGGCCCGGCCGCCCCCTCGCCCCGCGCGGGCTCAGGCCCGGCCCGGGGAAGCCCGGGCGGCGCTGCCCAGCGGGCCCGGGAGGGCCTGCGCACGCCGCAGAGCCCCGCCCGGAGACGTGGGCGGGGCTCTGCGGCGTGCGGTGCGGGTGCGCCTTCCTCAGGGCGACAGGACCGCGGCGAGGCGCTCCTCGTGCAGGCGCTCGCCCCAGGACGGCTCCAGCGCGCCGATCTCCCCGACGCGCCAGCGCAGCAGCATGTCGGCCAGCGCGGGGTTGCGGGGCAGCGCCGGACCGTGCAGGTAGGTGCCGACCACCTGGCCCTGGTAGGCGCCCTCGGTCTGGCCGTCGTTGCCGATGCCGGCGATGGTCTGCGACAGCGGCCGCGCCATCGGGCCCAGCGCCGTGCGCCCCTGGTGGTTCTCGAAGCCGGTGATGCGCCCCGCGCCGAGCGCCGGGTCGACGTCGGCGACGATCTCGCCGACGGCCCGCGACTCGCCCCGGCCGCTGCGCACGTCGAGGATGCCGACTCCGGGCAGCGGCTGGTCCTCGTCGTCGCCGAAGCTCTCGCCGACGATCTGGTAGCCCGCGCAGACCGCGAGCACGGCCGCGCCCTGCTCCGCGGCGCGCTTCAGGCCGCCGTCGGCGCGCAGCCGCCGCGCCGCGAGGATCTGCGGCCGGTCCTCGCCGCCGCCGAGCAGGTAGATGTCGCCCTCGACGGGCACCGGGTCGCTGGAGAGCACCTGGACGATCTCGGTGCGGATCCCGCGCAGCTCGGCGCGGCGCTGGAGCACCAGCGCGTTCCCCTGGTCCCCGTAGGTGCTCAGCAGGTCGGGGTAGATCCAGACGATGCGCAGGACGCTGCTGGTGTCGGTCATGGCAACCGCCTCTTCTCCTGGGCCGGACGGGCTACTGCGGCCGGTGCGCCGGTACCGGGGGCTCCCCGCACGGCCGCGGCCGGCGCCCCCGCTGCCCGTGCTGTTGGTGCTGGCGCCGCTTCCACTGCGGCGCCTACTGGATGCGCCCGTAGGCGGTGCGGATCTGCTGGAACGCGGTGTAGTTGGCGATCACGTCGACCTTGGCGAGGTCGGGCCGCTCCGCGCGCAGGTGCGCCACCACGTCGTCGACCCGGTCGGCGACCTCGAACGCGACGCCGTCGGTCTCCAGCCGCAGCGCCAGGTCCGTGCGGCGCTCGCCGAGCACGAACACGCGGCGGCCGCGCAGCACCGTGTAGTCGACATCCCACAGCCAGGAGGTGTCCTTGCCGTCCGGGATCTGGGCGTTGACCGAGAGCAGCACCGGCACGTCCGGCGGGCCCAGGACGGCGAACGACTCCAGCCAGCCGGCCGGGTTCTTCGCGAGCAGCAGCCGCACCTCGGCGCCGTGCGTGTGCACCGACGTGTACCGCCCGGCGACCGAGCGGATCTCCTGCAGCCGCGGCAGCGACTGCTTGGGGTGGATGCCGTAGGCGGCGGCGGTGGCCATGGCCATCGCGGCGTTGGAGCGGTTGGCGTCACCGGGCAGGTGCAGGCCGAGCTTGAGCGCGGTGCCGTTGGGGTCGATCACCGTGTCGGCCTCGCTGTCGACCGCCCAGCTGGCCTCCGGCCGGCGCAGGCCGCACTCGGGGCACTCCCAGTGCGGGTCGGGATCGCGCTTGAGGTGGCCGCCGCACTCCGGGCAGCACCAGGAGTCCTCCTTCCAGCGCTGCCCGCCGGCCACCCAGGTGGCGTGCCGGGCGCCGAGCCCGGCCCAGGCGACGAGCGGGTCGTCGGCGTTGGCGACGACGTGGGTCTCGCTGGTACCCAGCACGTCCCGCCACTTCTTGGCGAGCAGGTTGATCTCGGAGGCGCGGTCCATCTGGTCGCGGCTGAGGTTCATCAGCACGGTGACCGCGGGGCGCGTCTCCCGGATGACCTGGGGCAGGTACTTCTCGTCGACCTCGAGCACGCCCACCCGGGCGTCCGGCTTGCTCGCCAGCGCGGTGATGTGGCCGGTGGGCATGTTCGCGCCGTGCTCGTTGGTGGCGATCTCGCCCAGCTCGCGCAGCGCGGCGGAGATGAGCCGCGTCGTCGTGGTCTTGCCGTTGGTCGCGCTGACCAGGGCCAGCTGCCGACCGCGGGCGAGCTGCGCCAGCAGGTTGGGCTGGACCTTCAGCGCCACGCGGCCGCCGATGACGGAGCCGTCGCCGCGCCCGGTCGCGCGGGACAGCGACGCCGCGCCCTTGCCCAGCGCAGAGGCCAGCTGGGCGCGCAAGGGAAGTTCGCTCATGATCCCCACTCGTGTCTGCATCAGTTGTCGCCGCGGTGCCCCGGTGCGGCGGGACCGCGGTGCGGAAGCGGTGCTCCGCCGCGGCTGCCGGGAGGTCCGCGCGGGACCCCCTCAGCCTATGCGGCGGGCGCTATGAGGTGGCCCACCGCCAGTCCAGCCGCTCCGGCGGCGGCCCCAGGTTGGGCGGCGGTGCGCCGTCGCCGCCGGCCGGCTCGGCCGGCGCGGCGGGCGGGCCGTCCTCGACGCTGGACAGGGTCGCCGTCGGGAGCGTGAGGATACCGGGATTCGCGTCGGCCAGCACTGCGCCGTGCGCGCCGGGGACGACGGCCGCCGTCGGCGGCAGGTGGCGCAGGCCGTGCGCGTCCGGGTGCAGGGTCCGGGCCCCGTCGGCGCCCTCGGCCTGGCTGGTGGCGCGGCCCCAGGTGGTGGCGGCGCGCAGGTCCCGGGCGAGGTCGAGCGGGGCGATGGCGGAGGCCGCGCCGCGGACCGAGACCGGAGCCGTCGCCGCCTGGCCGGGCTCGGCGTCTTCGGCGTAGCTGTCGGCCACGGTGCCGCTGAGCGCTTCGCCGATGACCTCGGTGAGCCGGTGCAGGCGCAGTTCCGGCTGGTCGCCGAGCCAGTCGGCGAGCCGGGCGGCCGACGCGCCGTCGGGCTGGCGCATCAGCACCGGGTGGACGCGGCCGGAGTCGAAGCGCGCGACGGTGTCCGCGTCCGCCTCGGGCACCAGCAGCACCAGTCCGGTCGCGGCGGCCTCGGCGGCGTCGATCAGCCGGTCGACGGCCTCCGCGGGCAGCGCGTCGGCGCCGCAGACGAGGATGGCGCGCCCCCACCGGTCGGTCCGCTCGCCCGACCCGGCGGCCTGCGCGCGCATCTCCAGCAGCCGGCACAGCGCCGCCGCGGTGTAGGCACCGTAGGCGCGGGCCGCGACCTCGCCGCCGGCCCGGTCGGTGGCGATCACTTTGACCTGGGCGTAGGGCTCGGTCTGGGCGCGGGTGCCGACCCCCTCGAACGGGGCGAGGTGGCCGGCCAGCTCCCAGGCCCGCTCGACGACGGCGCGGTCGGTGCCGCACCTCTTGCGGACATCGGCGCGCTGCTCGTCGGTGAGCGCGGCGACGGCCGGGTCGCCGCCGGCATCCGGGGCGTCCTCGGGCACCGCGAGCGTGCGGAGGCCGCCGACGACGGCGTCCACTCCGGCTTCGGCTCCGACCGCCTCCAGGATGCCTTCCAGCAGCGCGGTGTCGGCGCCGCTGTCGGCCTCGGGCTGGGCGGCCGACGCCACCGCGGCGAGCACCGCGGCACGGCCGCCGGCGCCGAGTCCGGCGCCGAGGTTCATCCGCGGCAGGTCGGCGGGGAGCACCCAGATCCGCGGCACGACGCCGCTCCGCCGCACCAGCGCCACCAGGTCGCCGGCGACCGCGCGGCCGGACAGGTCGACCACGGTGAGGTCGGCCCCCGCACCCAGCCGGGACGCGCCGACGCAGGTGAGCACCGCCGACCAGCCGGCGTCGGTGCCGCCGGCGACGAGGACGGCGCCGGCGTCCTCGGGCACGTGCACCGTGTACCACTGCGGCTGCGCCTCGAACGCGTGCCGCCACGCCTGCCAGGCGGCGTGCCGGGCGGCGTGCTCCTCCTGGAGCCGGCGGAGCTCGCCTTCCGCTGCGCGGCGCTCGGCCTCCAGGCGGGCGCGCTCCTCGGCGACCCGGTCGGCGATCACGCGCCGGCTCTGCAGCAGCGCGACGCCGACGGGCACCGCGACCACGGCGCAGGCGCACACCGCGCCGAAGGCGAGGACGCCCGGCAGGATGCGCAGCGGCCACAGCGCCAGGGCGAGCAGTGCGAGGCCGGCGAGCACGCGCAGCGCGGTGGTGAGCGGCCGGTTGGTGGTCTGCTCGTCCCCGCGCTGGGCCTCGACCCATTCCGGGCTGACCTCGACGCGCTCGGGCGGCGCGGGGCGCCGCGGCGGCGGCCCGGGGTCGTCGACGAGCACCTCGTGCCGCCAGCCGATCTGCGTGGCCGCGTGGGCGATGGTGCGCTCGTTCCGGGGGTTGCGGGGGGAGCCAGTCCTTGGTTCGGGCACGTCCGAGCACCTCCTGGTGCACCGCATGCTGTCAGGACACGGGTGAGTTGTCACCACTTCGCCGGGAACCGGGCGCTGCACGGGGGCGGCGCACCCGCTGCCGGGCCGGGCGTCAGAGGTTGAGCAGGGCGATCCCGGCGGCCACCACCGCGGCGGAGGCGATCTTCACCCGGCCGAAGCCCTCCTTGAAGACCACGGCGGCGATGATCGCCCCGAAGATGATGCTGGTTTCGCGGAGTGCGGCGACGGCGGCCAGGTCGCCGATGGTCTGCGCCCAGAGCACGAGGCCGTAGGCGAGCATGGACAGCAGTCCGCCGAGCGCCCCCACCCGCCACACCGGGCGGAGGTCGGCGGCCAGCCGGCCGCGGCGCAGGACCAGTGCGGCGATCCCGAACCAGGGGCCCTGCAGGATCATGAGGAAGGCGAGGTAGGCGACGGGTTCGCCGGAGGCGCGCACCCCGATGCCGTCGACGACCGTGTACCCGGCGATCATGATGCCGGTGACGAAGGCGGCGCCCAGCGCGGGCAGCGCGTCCCGCCGGGGCGGGCCGGCGGAGAACACGAGCAGGGTGAGCCCCGCGGAGACGACGAGCACACCGGCCAGGTGCGGCGGGGTGAGCGTCTCGCCGAGCAGCACCGCCGCGCCGATCGCGACCAGCCACGGGGCCGTGCCGCGGGCCAGCGGGTAGACCTGGCCGAAGTCCCCGATCCGGTAGGACAGCATGAGGAAGCCCATGTAGCCGATGTGCAGCAGCACCGACAGCAGCAGCGCCGGCCACGCCTCGGCCGCGGGCGGACCGGTGAAGCAGGCGACGGCGATACCGCCGGCGGTCCCGGCGGCGCCGATGAGGGCGAACCCGATCAGCCGGTCGGTGATGGCGTGCGCGATAGCGTTCCAGACCGCGTGCAGCACCGCGGCGGCGAGCACCGCGCCGACGGCGGCCGGCGTCACGTCCGCCTCCCGGCGGCGCGGCCGCGCGGGCGGGGGCGCCCGCTGCTGCGGGCGCGGTGCGGTGCCGGGGCGGTCAGCCCGCCTGGGGCGGGTCGGTCAGGGCGGGGTGCGGCCGCAGGCAGGGGGACCTCCGAAGCGAAGCGCGGGGGATTGCGGAGAGGGCGGGCGCAGCCGCCGCAGTCTGCGCGCCCGGCGGCGCCCGGCCGGCACCACCCTACGCCGGCCCTCCCGCAGCAGCCGGGGCGGGAGGGCCGCTGGGCGGGCGCACGGCAGCGGGGCCCGGGGGATGGATCCCCCGGGCCCCGCGCGCATCACTACCGCTGCGCCCCCGCTGGGCTGCGCGACTGCCGCAGGCCAGCGGCCGGCGGGTCCGGTCCTGCGTCCCAGGGTCCGGGCCCGCTGCCGCGCTCTTCCGTTCTTTACCGCTCTGCCGGGCGGTTACGCCTCGACGGAGATGTCGGCGATCCTGCCGGTCTCCGCGCGGACGTCGTAGGCGGCCGAGAAGCCCTGCGAGGCGAGCACCTTGACGGTCCAGTCGCCGTCGGCGGCGAAGAACCGGAAGGTGCCCTCCGGACCGGTCGCGACCTCGCCGACGAAGTCGCCGGAGCCGTTCAGCAGGCGCGCGTAGGCGCCGGCCAGCGGAGTGCCGCCGCGCCGCACCGTGCCCTGGATGACCGCCTGGTCGCCGGCCGCGCCGTCGGCGAGGGCGACGCCCCCGACGGGCGCTCCGCAGCCGTCGCTCACTTGGCCTCCCCCAGCTCGACCGGAACGCCCACCAGGGAGCCGTACTCGGTCCAGGAGCCGTCGTAGTTCTTGACGTTGTCCAGACCGAGCAGCTCGTGCAGGGCGAACCAGGTGTGCGAGGACCGCTCGCCGATGCGGCAGTAGGCGATCACGTCGGAGTCGAGGTCGACGCCGGCCGCGGAGTAGATCTCCCGCAGCTCCTCGTCGGACTTGAAGGTGCCGTCCTCGTTGGCCGCCTTCGCCCACGGGATGTTGCGCGCGGTCGGGATGTGGCCGGCCCGCTGGGACGCCTCCTGCGGCAGGTGCGCCGGGGCCAGCAGCTTGCCGGTGAACTCGTCCGGCGAGCGCACGTCGACCAGCGCCTTGGTGCCGATGGCGTTGACGACCTCGTCCCGGAAGGCGCGGATCGAGGCGTCCTGCTCCTGCGCGGTGTAGCTGGTGGCGTCGCGCTCGGGCACCTCCTCGACGAGGGCGCGCGAGTCGAGCTCCCACTTCTTGCGGCCGCCGTCGAGCAGCTTCACCGCGTCGTGGCCGTAGAGCTTGAAGTACCAGTAGGCGTAGGCCGCGAACCAGTTGTTGTTGCCGCCGTAGAGGACGACCGTGTCGTCGTTGGCGATGCCCCGCTCGGACAGGAGGCTCTCGAAGCCCGCGCGGTCGACGAAGTCGCGGCGGACCGGGTCCTGGAGGTCGGTCTTCCAGTCGAGCTTGATGGCGCCCGGGATGTGCCCCTTGTCGTAGGCCGAGGTGTCCTCGTCCACCTCGACGAGGACCACCTTCGGGTCGTCCAGGTGAGCCTCCACCCAGTCGGCGTCCACGAGGACGTCGGAGCGGCTCATAGGGAACCTCCTTGATTCGATGTGTGTGCGGCGTTCGGTGCCGGGCGGCAGGGCCGTACGGCGGGAGAGAAGGGGGTGCGCACACGGACCCGGCCGGACGGAGGTTCGCGTCGGCGGGAGCGTGGATTCCGGTGTCCCTGCTGCGTGAGCGGTGGCCGGCGGGGGTGCGCGCGGCATGGGCGGCGCATCACTGGTGCGCCCGGAAAAGGCGCGGTGGCGGCCGCTCTACGGGCGGGGCAGACAGAGCGCGGTAGCGACGTGGCAGTAGTCCACTGCCCGCCGCTTCGTCAGAAACGCGCCCGTCACGGTGTTCACGTCCACGATCGTACGGGCTGGGCCCATCGCTGTCACCCGTGGGACAGCTCACATCTGCTGTTCCGGGCCGCCGATCGCGGTCGCCAGGGCCGCGAGGACCGCGTGCCGCGCGGGGACCCCGCGCGCCCGGACCCGCTCGGTGCCGCCGGAGTCGAGCACCAGCACGGTCGGGGTCTCCTCGATGCCGAGCCGGCGCACCAGCTCCAGGTGCGACTCGGCGTCGACGTCGGCGGCCGCCACACCGGGCACCAGGTCCGCGGCCTCGGCCAGCCGCCGCCGGGTGGCGACGCAGGGCCGGCAGAAGGCGGACGAGAACTGCACGAGCGTGGCCCGCTCGCCGAGCGGCGCCCCCAGGTCGGCGGCGGTGAGGCGGACGGCCTCGGGGAGTGCGCCGTCCGGAGCCGCCCCGTCCCGCCCCTGCTCGCCGGACGCGCCGGTTTCGCCCTGCACGCTCAGCCCTGCTGCTCCGCGCCGATCAGCGGGACGTCCTCCGCCTCGGCCGAGACCTGAACGCCGTTGGGGCGGGCGTCGATCCCGGTCACCTGCAGGTTGAACGGCAGGCTGGGGATCGGGAAGGAGACCGCGAGGCGGTCGTTGACCTGCGCGGTGAGGTCCACGCCGGTACCGGTGCCGCCGATGGCGACGTCGGTGGGCGTGACGACGATCGCGTCGCCCTCCACCGCCACCTCCAGCCCCGCCGAGACCGGCTGGCTGAAGCCGTGCAGCGCCAGGTCGCCGGCCATCCGGGGCTGGCCGTCCTCGTTCTCGATGACGATGCCCTCGGGGAGCCGCTTCTGCAGCTCGCTGTAGGGCAGCATCACCGTGGCCTCGGCCGTGCGGGCCGTCGCCGTCGGCTCGGTGAGCAGCGCCTGCAGCGGGGCGTCGACGTCGTAGGCGGTGACGTCGACCCGCTCCAGCTGGACGTCGTTGACGTTCATGGCGCCGGTGACGATGTTGATCTCGCTGTAGGTGCCCTGGAACGCCTGGGTCAGGAACGGGAATCCGCCGACGGTGACCTCGGGCTCGGACGCCATCTCGTACTGCTGGCCCACCCTCTTGGCGATCTCGGTCTGCGCGGCGTAGTGCAGGCCGCGGTCGGCGACCACCACAAGGATCACCAGCAGCACAAGGAAGACGACGAGTTTGCGCATCGGGGTTCCAGCACGCTCCGTTAGATTCCGGCGGGTCACGCTGCCGCCGCGTCAGCGGGGCATCAGCATATCCGGCAGCGAATCGGCAACCGACGCCCCCGCCAGCGACAGCTCGATCACGTTGGTGGCGACCACGGCGGGCGCGCTGCGGCGGGCGAACTCGCGCACGTGCGGCTGCTGCTCGTGCTCCTCCTGGGCCAGCTCGTCGCGGTAGATCGCGTAGACGATCCGCTGCTGCGGAGCGCTCGGCACCGTGTGGCAGGCGAACAGGAGCGTGTCCGGCTCGCGGCGGTCCACCTCGTCGACGACGGCGTCGGCGCAGTCGTCGAAGGTGTCCGCGCCGCCGTTGGCGAGCGTGTAGATCGTGATGATGCCGCGCATCCGGGGCCGCCGCGGCGCACCGCGGCCGGACCGGCCGCCCCGGCCGGCGGGGGCGGAGCGGACCTCGTCGCGCTCGTCGGCGAAGCCGTCGTCGTCATAGTCGTCGTAGTCGTCGTCCCGGGCCCTGCGGCGCCTGCCCCACACTTCGTCGTCTCCCTCGCCGTCGTCGGGATCGCCGCCCCCGGACGGGGACCGGCGCCCCCGGCGCCGCCGCTGCGGCTCCTCCGGGGGGTTCAGGGCGCGGAC
The DNA here is from genome assembly GCF_054779695.1 of Nocardiopsis coralliicola. NCBI lineage: Bacteria > Bacillati > Actinomycetota > Actinomycetes > Streptosporangiales > Nocardiopsidaceae > Nocardiopsis > Nocardiopsis coralliicola. The sequence continues at coordinate 95,338 of NZ_BAAGXT010000008.1, read as the reverse complement.
GAACGCGCCCCACAGCGCCGCGAGCGCGCCGACCATGACCACCTGGCCCAGCGCGCCCAGCCCCATGCGGGCCACCAGGATCTCCAGCAGCACCGCGAGGCCGATCAGTCCGACCACGCTGGCGCGGTGGGTGCCGGCCCGGCCCCCGGCGCGCAGCGCGGCTGCAGCGCACACGGCGATCGCGGCGGCAGCGAAGATGTGGACCGCGCTGACGGCGATGCCGGGGATGAAATCGTAGTGGTCGTTCAGCGGAGGGTAGTCGTTGGAGAAGTTTCCGCTGACGGGGTCCAGCGCGAGGACGGCTGTGGGCACGATGCCCAGCACCGCCACCAGCAGCCGGACGCCGAAGCGCGCCCGCTCGGAGCGGATCGCGTACTCCACGGCCCCCCACGCCGCCAGCAGCGGCCCGAGCAGCCCCACGCCGACCTGCAGCAGGCGGAAGGTGATCCCGGAGAAGCCGAGCAGTGCGCCCGGGAACGCCGCGCTCAGGCCGATGGCGACGGCCGCAGCCGACGCAGCCAGGATGCGCGGGTAGGTTCCGGGGACCCGCTGCCCGCGTGCGATCAGCGCCGCGGTGGCACTCCAAGCCACCAGGGCGCAGGCGAATGCCAGTGCTACCTCGACCATCCCGATCATCATGCTGCATACCGGGGAGTGGACGGGAACGCGCCCGGCCCGCGGCCACCGGGCCGCGGGAACCGAACGCGCAGCACGTCCCCAGCGCGCGCACGCCTCCTACCTGCACATGTGAGTTGCGTCACGGACACTCGGGCACCGGCCCCACTGCGCCGGGCCCCTGCTCCAGGGCCCTAGGCTCGGTGGCATGCCGGGCCCAGTCTCCCGACGCCACCGCGCTGCCTTCTTCGATGTCGACAACACGCTGATGCGCGGCGCGTCCATCTACCATTTCGCCCGCGGGCTCGCTGCCCGCGACCTGTTCACCACCCGCGACCTCGTCCGCTTCGGCTGGGGCCAGCTGGTGTTCCGGGCGGGCGGCCGCGAGCGCAGCGAGCACATCGATGCCGCGCGCGAGGCGGCGCTGGCCTTCGTCGCCGGCTACCGGGTCGACGACCTCGTCGAGCTCTGCGAAGAGATCTACGACGAGACCATGTCGGACCGGATCTGGGAGGGTTCGGCGGAGCTGGCGCGGCAGCACGCCGCGGCCGGCGACCGGGTCTGGCTGGTCACCGCGACCCCGGTGGAACTGGCCGACATCATCCAGCGCAAGCTCGGGCTGGACGGCGCGATCGGCACCGTCGCGGAGAAGTCCGACGGGGTCTACACCGGTCGGCTGATCGGCGACATGATGCACGGCCCGGCCAAGGCCGAGGCGGTGCGCGAGCTGGCTGATCGGGAGGGCTTCGACCTGGCGGAGAGCACCGCCTACAGCGACTCCTCCAACGACCTTCCGCTGCTGGGCGCGGTGGGCCGGCCCAACGCCGTCAACCCCGACGATGCGCTGCGCCGGCACGCGCTGGAGCACGGCTGGCCGGTGCACGAGTTCCGCCGCTACCGGGCCGCGCTGCGCGTCGGGGTGCCGGCCGCAGCGGCCGGCGCCCTGGTCGGCGGGCTGGCCGTGGGGGCGCTGCGCCGCGGCCGCGTCTGAGCGGCCGCTCCGGATGGCGGGCGGCCCGGGCGGAACCGCGCCCGTCACGATGCCGTCAGGTAGCTCTCGAGGGCTTCGGCGGAGGTGTAGGCGGGCCGCCAGCCGACGCTGCGCTCCAGCTTGCCGGCGTCCAGCACCCGGCCGCTGCACAGCAGCCGCAGCTGGTCCGGGGAGTAGTCGACGCGGCTGCGGCGGGTGATTCCGCCGAGCACCCGCAGCCCGCGCTCGGGCACGGCGAAGCGGCGCCCGGCGACGCGTTGCAGTACCCGGGAGAGCGGCACCGACCCGGGGGCGGCGACGTTGAAGATCCCGTCTGCGGAGCCGCCGTCGGGCGCGGCCAGCGCGGTGCGGCAGGTGGCGTCGGCCGCATCGTCGGGGTGCAGGAACTGCATCCGCGGGTCTTCGCCGCGCACGGTGGGCACCAGCCGCAGGCCGAGATAGCGGGTGAGCGGGGTCTCGACGGACGGGCCGATCACGCTGGCGAACCGCAGCACCGCCACGGACAGGTCGGGGCGGCGGCGGGCCAGGGTGAGGGTGTGCCGCTCGATGTCGGCGGCGTCCCGGGCGTGCGGCGCGGCGGTGTCGCCGGCGACCGCGGCCGCGCCGGTGGCGAGGGCGGTGCCGGGCTCGGTGAATGGCTCTGCTGCGGGCCCGCGGTAGACGGCCGCGCTGGAGCGCACCACGAGGCGGGCCGCGTCGTCGGAGCGCTGGCAGGCGTCGAGGAGCTGCAGGGTGCCGAGTACCGCCGCGGGCGACCGGCGCCGGCCGCGCCCCTTCAGCGGGGCGGAGTCGGCGAAGCCGAGGTGCACCACCGTGTCGGCGCCGGTGTCCTGCACCAGGGCGCCGATGCCGCCGTCATGCAGCCGGACCGGGGCGAACTCGGCCCCGCCCAGTGCGCGCCGGGGTGCGGCGGTGTCGGTGGCGACCACCCGGCTGACGTCCGGGTCGCGGCTGAGCAGTTCGGCGACGCGGGCACCGAGGTACCGCGAGGCGCCGGTGACGAGAACGGCGCGTCCCATGCGCTACGCCTCCACACATCGAGGGGGGTCTGTGTTCGAGGGGGATGGCGAGAGGGGGAGTAAGGGGGATGGTGTCTCCGCAGCGGCCCGGTGCGGGGCGTCTGCGGAGAAGCCGATCCTGCGTACTCCGGTTCCGCTACTTCTTGTTGCGGCGGGCGACGCGGGTGCGCTTGAGGAGCTTGCGGTGCTTCTTCTTGGCCATGCGCTTGCGGCGCTTCTTGATCACGGAACCCATGCGATCACCTTCTCGCAGAAGACATCGAGGACATAACGGCCCCGTCGCGGTCGCCTGCGGCGCCGGGGGCAGTCGGGAGAGTGCGGTCTGCGCGGACGGGATCCGCCGGCGCCGGTACCGCACCCGAGGGCCTAGCCTACCCTCTCGTCCACCGCGACACGCACGCCGACCTCGGCGGCGGCAGCCCGGGCCAGGCGCGCGCAGCGCACCGGATCCGCCGCCCCGGCCCGCTGCGCCCGTGCAGTACACAGTCCTTTCAGCTGGCAGTACGGCCGCTGTCGGAGGCGGTGCGCCGGCGCACCGCCTCCGCGATCCAGACCGGCGCATAGGGCGAGGTGCACCCGCTCGGCACCGGGTAGTCCGCCAGCACGCCCAGCCGCTCCCCGATGGCGGTGGCGCGCTCCCGGTGGGCGGGGTGCTCGATGCCGATCTGGGCGAGGCAGGTGTTCATGGCCCACTGCAGGCGCTCGGGCGCCTCCGCCATCTGCGCCTCGATCACGTCCAGCAGCGCGGGCAGGTCCAGCCCGTCGGGCTTCTTCGCGACGCGCCGCGCGGTCAGCGCCCACCCCGCAGCGGCGACACCGGGGGCGGGGTCAGCGAGCCAGGCGGTGCGCAGCGCCTCGGTGTGCGGGCTCTTCTGCACCGCGTAGCTGACGAGCCAGTCGCCCACCTTGGGCGTGCGGACCGCACGCAGCATGGCGTCCAGCTCGTTCTGCTCGAACGCTCTGGGGCGGCAGACCAGCAGCGCGAGCAGCCGCGCGGCGGAGTCGTCCGTCGCCCAGAGCGCGCGGGCGAGGTCCTGCCGCGTCCCGATGCGCTTGGCGAAGGCGCGCAGTGCGGTGAGGTTCACCGCGTGCCCGTCCCCGTGCCGCTGGTTCACCCTGAGGACGGCCGGGTCCGCCATGGCGGCGAGCTCGGCCATGACCGCATCCAGGTCCGGACCCGGCTCCCGGGCGCCCTCGGCGGCTCCGCCCGCCGTCCGCTCCGCCATCCCGCTCCCCCGCTCTGGTCTGCGCCTTCTCTCCGCTGCCAGGAGACGGCCGGGCCGGGTCCGCCCGACAGCGGCGGGCCGGCCGGGGCCGCAGCGATCAGGCGCCGGGGATGGCGGGGCCGCTGCCGTACAGGGCGGCGGCGGGCTCCGTGTAGCCGACGCTGACCAGCTCCTGGTCTTCGAACGTCAGCGAGGTGACGCTGGCCAGGTTGCACTGGCGGCGGTCCGGGCGGTGCCAGAGCCGCTTGCGCTCGGCGGCCATCCGGGTCATCCAGATCGGCAGCTGGTGGCTGACGCAGACCGCTTCGCGGCCCCACGCCTCCTTGCGGACGTGCTTCACCGCGGCGACCATCCGGTCCACGATGAGCTGGTACGGCTCGCCCCAGGAGGGCCGGAACGGGTTGTACAGGTGGCGCAGCATCGACGGGTCGGTGCGCAGCGAGCGCCCCGACACCTGCCGGCCCTGCAGGCGGTTGCCGGCCTCGATCAGCCGGTCGTCGGTACGCACCGAAAGCCCGGTTGCGGCGGCCAGCGGCTCCGCCGTCTCCAGGGCGCGCTCCAGCGGCGAGGAGTAGAGGACGGACACGTCGCGCCCCTCGAACCAGGCCGCGGCGAGATCGGCCATCCCGCGGCCGTTGCCGCTGAGATGGAAGTCCGGGAGCCGCCCGTAGAGGATCCTCCCGGGGTTGTGCACCTCGCCGTGGCGCAGCAGGTGGACGACGGTCGTCGTGGTCATGGGCCGCTGGTGTCCCTTCGCTCGGACCGGCGGGCGGCGCCGGACGGTGGTGGTGCGGGCACGGCCGCGGCCGCCGGTCCGGGCGGCGGCCGACCGGTCGGCCTGCGGTGCAGGGCAGCCCGCCGGTCCGCTGGACCGCCGGGATCGCACGCCGGCGCGGGACGGACGGGCCGGTCACCGCGGTTGGCGCACCCTCCCACGCTACCGGGCCGCCGGCCGGCGGAGCCGGACGCCCCCACGGCAGCGGGCCCGTCCGGAATCCGCCGACGGCAGCTCCGGTGCAGGTCGGGGATTGCCCGCGCCGCTCCGCGGGCGGCGGAGCGCGGTCAGGCGGTGCGCGCGGCCGCCTCGGCGGCCTTCGGCAGGGCGGCGAGCACCCGGCCGATCGCCTCCTCGTCGTGGGCCGCGGAGAAGAACCACGCCTCGAACGCCGCCGGCGGCAGGTACACGCCCTGCTCCAGCATCGCGTGGAAGAACGCGGCGAACCGGCCGGTGTGCTGGGCGCGCGCGGCGTCGAAGCCGGTCACGTCGGCGTCGGTGAAGAACACCGTGAACAGGCTGCCGCCGCGCTGCACCCGGTGCGGCACGCCGGCCTCGGTGAGCGCCGCGCCGGCGGCGTCGGCGACCTGGGCGGAGACCCGGTCGATGTGGGCGTAGACCTCGTCGGTGGCGTTCCGCAGGGTGGCCAGGCCGGCCGCGGTGGCCAGCGGGTTCCCGGACAGGGTGCCCGCCTGGTAGACCGGGCCGGCCGGCGCGAGCCTCGCCATCAGGTCGGCGCGGCCGCCGAACGCGGCGGCGGGCAGGCCGCCGCCCATCACCTTGCCGAAGGTGGTGAGGTCGGCGCGGACGCCCTCCAGGCCGTACCAGCCGGACGCGGAGACGCGGAAGCCGGTGAGCACCTCGTCGAGGATGAGCAGCGCGCCGTACCGCTCGGTGATCGCGCGCAGGCGCGCGTTGAATCCGTCGCGCGGCGGGACGACGCCCATGTTGGCCGGGCACGCCTCCGCGATGACGCAGGCGATCTCGTCGCCGGACTCGGCGAAGACCCGCTCGACGGCCTCGGGGTCGTTGTAGGGCAGCACGATGGTGTCGGCGGCGCTCGCGCCGGTCACGCCGGGGCTGTCCGGCAGACCGAAGGTGGCGAGGCCGGAGCCGGCGGAGGCGAGCAGCGCGTCGACGTGGCCGTGGTAGTTGCCGGCGAACTTGACGACCTTGCTGCGGCCGGTGGCCCCGCGGGCCAGCCGGATCGCCGACATGGTCGCCTCGGTACCGGAGTTGACCAGCCGCACCTGCTCGACGGGGGCGCGGGCGGCGATCTCCTCGGCGAGCTCCACCTCGCCCGGGCTGGGCGCGCCGAAGGAGGTGCCGTGCGCGGCGGCCTCCTGCAGGGCGTCGACCACGGCCGGGTGGGTGTGCCCGAGCAGCAGCGGGCCCCACGAGCAGACCAGGTCGACGTAGGTGTTGCCCTCGACGTCGGTGAGGTAGGGGCCGTGCCCGGACGCCATGAACGGCGGGGTGCCGCCCACCGCGCCGAAGGCGCGGACCGGCGAGTTCACCGCCCCCGGCACGACGGCGCTGGCGCGTTCGAACAGCTCGGCGGAAGTCTGATGAGTAGCCACCCGTCCAGTCTGGCACCCGTGCGCAGCCTCCCTGACGCGGCACCGCGCCTCGCCGGATAGCGTTCCTGACGCCCGGACGCACCAGACGACCCTCAAGGAGCAAGCATGAGCGAGGTCTTCGCCACGGCCGACCTGATCGACGCCTACGGCGACGCGCTGCAGAGCTGCGAGCTGCAGTTCCGGTCCTACGGCGGCCGGACGTCGTTCCACGGGCCGATCGCGACGATCAAGTGCCACGAGGACAACGCCCTGGTCAAGGAGCAGCTGAACCAGCCGGGCGAGGGCTGGGTGCTGGTGGTGGACGGCGGCGGTTCGCTGCGCAGCGCACTGGTGGGCGACCAGATCGCCGCGGCCGCGGCCGCCAACGGCTGGGCCGGCGTGGTCGTCAACGGCGCGGTCCGCGACACCGAGGCCCTGGCCGGCATCGGTGTGGGCGTGAAGGCCCTGGGTTCGAACCCGCGCAAGTCCGCCAAGGAGGGCGCCGGCGTCCTGGACGGCCCGGTCGCCTTCGGCGCCGTGGTCTTCAACCCCGAGGCGTGGCTCTATAGCGACGCCGACGGCATCGTCGTCGCCGACGAGCGCCTCGACCCGGGGCTGCTCTGACCGCGGGGCGTGAGCGCGGCACGGGCGCGGCACGGGCGCGGCGCGCTTCCCGAGGCGCCGGGCGGGGCGTCCCGCAAGCAGGGCCTCCGCGGGACGTGCGGGCTCCGCGGGAACGGCCGGCAGGAGCGCAGGCGGGGCGTTCCCGGCGGAGCAGCAGGCCGCGGAGCGGCGGTACGGGGCAGATCCCGTCCGGCGGACACCGGCGCGGCCCGGGCGCCGGACCCGGCTGCACGGCGCTGGCGCGCAGCGCGCTGCGCAGGACCGGCGGTCCCGGCGGCCCGCACGGACCGGTCGGGCAGCGGGGCCGCCCCGCGGCGCCCCGGCCCGGCGCGGAAGCCGGGCGCAGCGCCGATGCGGTGCCGCATGCGGTGCGGTTCCCCAGCGGCACCCCCGCCGGTGCCGGCGCCGGCGGTGCCGCCCGCACCGCCGGCTGACGGGCGCGGGGCGGGTGCGCGGCGGCGGTCCTCCGCCCTGCCGGCCGCGGCTGCCCGGGGCTCCGCGGCGGTCAGCCCGCGAACTCCTCGCAGGAGTCGGCGAGGATGTCGAGCACGGCGATTGGGTCGGGGAGTTCAGCGGCCTCGGGGTGCGGCGGGCGGATCCAGCCGGCGCGGCCGCCCGAGGGGAGCAGGGACGGCGCGGCGAGGACGTAGCTGTTGCGGCAGTGCCAGCGCAGGCCCGGGGTCTCCTCGACGGTCTCGGGGACGCAGTCGAGGTGGCAGGACCACCACTCGTCCTCGTCGGACGGGGAGCGGGTGGCGACGTAGAAGAGGTAGCGGTCGGTGTCGACCGCGGCGACCGGGCCGGTGCGCACACCCGAGCGCCCCATCCGCGCGAGGGCCATGACGCCCGCCTCCGCGGGGACGTCGAACACGTCGAAGACGCGGCCGGTCGGCAGGATCACGTTGGCGCCCGGGGCCGCGCCCCACCAGCGGCGGATGACGTCGGCGTCGATGGTGGCCTCCACGCCCCACGCCGCTGTCACGGGATGCTGCGCCGGCGCCGGACAGCCCATCCGGTCGCAGTTGCAGGCCCGGGCGCCCTCGGCGGCCGGCGCTGCGCCGCGGCACACCGGCCAGCCGAGCGCCGCATACGACAGCGCCGCCTCCAGCATGTCCTCCGGACGCTCCGCCGTGCTCCGCGCGTGCCTGCGCCGCCGCCGGTTGAGTACCTCGGCCATGGACCGCCTCCCCGCTTCGTCGTGTCCCGCGGGGTGCCGGTCCGCCGCCCCGCCCTATCGCCCCGTCCCGGCTCTGCCGGGTCCCCGGATGCTTCAGCGCAGCATGCGTGCCGCTTCACTCGCCCAGTATGTGAGGATCTGGGCCGCTCCCGCCCTGCGATGGCTGAGCAGGGTCTCCATGATGACGCGCTCGCGGTCCAGCCAGCCGCGCTCGGCGGCCGCCTCGACCATCGCGTACTCGCCGCTCACCTGGTAGGCCGAGACCGGAACCGGGGAGGCGTCGGCCACCCGGGCGACGATGTCGAGGTAGGCGAGGCCGGGTTTGACCATCACCATGTCGGCGCCCTCGGCCACGTCCAGCGCCACCTCGCGCAGGGCCTCGGACGCGTTCGCCGGGTCCTGCTGGTAGCCGGTGCGGTCGCCGAACTGCGGCGCCCCCTCGGCGGCCTCGCGGAACGGGCCGTAGAAGGCGGACGCGTATTTGGCCGCGTAGGCGAGGATCGCCACGTCGGGGTGGCCGGCGCCGTCGAGCGCGGCGCGGATCGCGGCGACCTGGCCGTCCATCATTCCGCTCGGGCCCACCACTTGGACGCCCGCCTCGGCCTGGGCGAGGGCGATGGAGGCGTACCGCTCCAGGGTGGCGTCGTTGTCGACGCTGCCGTCTTCGGTGAGCAGGCCGCAGTGGCCGTGCGAGGTGTACTCGTCCAGGCACAGGTCGGCCATCACCACGATGGAGTCGCCGACCTCGGCGGACAGGTCGCGCAGCGCACGCTGCACCACGCCGTCCGGGTCGTCGGCGGCCGAGCCGCGGGCGTCCTTCGCCGCGGGGATGCCGAAGAGCATCAGCGCGCCCACGCCGAGCTCCGCGGCCTCCGCGGCGGCGGCGCGCAGGCTGTCCGGGGTGTGCTGGACGACGCCCGGCATCGACGACACCGGGTTGGGTGCGCTGATGCCCTCCTTGACGAACATCGGCAGGATCAGGTCGGACGGCGCCAGGCGGGTCTCGGCGACCAGCCGCCGCAGCGCCGGGGTGCGGCGGAGCCGCCGCGGCCGGGCGGCGGGGAACTGCGCTCCGGACGGCAACCGGTGGTCCATCGGGGGCTCCTCCCTCATGCGCGCCGCGCCGGGCGGCGGGTCAATCTGTCCGGGGCGTCCAGTGCCCGGTCGGGCTGCGGGGCCGGTGCGGCCGCGCGGAACGCGCCGGTCACAGCGCCTTCCGCCGGCGGCCGCGCCGCTTCTGGCTGGGCTTGAGGACCGGGCGGCCCGCCTCCTGCGCCTCCGCCCGCTGCCGAGCACCGTACTGCGAGAGGGCCTCCGCGAGGGCCGAAACCGACGCGGTCGGCGCAACCACGTCGACGCGCAGCCCGAACTCCAGGGCGGTCTTCTCGGTCTCCGGGCCGATCACCGCGATGACGGTGGTGTTGTGCGGCTTGCCGGCGATGCCGACGAGGTTGCGCACCGTGGAGGAGGACGTGAAGAGCACCGCGTCGAACGCGCCGCCCTTGATCGCCTCGCGCACCGGGGCGGGCGGCGGTGCCGCGCGCACGGTCCGGTAGGCGGTGACGTCGTCGACCTCCCAGCCGAGCTTGGCGACGCCGGCCGACAGGGTCTCGGTGGCGATGTCGGCGCGCGGCAGCAGGACCCGCTCGATCGGGTCGAGTTCGGCGTCGTAGGGCGGCCAGACTCCGACCAGGCCGGCGCCGGACTGCTGCTCGGCCGGCGGCACCAGGTCGGGCTCGATGCCGAAGGAGCGCAGCCGGGCGGCGGTCTGCTCGCCGACGGCGGCGACCTTCACACCGGCGAAGGCGCGCGCGTCCAGCCCGTAGGCCTCCAGCTTCTCGCGGACGGCGCGGACGGCGTTGACCGAGGTGAACGCCACCCACTGGTACCGGCCGGTGACGATGCCGCGGACGGCGCGCTCCATCTGCTGCGGCGTGCGGGGCGGCTCCACCGAGATGGTGGGCACCTCTTCGGGCACGGCGCCGTAGGAGCGCAGCTGCTCGGAGAGGTCGGCGGCCTGCTCGCGGGTGCGCGGCACGAGCACGCGCCAGCCGAACAGGGACCGCGTCTCGTACCAGGAGCGCTCGCGCTGCTGGGCGGCGCCGGGGCCGAGCAGCGCCAGCGCGGGCTCGGTGAGGTGGTGGCCCTTGGCGTCCATCGCCTTGAGGTCGGCCGCGATCCGGGAGAGCGTGGAGGACACGGTGGTCTGCTCGGTGGTGCCGCCGGCGCGGGTGACGGTGACCGGGGTGGCGGCCGGGTTGCCACCAGAGGTGAGCGCCTTCACCAGCCAGTCGACGCCGGTGCCGCTGCGGCCGCCGTCATCGGTCCGGCGCGGGCGGATCACGGCGAGCGTGAGGTCGTCGCGGGCCGCGAAGTCGGCGGCGATGCGCGCCCAGTCGACGGAGCGGTCCCCGCCGTCGACGACGCGGAGCTCGGTAGCCCCCTCCGGCATCAGCGGCACCCCCGCGTAGGCGGCGACACCGGTCACCGCGGAGACGCCGGGCACCACCTCGTAGCCGATGCCGGCGGCGCGGCAGGCGTCGGCGAGCTGGTCGCCGCGGCAGAAGAGCAGCGGGTCGCCGGCGTAGAGCCGGACCACGGCCGCGCCCTCCGAGGCGCGCAGGACGGCGGTGGCGTCGGCGTCGGCCAGGTCGGCCGGGTCGAGCACCTCGGCACCGTCGCGGCAGTGCGCCAGGGCGGCCGCGCGGTGCGCGGCGAGCTCGGGGGCCGGCTCGTGCAGGCCGATCACCACGTCGGCCTCGGCGAGCACCTCCGTGGCGCGCACGGTGAGCGCTCCGGCGTCGCCCGGCCCGGCGCCCACCAGGGCGACCGTGCCGGGGCCGGCGGTGCGGGCGCGGCCGGCCCCCGCGCGCTCGTCAGTGCTGGCGCTGGCGGTGCCGGCGGTGGCCGCGTCGTCGCTCTGGGGGTTCATGCTGCCCTTCCTCGATGCTGCTTCGGACGTTCGGGAACGCGTCCCTCAGCCGTCCGCCTCTCCCGCCGCGGCCTGCGCCGCGTCGGCAACGATCCGGTCGGCGCCGTCGGCGATCATCGACCGGGCCAGTTCTCGGCCCAGGTCGGCGGCGGCCTTCAGCGACGCCGGCTCGGCGTCCAGGTCGGCGGTGCGCTCGCCGCGCACCGCCGTGCGGCCGTCGGTCGACACCACCGCCGCGCTCAGTCGCAGGACGCCGCCGTCCAGTTCGGCGAAGGCGCCCACCGGCGCCGCGCAGCCGGCTTCGAGCTCGGCGAGCACGGTGCGCTCCGCGGTCACCGCGAGGCGGGTCGGCGTGTGGTCGACGGCGGAGAGGTAGGCCAGGTCACCGGCGGCCCGTGCCCCGGTGCACTCGACGGCCAGCGCCCCCTGGCCGGGGGCCGGCAGCATGCGGTCGGCGCCGAAGACGTCGGTGACGTCGGCGGTGCGGCCGATCCGGACCAGGCCGGCGTAGGCGAGCACGACCGCGTCGACCTCGCCGGAGGCGATCTTGCCCAGCCGCGTCTCGGCGTTGCCGCGGATCGGCACGTACTCCAGCTCCGGGCGGAGCGCGGCGAGCTGGGCGACGCGGCGCGGGGATCCGGTGCCGATCCGCGCGCCGGCCGGCAGGTCGGCGAAGCCGAGGCCGTCGCGGGCGCAGAGCGCGTCGCGCGGGTCGTCCCGCTCGGTGACCGCGGCCAGCACCAGGCCGTCGGCGGGCGCGGTCGGCAGGTCCTTGAGCGAGTGCACGGCGAAGTCGATGCCGCCGTCCAGCAGGTGGTCCCGGAGCGCGTTGACGAAAACGCCGGTGCCGCCGAGCTGGGTCAGGTGGGCCTTGGTGACGTCGCCGAAGCTGGTGATCTGCACGAGCTCGACCGGCATCCCGGTGCGCTCGGTGACGGCGTCGGCCACGAGGCCGGACTGCGTGGTCGCCATGTTCGAGCGCCGGGTGCCCAGCCGGGCGGCGGCGCTCGTCGGCGCGTCGGTACTCACACGTCCTCCCCGGGAACGGAACGGGGCCGGGCGACCGCATCGGGGGCCGCCGGATCGAGGTCGAACAGTTCGCGCAGCGCGTCGCCGTAGGAGTCGCCCCCGGGGCGGGCGGCGAGCTCCTTCACCCGCACCGTCGGGCGGTGCAGGATCTTGTCGACGGTGCGCTGCAGGGCGCGGGCCACCTCCTCGCGCTCCCGGTCGTCGAGTCCGGGCACGCGGTTCTCCAGGCGGGCCAGCTCGGCGGCGACGACCTCGCGGGCGTGCGCGCGGAGCGCCACCACGGTCGGCGCGACCAGGTCGGCGCGGCGGACCGCGGTGAAGGAGGCGACCTCCTCGTCGACGATGCCGCGCACGGTGGAGAGCACGCCGGTGCGCGACTCGCCGCCGCCGGCGCCCTCGGCCGCTGCGGCACGGAGGTCCTCGATGTCGACCAGGTCCACACCGGGCAGGTCGCGGACGCGCTCGTCGATGTCGCGCGGCAGGGCCAGGTCGAGGAAGACGAGCGGGCGGGCGGCGCCGGCGCCCTCGCCAGCGCGCGGCGCACCGGCGAGCGCGCCGGCCACCTCGTCGGCGCCGAGCACGAGGCCCTGCGCGCCGGTGCAGGAGATCACCAGGTCGGCGCCTGGCAGCGCAGCGGCGGCACGGTCGAAGTCCACCGCCGACGCCGAGATCGGGTCGTAGGCCTCGGTGAGGCAGGTGGCCAGGCGCACGGCGCGCTCGGCGGTGCGGTTGGCCACCGCCACCGAGGAGGCGCCGAGCCGGGCGACGGTGTTGGCGGCCAGCGCGCTCATCGAGCCGGCGCCCAGGACCAGCACCCGCAGGCCGGTGAGCGGGCTCGGCTCGGGCAGCGCGGCCTCGACGTCGACCGAGGTGAGCGGGGCGCCCGCGACCGCGCCCGGTGCGCGCTGCGGGCCGAACCGGCCGAGGGCGACCTCCAGGCCGAGGGTGACCATGTCGGCGCCGGCCTGGTCGAGGTGGGTCTCGGTGTGCGCCCGCTTGCCGACCCGGAGGGCGCGCTGGCCGAGGTCGTTGAGGACCCGGCCGAGGGTGCCGCTGGCCTGCGCGTCCTTGAGGGCGCTGCGGACCTGGCCGAGGATCTGGCCTTCGCCGACCACCATCGAGTCCAGGCCGCAGGCCACCGAGAACAGGTGCTGCACGGCGCGGTCCTCGTAGTGCACGTAGGCGTGCTCGGTGAGCTCGGCCTGGGAGACGCCGGTGCGCTCGGAGAGCAGCTCGGTGATCGCGGTGAGCGCGGGGTGGAACTTCTCGACTTCGGCGTAGACCTCGGTACGGTTGCAGGTGGAGACCATCATCACCTCGCCGACGGCCTCCGAGGCGGCCATCTCCGCCATCGCCTTGAGGCGCTCGGCGCCGTCCATCGCGGCGCGCTCCAGCAGCGCAACGGGCGAGCTGCGGTGGCTCAGCCCCACGGCGAGGACACTCATCTGCACTCCAATGCGTTCGCCTGGTCCCATCGGCTGCGCCGATCCGTCCGGCCGCGCGGTGGCCGGGCAGACAGGGGCCGCACCCGCGGGCGCGGAGCAGTGCGGTTCACGCCTTCTCCTCCGCGTCGATCAGCCCGTGGCCCGCGGGCGGCCCGCCCTCGGCCTTCCGCTGGGCGTGGAAAGCCAGGATCTGCAGTTCGATGGATAGATCGACCTTACGCACATCCACCGCCGACGGCACATCAAGGACCATCGGAGCGAAATTGAGCACGCTCGTGACGCCGGCTTCGACGAAGCGGTCGCAGACGCTCTGCGCCGCCACCGCGGGGACCGCGATGACGCCGATGGAGACGTTCTCCGCCGTCACCACGTCTTCGAGCAGGTCGATAGAGCCGACCCGCAGCCCGGCCACTTCGCCGCCGACCAGGCGCTCGTCGGCGTCGAGGAGGGCGGCGATGCGGAAGCCGCGGGTCCCGAACCCACCGTAGTTGGCGAGTGCGCGGCCCAGGTTGCCGGCTCCCACGATCGCTACCGCCCAGTCCTGAGTGAGACCGAGCTCACGGGCGATCTGGTAGACGAGGTACTCGACCTCGTAGCCGACGCCGCGGGTGCCGTAGGAACCGAGGTGCGAGAGGTCCTTGCGGAGCTTGGCCGAGTTGACTCCGGCGATCCGGGCGAGGTCCTCGGAGGAGACGGTGAGCAGGCCGCGCTCTGACAGGCCCTGGAGTGCGCGCAGGTAGATCGGCAGCCGGGCGACGGTCGCCTCGGGGATGCCCCGCTCCCGGGGCCGGTCTGATCGGGGGGTCACGGGAGGGCACTCCTGGGCGGCGTCGGTCGGGTGGCTCAGCGGCGCGCTCGGGGTCCGCCCGGTCGCGCCGCGGGCGCTGCCCTGCGTGCGCTCCGCGAACCCCCCGGCGGCTTCGCGCCGGCGGCCGCCTCCCGTCAGGCTACGCCCTTGTGAAAGCATGCACAAAGTAGCCCTGCTACTGCGGAGAGGCGCCCAGTGCAGCGCGCAGGCGCGCCTCGCTGACCCGCCAGAAGTCGTGCGGGGCGCCGTCGACGAAGGTCACCGGGATGCGCTCCCAGTACTCGTCGCGGACCTCCTGCGGCTCGTCCTCCAAGTGGCGGACCTCATAGCCGGCGCCGGTGTCGTCTGCCACGGCGCGGATGACCTCGAGTGCGTCGTCGCACAGATGGCATCCGCGCTTGCCGAGCATCGAGATCCTGGGCACAGTCGCCTCCATCACACCGCCTTTCGTCCTGCGGACCTTCGCTGCGCGCGCCGCCCGCGCGGCCGCTGCGTTCCCGCCCCTCCTGCACTGCAGGGGGAGAACGGGCCCTGCGCCATCATCCCCCGGCGAACGGAGGCAGGACCTCCACCACGCCGCCCTCTGTGAGCAACACCTCGCTGTGGGCGCGCCGGCCGACCGGCTGCTCGTCCACGATGAACGAGGAGCGCTGCACGACCGCGGCGAGCCGCCCGTCGCCGGAGCGCCGCTGCAGCGCGGCTTCCAGCGCTTCCGCGAGCGTCCGCGCGGCGTAGGGCTCCTCCGCGGTTCCCGCGGCTTCCTTCGCCGCCGCCCAGTACCTGATGGTTCCGCTCACCATGGATTGATTATCCTTGTGCTTCTCGGAGGCATGAACTCGATTAATTCTCCACCGGGGGCAACGGCGCCTTCGACGACCGCTGACATCGGCGGGGTGACGGGAAGAGACGCATGAGCCACCTGCTCCTATTGACGAACTCCAACGAACCGTCCGACCACGTACTGCCGGCCCTCGGACTCCTCCTGCACACCGTGCGGGTAGCGCCCGCGGAACCGGGGGCCCTGCTGGCCGCCGGAGGCGACCGGGCCGCATCAGCCGCCGACGCCGTCCTGGTGGATGCCCGCAGCGACCTGGCCTCCGCCCGCAACTTCTGCCGCCTGCTGGATACCACCGGCCTGGACTGCCCGCTGATCGCGGTGCTCACCGAGGGCGGTGTGGCCGCCCTCACCTCGGACTGGCAGGTGGACGACTTCGTGCTGGTCGGCGCGGGCCCCGCCGAGGTGGAGGCGCGCCTGCGGCTGGCGGTCGGCGCCGCGGACGCCGCCACCGCCGATCCGGACGAGATCCGCCGCGGCGACCTCGTCATCGATGAAGCGACCTACATCGCGCGGCTGCGCGGCCGCATCCTGGACCTGACCTTCAAGGAGTTCGAGCTCCTGAAGTTCCTCGCCCAGCACCCGGGGCGGGTGTTCACCCGCGCGCAGCTGCTGCAGGAGGTGTGGGGCTACGACTACTTCGGCGGTACCCGCACCATCGACGTGCACGTCCGCCGGCTCCGGGCCAAGCTCGGCAGCGAGCACGAGTCGCTGATCGGCACCGTCCGCAACGTCGGCTACCGCTTCGTGCCGGACTTCTCCGACAAGAAGCCCGCCGCGGCCGAGGCGCCTGAGGCGGCCGACCGGGCTCCGGCCGCGCCGGCCCAGCGCTGACCCTTCCGGGGCCGGCGGACGCCGCCGGCCCCGGCGGTGTCCCCCCTGCTCCTCCGCGCGGAGAATTCCTCGCCCGCTCCTCCCTGCGCCGCCGGTCTCCGCGGCGGCTGCTCCCCCGCTCCGCACCCCCGTGCGTCCCCGGACCCGCCTGGAGCGCGGACCGCTTGTGCCGGACGCGGCGCGCCTCTCCCCGCCCGCTCTCCCGCCCGCGCGGTGCCGTGTGCCCCGCTGATCCCCGGGCAACACGGGTGCTGCACCCCGTTTACACAGGTGCATCCCAGTGCGCGCGGACAGCCGGTGGGTCTCGTGCGGTGCGAGCGGATTGCCTAGGATGCGTTCGACGCCGCGTTCAGTGACCCCGAGCGGCGCCCCGAGGAGGCCACCCCGATGCCGACCGGCCCACGTCCGCCGGACACCCCGAACGGGCCGGGCCGACGCCTGCATCTCCCGATGCGCTCGTGCGTCCGGATCCCGCTGACCACCGCCTTCATCGGCTGCACTCTGGTGGCGATGGCCCCGCCCGCGCTCGCCGCCCCCGCGGCGCCGCTGCTCTTCCTGCTGGCGAAGGACACCGTCATCGACGCCGGCGACACCGCCACGCTGACCGTCCGCGCCGAGAACGCCTCCCCGGACTCCCCCGCCTGCGTGGTCGGCATCTCCGCCGACCACGGGTTCACCGTGGGCGAGGTCGGCGAGGAGCTCCCGGTCGAGGCCGAGGTGACCGGCGCACCCGAGGAGAACGTGTCCGTCTCCGCAACCCTGAGCTATGTGCCGGTCCGCGAGGACGGCACCTGCGCACCCGCCGAAGAGGCCCAGACGGTCTCCACGGTGCCGGTCCCCGTCATCGTCTCCGACGGCGGGGACGACGAGGACGACGGCGAAGATGACGGCGGGGACGGCGGGGACGGCGGGGAAGACGGCGGTGGCGAGGAGGAGCCGAGCGAGCCGCCGACCGGGGAGCCCACCGAACCGCCCTCCGAGGAGCCCGAGGATCCCGGGGAGTCGTCGCCCCCGCCGAGCCGCACGCCCGGCTCTCCGCCCGCTTCGGAGTCTCCCGAGGGCGGCGACCGCGAGGACGGCGGCGGCAAGGACGAGGAGAAGGACCGGGAAGAGGACGCCGGAACCGGCAGCGGAGGCGGCAGCCCCGGCGGGGGCGGTCCGGAACCCCGCGAGGCGCCCGCTCCGCCGACGGCGCCGGGCGCGCCCGGCGAGCGGCCGGACCTGCCGACCGGCCTTCCCGAGCTTCCGGAACTCTCCCCCGGCGAGGACGAGCTGGCCGAGCTGCCGACGATCGGCCCGAAGGACGGCGCAGACGAGGACACCACGGAGAACGCCTCGGCGGAGCAGGACGCCGCCGCAGCCGTCTCCCCGGCGGTCCTGCTGCTGGTCCTGATGCTGGCCCTGCTCTTCGCCTCGCCGATGGCTCCCGGCCGCCGCGTGCGCGTCGGCGGCGGCTACCGCGGCCGGCGCCGCAAGGTCTGACCGGCCGCCGCGCGGCCGGCACCGCGAAGGCCCTCCGCCCACCGGATCCCCCCGGACCGGCGGAGGGCCTCTGCTGCAGCGGGCGCTGGGCGCCCGGCAGCGCACGGGGTCAGCCGACGCGGCCGGCCCGCACGTCGTCCACGGCCTCCTGGGCCTGGCGCAGGTCCATGCCGGTGCCGTCGCGCATGATCCGGACGGCCTCCACCCCGCGGCCGAGTGCGAGCAGCTCGCGCACGCGGGCGAGCACGGGGCCGGGGATGGGCGGCCGCGGCCGGTCGCGCCGCTCGCCGCCGAGCACGGTGTACCCGCCCGCGCCCCGTCCCGGGCCGTCCGCAACCGCGGGCGCATCCGGCGGCGGCTCCGCGGCGGGCGCCGCGCCCCGCCGCACCACCCGGTCGAGCACATAGCCCCCGCCGGCGAGCACAGCAACTGCCCCCAGCAGCGCCATCAGCATCATCAGCAGGCTCATGCCGGACTTCTACCCCCGCCGCCCGCACCGGAAAAGCAGCAGGAAAAGTGGAGGAAACACCCAAGTCCGCCAGAGAGAACACCGGCACCACTCGGGGAGACCGACATCCGGTGGGGTTCGCGGACGGCCGGCCCGCCTCACCGAAGCTGCGCCCACTGCCCGGGAACAGGGCCGGCACCGGAGCGGCTCTTCCCGGGCGGGGCGTGTCCGACGGCGCTGGGGTGCGCCCCTGGCGCGCCCGCCGGAGCAGTCAGGAGCGGGCCCTTCCACTGAGGAGAACGGGCGAAGGCCCCGCCGGCGACGCGCAGCAGGATGGTGATCCGCCGAACGCGCCCGAGGGCCGTCGTCCGCCGACGCGGCCGTCCGGGAAGAGCGCCGGGACGCCCCCGGCCGGACCGCGGCACCCGCAGGGCGGCGCCGGACCGCGGCACCGCCGAGGCGCCGGCATCGCGGGCGCGCTCTTCGCCGGGAGCGGGGCTTCGGCCCCCGAAAGGCCCCCAAGCACGAACGCCACCTCCGGATGGAGGTGGCGTTCGTCCTGCTCGCAGTGGAGCCGCCTATCGGAATCGAACCGATGACCTATTCATTACGAGTGAATCGCTCTGCCGACTGAGCTAAGGCGGCACGCTCCGCGGCGCAGCGCGGAACGCCCTCATTCTAGCGTGCCCGCGGTACTGCCCGAACCCGGTTTCCTGCCGGGGCCGCTCCGCCGGCGGGCCCCAGCGCACGCGCCGCGGCGGAGCGGCGCCCGCCGCCCGGAGGCCGCTGCCCAGCGGCGCTGAACCGGACCTCTCTGCCCACCCGGCATCCGGCTTCCGGATCGAGGGCGCGGTCGCGCACGTGGCCGGCGCAGTCGAGGACTGGGCCGCCGCTGCGGGCAACGCGGCGCTCCTGGGGGGACCACGCGGGGAGCACCCGATTCGCCGGCCTCGGCAGCGGTGGCCCGGCAGCCGTACGCGCGGAGACGGAGACCGGCGTCCGGGCGCGCCGGCCGCCGTGCGGGCGTTCGCTCCGGTGCGCGCGGCCGGCGGGGGGCGGGGTGATCCGCAACGCAGGGTCCGCGCAGTCCCGGCGCCCCGCCCCGGGCGACAGCGGCCACCAGGCCGGCAAGGCTGCCCGATGGGCGTTGGCCGGCGGCGTGCGGACGGAGCCCGCCGAGCAGCGCACGCTCATGACCGGGCTGCACTGGGGAGCTGTCGGCACCGGTTTCAGCGCCTCCTGCGACGGGCCCCCGGCCGTCACCGCCCGCGCCGCCGTAGACGGGATCGGGGCGGGAGCGGCCGAGGCACTCGCCGGCGAGTGGAGCGCGCACGCCCGGAGAGCCCTGGCCGAGGCCCCCGTCCGACTGTCAGCACGAGATCCGCGCCGGGGCCGGCTGAGCCGCGCGGAGAACGCCGCACGGCGGCTGCAGCTGCAGCCGGGGCCGACCGGTCAGGTGCAGGCGTCGCTCTCGGGGGCGGTGCCGTCGAGAAGGTAGGACTCGACGGCATCGTCGATGCAGGTGTCGCCCATGCGGTAGCCCGTGTGGCCGTCGCCGTCCCGGGTGAGCAGGACGCCCGAGTCGAGGCGGTCGGCGAGCCGCTCGGACCATTCATAGGGGGTGGCGGAGTCGCGGGTGGTGCCCACGACCAGGATCGGGGCGGCTCCCTCGGCCGTGAGGTCGGGCTGGTCGGCCACCGCCTCCTCCGGCCAGTAGGCGCAGGTCATCGCCGACCAGGCGAAGGAGGCGCCGAACAGCGGCAGGTCGCGCTCAGCCTCGGCCGCGGCGTCCCGGTAGGCGCCGGCGTCGCGCGGTGAGGGGGCGTCGGAGCAGTTGACCGCCACCAGGGCCGACGTGGAGTTGAGGTAGGCGTCTTCGTCGCCGCGCTCGTAGAGGCGGTCGCCGAGCTGCAGCAGCGGCGTGCCGTCGCCGTCCTGCGCGGCCGCCAGCGCCGACCTCAGCTCCGGCCAGGACGACTCGCTGTACAGGGCCGAGAGCACGCCGAGCTCGGCGCGGGCGCGGCCGAGCTCGCGGCCGTCCGCGTCGTCGGTGGCCAGCGGGGCGCGGCCGGCGTCGGCGAACAGCTCCTCCAGCTGCTCGGCCCCTGCGGCCTCGTCCGACGCGCCCGCCGAACCGCCGCTGGACAGCGGGCAGTCGGACTGGCCGGCGCAGTCGGCGAGGAACGCGTCGAGCGCGGTCTCGAACCCGCGCGCCTGCTCGACCGAGGCCTCCAGCTGGGTGAGGTCGGGCGCCAGGGCGCCGTCGAGCACCATCGGCCCGACGCGCTCGGGGAACAGGTCGGCGTAGGTGGCGCCGATGAGGGTGCCGTAGGACGCGCCGAGATAGCTGAGCTGCTCGTCGCCGACGGCGGCGCGCAGCACGTCGAGATCGCGGGCGACGGACTCGGTGCCCATGTTCATCGCGAGGTCCCCGCCGCGCTCCTCGCAGCCCTCGGCGAAGGAGCGGTGCGACTCCTCGATGTCGGCCAGGCCGGCGTCGGTGACCTCGGCGGGGTCGGCGTCACCGCCCTCGCTCTGGAGGTCCTCGCCGAGGTAGTCGTCCATCGCTGCGGTGTCGAGGCATTCGATCGGGTCGCTGCGGCCCACTCCGCGCGGGTCGAAGCCGACCACGGAGTAGTGCTCGCGCACGGCGTCGCCGACGGCGGAGTGCGCCGCCTCCG
This sequence comes from Nocardiopsis coralliicola, assembly GCF_054779695.1. Taxonomy (NCBI): domain Bacteria; kingdom Bacillati; phylum Actinomycetota; class Actinomycetes; order Streptosporangiales; family Nocardiopsidaceae; genus Nocardiopsis; species Nocardiopsis coralliicola. The sequence goes on along the minus strand of NZ_BAAGXT010000008.1, from coordinate 74,858 downwards.
CATAGTCGTAGCCGGATCCGCCCGGCCCGCCCGGGTTGACGAACAGCGCACCGCGCTCCTCCCCCTCAGCGGGGAGCCGCTTCAGCGCGATCGCGACCGTCTCGCCCTCGGGATCGGCGTAGTCGAGCGGCACCTCCGCGGTACCGCACTCGAAGCCCTGGGTGCCGCCCTCGTCGCAGGCACCCCAGTCGATCTGCTGGGCGTAGAAGGGCTCCAGGGCGGGTTCGGGGGCCTGCGTGGCGGGCGCACCGCTCCCGCTGCCGCCGCCCGGGGCGCATCCCGCCGCCGCCATCGCCAGCAGCGCCGCCACCAGTCCACCACCGCGGATCACGCCGTTCACCTGTGCTGCTTCTCCGTCCTTGCCTCGCCGTGCCTGCGCCCGGCCCCCGGGAAAGCCGGAACTCCGCATCCCGGGCCGGCCGCTGCCACTGCCGCTTCTGCCGCGGAACCACACTAGGGCGTGTCGGGCGGGTGGCGTCGGTCGCGAGCGGTGTCCTGGTGCACCCGTCGCACGGCCGACGAGGGTGTCAGGGTGGGTTCTCCTGCCGAGTCAGCGTCCGGTTCCGGCCCGGTGGCAGCGGGCGGGCCCCGGCGCCGGGGCGGGACTGCACCGGGCGCGCCCGAACCGGCCGCACCCTGCGCGGCCCGGTCAGCCCTGGTAGAGCGAGGCGGTCATGGCCTCGAGGGCGATCTGGGGGTGGACGTTGGCGTCGATCCGCGACCTGCACTGCATGATGGCGCCGATGCGGCGCAGAGTGGACTCCGGAGTGCCGCTGCGGGCGACCCGGTCGAGGTCGGCGCGGTTCGCCCCGGTGGGCAGCTCCACGTCGGCGCCGAACTGCAGGGCCAGGACGTCGCGGTAGAACAGCAGCAGGTCGGTGAGCGCGTCGTCGTAGCTGTCCCGCTTGAGCCGGGTGGCCCGGCGCTTCTGCCGCTCCTCCAGGTCCTTGAGCGCACCCGCCGCGCCGCGCACGGCCTTGGCCACGCCCTTGCCGGTGGCCCCCTCGCCGAACGCGGCCTTGAGGTCGGACTTCTCCGTCTCGTCCAGCGCGCCGGTGACGGCTTTGGCGTCGTTCTCGGCGATCTCGTACAGGCGCGCCGCCGCCGACACGCAGGCGCCGAGACCGTCCAGCCGGGCCGGCACCGCGAGGACCTCAGCGCGCCGCTCGCGGGCTTCGGGGTCGGAGGCGAGGCGGCGGGCCCGGTCCAGCCTCCCCGCGGCGGAGCGCGCCGCCTCAGCCGCGGTGGAGGGGTCCACGCCGTCCTGCTGCACGAGCGCCTCGGCGACCGCGGCGGTGCCCGGCGTGCGCAGCACCACCTGGCGGCAGCGGGAGCGGATGGTGACGAGCATGTCCTCGGCGGTGGGCGTGCACAGCAGCCACACGGTGCGCGGCGCCGGCTCCTCGACCGCCTTCAGCAGCGCATTGGAGGCCGCTTCGGTGGCGCGGTCGGCGTCGGCGAACAGCACGATCCGGTACCGGCCGGCCGCCGGGCGGGACGCGGAGCGCAGCACCAGGTCGCGGGTGCGGTCGACGCCGAAGCTGAGCCCGCTGGGGCGGACGTAGAGGACGTCGGTGTGGGTGCCGGCGAGGACCTGGTGGCAGGCGTCGCAGTGGCCGCAGCCGCCGTCCCGGCACTGGAGTGCGGCGGCGAACGCGCGCGCCGCCTCCTCCCGGCCGGAGCCGGGCGGTCCGGTGAACAGCCAGGCGTGCGTCATGCCGGCGGCGCCGTCCGCGGGCCCGCCGCCGGCGGCCGCTCGCGCGGCCGACTCCAGCGTGCGGACCACCGCATCCTGGCCCACCAGGTCATCGAAGACGCTCATCGCAGCCCAGCATAGGCGCTCCCGGCGACGCCGCCGCGCGAACTCCGAGTCCGCTCCGCCCGACCGCCGGCAGCCGGCAGCAGCGCTGCCCAGCCGGCCGGCCCCCGCTGCCGGGCACACCTGCCGCCGCCCCGCCGAGCACACCGCGCACCGGCAGGCGGAGCGCCGCCGTCGGACAGCGCCTCGCGGCAGCCGACAGCGCGCCGCCGTGCTGCAGCCCCGAACACAGCCCCCGCGGGCGGCCGCCGATACCGCCGGCCCCGCGGCGGCAGCCACCGCCGCGGTGGCCGTGCAAGCACACCCGCCCCCAGCACGCCGCGGACCGGCAGCGGCCGGCCACCCGCGCCGCCACCGCGCTGCGGCCTCCGTACCGGCAACCGGCACGCGGCCGTCCGCCAGATCGGCGCGGCAGCCGGCCGTGCGCCGTCGCGGCCCCTGCCCGCCTCACCGCGCCGGCTCCGGACTGCGGCACGTGCCACCGCTGCACCGCCCTGGCGGCCTCCCGGAGCCGACCGCCGGACAGCGCGAAGCCGCCCGGGAGCGTGCTCCCGGGCGGCTTCGGTGGGTTGGCGCGATGGGGCGGGACCACTCTCCTGCTGCGCACCGCCCCGGCCCGCCCTAGTGGCTGCCGTCGTCCTTGATGATCGGCATCATGCCGGTGATGGCCTCGGAGTCGTCCGGGACCGGGTCCGGCAGCAGCGGGCGGATGCGGCGCTGGATCTCGCGGGTGATCTGCTCCTGGGAGCCGTTGGCGTCCACGACGAGGTAGCGGGCCGGGTCCCGGTCGGCGAGGTCGCGGAAGCCGCGGCGGACCCGGTCGTGGAAGTCGCGCGACTCCGACTCGATCCGGTCGGTCGTGCCGCCGAGCCGGCCCAGGCCGTCCTCGGCGGACAGGTCGAGCAGCACGGTCAGCGCCGGCACCAGGCCGTCGGTGGCCCACTCGTTGATCCGCGCGATCTCGCCGACCGGCAGGTCGCGGCCGGCGCCCTGGTAGGCCAGCGTCGAGTCGACGTAGCGGTCGCTGAGGACGATGGCGCCGCGGCGCAGCGCCGGCAGGATGACCTCGTTGACGTGGTCGGCCCGGTCGGCCGCGTAGAGCAGCGTCTCGGCGCGGTGCGACATGCCGGTGTGCTCGCGGTCGAGCAGCAGCGCGCGCAGCCGCATGCCGAGCCGGGTCGAGCCCGGCTCGCGGGTGGTGACGACCTCGAAGCCCTCGTCGCGCAGCCACACCGACAACTGGCCGACCTGCGTCGACTTGCCGGCGCCCTCGCCGCCCTCCAAGACGATGAAGGTGCCGGGCATGGCGGCGGTGCCGCCGTCGGTGTCGGAGGTGACCGGCACACCGCGCAGCGCCGCGGACAGCTCGGTGAGCAGCGGCACGTCGCCGGAGGCGCCGTTCATCTGCCGGTAGCAGACCGCGGAGACGGCCAGCACGATGACGGCGGCGGCCATCAGGACCGCGCCGGTGCCGAGGAAGTCGTAGGTGAGGGTGCCCGCGGTGAGCCGGTGGTCGCCGATGGCGGCGGCGAGCAGCGGGGCGACGGCTGCCGAGCCCATCAGGGCGGCCCAGCCGGACGCGTTCAGGAACGCGAAGGTGCGGCCGCGCTGCTCGTCGCCGACCTCCTGGCCGAGCAGCGTGATGCCGATGGCCCAGGCGAGGCCCGCGCCGGTGCCGGCGATCAGCGTGAGCACGGCGGCCAGCACCATGTTCGGGATGAGGCCGGCGAACAGCAGTGCCGCCCCGGAGACGCCGAGCGCCAGGCCGAACAGGCGGCGCCGGCTGAAGTCGCGGAGCGTGCGCGGGCCGAACAGCATGCCCAGTGCCAGGCCGGCGAAGAGCGCGCCGAACAGCACACCGAAGCCGGCGTTGCCGGCGCCGAGGCGCTCGACGAAGATGCGGCCGGCGCCGATCACGGCACCGCCGGCGGCGAACGCGCCGAGCATGCCGAGCAGCAGCCCGCGGACAAGCGGTGTGCTGGCGCCACCGCCGGTGACGCCGCCGATGATGGTGCGCAGCGGGTTGGTCTCGGTGTCCGGACTGCGCTGGGCGCGGCGCTGCTGCGTCTCGTCGTGCCGCTCGGCCTTCCGGCGCTGCCGCGCCTCGGCCTTCTTGCGGGCCTCTTCGGCCTTCCGCTCGGCCTTCTCCCGCTCGGCGCGGGCCTGCTCCTCGGCCGGGTCCGGCAGGGCCGGCACCTCGAGGGTGGCGGCGGGCGCGAACGGCGAGGTGAGCTCGTTGGGGTCGACCTCGGGCACCGCCGGCACCTCAGTGGTGGCCTCCTGGTCCGCCGCAGCCGGCGCGGGCGGGGCCGGCGGGGCCGGCGGGGCCGCGGGCGGCACGGGGGCCGGCGGCGGGGCGGTGCGCGGAGCGCGGGAGACCGGCAGGGTCCACGCGACACCGGCGGCGACGAAGAACGACAGCGCGTTGGCGTAGAGCGCGATGTCGGTCCCGGGGGAGGACATCGCCGGGATCAGGGCGCCGAGCAGGCTGCTGACCGACGCCAGCGCGGCGAAGAGCAGCGCCGCGGCCGGCGCGGTGCCGTAGGCGGTGAGCAGGGTCAGCTGGGTGGCCTGCTCCAGCTTCTTCTTCGGCACCAGGACGGGGACGGACGCCTCCTTCGCCGGCGTCCACAGGATGGCGATGCACGCGGCCAGGAAGTTCGCGATGAGCAGCCAGTCGAGCCGCCCCACCAGGGGGACGGAGATGTACAGCAGGCCGCGCAGCACATCGGCGCCGACCATCGTCAGCCGGCGGTCGAAGCGGTCGGCGAGCATGCCCGCCAGCGGGCTGAGGAGGAGCCAGGGCGCCAGCCGCAGGATGACGACGCCGCTCACCGCGGAGTACTGGACCAGCGCGGAGCTGTCCTGGGTGAGGAGGGCCGCCAGCGACATGAGGGCGAGCAGGCTCAGCCAGTCGCCGAGGCTGGACAGCGACAGGGCGATCCAGAGCCGCCGGAACGGCTTGACCGCCAGAACGCTGCGCGCCTCACCGGGCGCTCCAAGGGATGCAGATCTGCTCATAGTTGTGAAGGGTAGCGACGCTTCCGGAAGGGGCGGGCGCGCTCCCGGGCAGGGAACGGGGAACCGCGGCCGCTGATCGGTGTCGTGCCCTTCACCGGCGCCGCGGGATGCCTTGGTGATCCCTGACACTGCCGGTGGGGGTCGGCGCGGTGCAGGGCATTCCGTGCGCGGAACACTACTGCCGCCTCCGTTCCCGCGCCACCCGCCCCGGTGGGACGGCCGCACCGGCCCAGCGGCCGGCAGCAGCGCGCCGGCCGCGGCGGCCTCCGCGCGGACGCGGGCGCCCCGGAGCGCCGCGCACCGGCGCCGCCGCGCAGGTCAGTTCCAGGGCGTGTCGGGTCGACGACTGTCCTGCTGCGCGACAAACGCCACCCGCCCCACACGCCCTGGCGGCAGAGCCTCCCCCGGCACGAGTGGCGCGGAACCCGGATCCGCCCGCCCCCCGGCTGTGGACGGTGCACGCCGGGCCGCACCCGGGGTTCTGCGGGCCGGCATCGCCGGCATCGGCCGGAGGCCCGGACCCTCCGGCGGTGCACGCGCAACGCCTTCGGCGGGGTGGGGCCCCGCGGCGTTCCGCGCGGCCGACGGCAGCGCGGCCGCTGCCGGGACCGGCCCGCTCACCCAGGGCACGGCCTTCCGGCCGCCGGCGCGGCCGCCTGTCCGCAGACGGCTTCGGGCGCCCTCACGCTGGACGGCCCGTGAGCGGTGCAGTACCCGCGGCGGCCGCCGGGCCGGAGCGGAGGCGGCCGGTCCGCCACCTCACCCGGTCCGGCGCCGCACCCGGGCCGAACACCCCGGTGCCGCGCGGCACCGGCCCCGGGAAACCGGCATCAGGAACCGGACGCGGTGCCCTTCTTCGGGGTGCCCGTCTTGGCGGACGACGCCGCCTTCTTCGTGCCCGACGCCTTCTTGGTGGTCGTGGCGGAGGCGGCCGTCTTCTTTGCGGCCGGCTTCTTCGCGGTCGACGCGCTCTTCTTGGCCGTCTTCTTCGCCGGCGCCTTGGCACGGCGCTCGGCGAGCAGCTCGGCGGCGCGCTCGTCGGTGACCGACTCGACCTCGTCGCCCTTGCGCAGGGAGGCGTTGGTCTCCCCGTCGGTGACGTAGGGCCCGAACCGGCCGTCCTTGACGACCATCTTCGCGCCGGACGCCGGGTCCTCGCCGAGCTCGCGCAGCGGTGCCGCCGCGGCGCGCCGACCGCGCTGCTTCGGCTTGGCGAAGAGCTCCTGCGCCTCCTCGACGGTGACCGTGAACATCTGCTCCTCGGTCTCCAGCGACCGGCTGTCCGTGCCCTTCTTCAGGTACGGGCCGAACCGGCCGTTCTGCGCGGTGACCTGCTCGCCGTCGAGCTCGCCGACCACCCGCGGCAGGGACAGCAGCCGGAGGCCGTCCTCCAGCGTGACCGTCTCCGGCGACATCGACTTCAGCAGCGACGCGGTGCGCGGCTTCACCGCGGCCTTCTTGCCGCGCGCAGCAGGCTTCTTCTTCCCGTCCGCCGCCTTCTCGCCCTTCTCCGCAGCGGCGTCCTCGGCCGGCTCCGGGAGCACCTCGGTGACGTAGGGCCCGAACCGGCCGCTCTTGACCACCACGGTGTGCCCGGTCTCCGGGTCGGTGCCCAGCTCCCGGTCGCCGGACGGCGCCGCGAACAGCTCCTCGGCCTTCTCCGGGGTGAGCTCGTCCGGCGCGAGGTCCTCGGGCACGTTGACCCGCTGGCCCTCGCGCTCCATGTAGGGGCCGTAGCGGCCGACGCGCATCATGATGTCGGTGCCGCGGATCGGGAACGAGCTGACCTCGCGCGGGTCGATCTCGGAGAGGTGGTCGCCGACCAGCTCCTTGAGCCCGGCCGCGTCGTCGTCGCCGAAGTAGAACCGGCGCAGCCACGGCACCCGCTCGGCGTCGCCGCGGGCGATGCCGTCGAGCATGTCCTCCATCCGGGCGGTGAAGTCGTAGTCGACGAGCTCGCCGAAGTGCCGCTCGAGCAGCTGCACCACCGCGAACGCCAGGAACGACGGGACGAGCGCCGAGCCCTTCTTGAAGACGTAGCCCCGGTCCAGGATGGTGCCGATGATCGACGCGTAGGTCGACGGGCGGCCGATCTCCCGGTCTTCCATCTCCTTGACCAGCGTGGCCTCGGTGTAGCGGGCCGGCGGGCGGGTGCTGTGCCCCTCCGGCTCGACCGCCTCGGCCTTGAGCGGCTGGCCCTCGTCGACCTGCGGCAGCCGCCGCTCGCGGTCGTCCAGCTCGGCCTCGGGGTCGTCGGAGCCCTCGACGTAGGCCTTGAGGAAGCCGTGGAAGGTGATGATCTTTCCGGTGGCGGTGAACTCGACCGCCTCCCCGGACGACGAGGTGCCGGTGACCTTCACCGTCACCGACTCGCCGACGGCGTCCTTCATCTGCGAGGCGACGGTGCGCTTCCAGATCAGTTCGTACAGCCGGAACTCGGCGCCGCTCAGCCCGGTCTCGGCCGGTGTGCGGAAGGTGTCGCCGGCCGGGCGGACCGCCTCGTGCGCCTCCTGGGCGTTCTTCACCTTGCTGGAGTAGATGCGCGGCTTCGGCGGGATGTAGTCGGCGCCGTACAGGCGGGACGCCTGGCCGCGCGCCGCGCCGAGCGCGCTGTCCGACAGCGTGGTGCTGTCGGTACGCATGTAGGTGATGAACCCGTTCTCGTACAGCCGCTGCGCGACCTGCATGGTCTGCTTCGCCGACAGGCCGAGCTTGCGGGACGCCTCCTGCTGGAGGGTCGTCGTGCGGAACGGGGCGTAGGGCGAGCGGCGGTAGGGCTTGCGCTCGACCGAGCGGACCGCGAAGTCGCAGCCGGAGAGCCGCTCGGCCAGCCCGCGGGCGGACTCCTCGTCGAGGTGGACGACGCCGTCGGGCGTCTTGAGCTCGCCCTGGGCGGTGAAGTCGCGGCCCACCGCGACCCGCGCGCCGTCGACGGTGGCGAGCGCCGCGGTGAACGTGCCGGGGCCGTCGGCGGCGGCGCCGAGCGTGTCGAACACGCCCTTGAGGCCCCAGTAGTCGGCCGAGGTGAACGCGATCCGCTCCCGCTCGCGCTCCACGACGAGCCGGGTCGCCACCGACTGCACGCGGCCCGCCGACAGCTTCGGCATGACCTTCTTCCACAGCACCGGGGAGACCTCGTAGCCGTAGAGCCGGTCGAGGATGCGGCGGGTCTCCTGGGCGTCGACCAGGCGCAGGTTCAGGTCGCGCGTGTTGGCGGCGGCGTGCTGGATGGCGTCCCGGGTGATCTCGTTGAAGACCATGCGGCGCACCGGGATCTTCGGGTTGAGCTCCTCGCGCAGGTGCCAGGCGATGGCCTCGCCCTCGCGGTCCTCATCCGTGGCGAGGTAGAGCTCGTCGGCCTGGGCGAGCAGGTCCTTCAACTTCTTGACGTGGGACTTCTTGTCGGTGTTGACGACATAGACCGGCTCGAACCCGTGGTCGACGTCCACGCCGAGCCGGGCCCAGGGCTCACCCTTGATGCGCGCCGGGATCTCGGCGGCCTTGGTGGGCAGGTCGCGGATATGGCCGATCGAGGACTCCACGGTGAACCCGGGGCCGAGGTAGCCGGCGATGGTCTTGGCCTTGGCCGGCGACTCGACGATGACGAGCGCATTGCGCCCGGAGCCGTCCGAGTCCTGTGCGCCGCTCGCTCCGGCGCTCCCCTTGCCCTTCGTGGGTGGCACGCTGATCCCCTACGTCTCGCATTGCGCTGTCTGTACTGCGCTGTCTCCGCCGGCGCCCCGGCTCCTGGTAGCGATCGGACCGGTTCCCCGGCAACCGACCGTAACCGACGGCCTGGCGGATCGCTTCCCGATCCCGGTGCCCGGCGGCTGGTCTCCCGCGTGCTTCCCCCTCGCACAGCGGACCGCCCCCGCCTTCCGGGGGCGCCACGGCTGAGAACGCTATGGCACGACAGCCCCGGCCAGTCGCAGAATAGGCGTAATGCTCGATTACGAATACCGCGAACTGCGATTCCCCCGCGGCACCGCGCGCAGCGCTGCCCGCCAGGCGCTGGCCGACCACGCCGAGTACGGCCGCTGGGAGCTTGCGCGGGTCCGCGTCTATACGGACGGGAGCCGGACGGTGGTGATCCGGCGCCGGATCATCCGACAAGTGAGTACCATGTGAGATCAGTCACCTAGGGCGCGCTGGCCGCATCCGGTCGCCCCCGTACCGCAGCGGCGCACGGCAGCCGGCGGACGAATCGAGCACCGCGGCGGCCGCGGTGCCCTTCCGCGCGCAACGGGTCCCGGACGCGGTATGCGCCGGGCACAGGGGCCGGCGGCGGCCCTGGGCAGGGCAGGCCGCGCCGTGAGGGATCGGCCACCCCGGGCCGCGTCCGCAATCACTGCGAGATCTTCGGCACTGCCGCATGCCGCACGGCCCTCTGCCACACGGCCCGGGACAGCCCGGTCGCTCCGGCCGCAGGCCCCGGCCGGGCGGCGCCAGGCGGCTGCCGGCCGGGGCCCGCGGCATGCGCGAGTCCCCGGAGTGCGCGCGCACTCCGGGGACTCACCGCAGGGAACCGCTCAGCTCCGGCGTGGCGGCCCCGCCCGCCGACCCGCGCTAGTCCACCGCGAGTTGTCGTCGGTACGCGGGCCGGGAGGGGGCCGTCACGCCGCGGGCGTCACAGTCCCAGGTCGACGCCCTCGGCGGCCCCGTCCAGGGCCCCGGCGGGCTCGCCGGGCAGGCCGGACAGCTCGGCGGGCGCCTGGTCGGCGGGCTGCTCGTCGGCCAGCGGCAGGGCCTCGGTTCCGGGCAGCTCGCTGGTCAGGGGCAGGGTGGAGTCGACGGGCTCGGGCAGCTCCGCGCTCTGGTGCTCGATGGAGGCCGCACCGGTCTCCTCGCTGGCCGCGCCGGCCTCGCCCAGCACCGCGCCGACGGCGTTGCCCGTCGCGTTCACCGGAACGTCAGCCTCGACGTCGGCCTGGTTGCCGCCGAGCACGGAGCCGTTGCCCGAGGTCTCGGTCTCGTCGGCGCCGCTGTCGTGGGTGAGCGCGCCCGCCTCGTCGGCGCTCGCGCCCGCCTCTCCGGCCACCGCGCCGACGGCGTTGCCGGCCGCGTTGACGGGAACGTCCGCGTCGACGACGGCCTGGTTGCCGCCGAGCACGGAGCCGTTGCCGGACGACTCGACCTCGTCGCCCTCCCACTCGCCGTCCGGGGCGGCCTGGTGCAGGACCGGGCCGGCCTCGACGCCGTTGGAGTTGAGGTGCAGCGGGCGCGCGGCCTTGCTCAGGCCGTCGACCAGCGAGCCGGTCGCGGGGTCGACGGGCGCCGACTGGTGCGAGCGGTCCGCGTCCGCCCAGTCCCCGGCGCCGTGCTCGATGGACGCCGCGCCGGTGTCCTCGGCCGCCGCCCCGGCGAGCCCGGCGACCGCGCCGACCGCGTTGCCGGACACGTTGACCGGCACGTCGCCGTCGAGGACCGCCTGGTTGCCGCCGACCAGCGAGCCGTTCCCGGAGGACTCGACCTCGTCGGACTGGTGCTCGCGGTCGTGCTCGACCGACGCGGCGCCGGTCTCCTCGGCGGCCGCGCCCGCGGTGCCCAGGACCGCGCCGACCGCGTTGCCGGAGAGGTTCACCGGCACGTCGCCGTCGAGGACCGCCTGGTTGCCGCCGAGCACGGAGCCGTTGCCGGAGGACTCGACCTCGTCGGCGCCGCTCTCGTGGACCAGCGCGCCGCTCTCCTCGGAGGCTGCGCCGGCCTGGCCGCCGGCCGCCGCGATCGCGTTGCCGGTCGCGTTCACCGGAACGCTCAGGTCGCCGACGATCTGGTTGCCGCCGACCAGCGAGCCGTTGCCGGAGGTCTCCGCATCGGTACCCGCGAAGGAGACGCCTGCGCCGAGCGCAACAAAGCCGGCGGTGAGCAGGGCGGCCTTCGCCGAAGTACGGACCCACTTGCGCATGGGTGGTCCTTTCCGTGGAGCTGTTTCAGGTGAGATGGATGCGATGTACGTGTGTCGGCCCGGGGGGCCGGCGCCCGTGGAGGGGGCGCCCGGCCTCGAAGGGGCGCTCGTTCTCAGCCCCGCTCTGGAGGAGCGGCGGCTGACGTGAACCCCGCGGACGTGGCCGCGGCCGCGAGGCTCGCGTCAGCCCCCGGTCGGTGCGGACCGGGAGGCCGTTCGGTGTCAGCCGTTCGCGGCCGCGCGGCGGCGGCCCAGCAGCCGCGCGCCCACGCCGGCCAGGACGGCTGCGGCGCCTGCGGCGGCGAGCGCGAGCACGCCGGAGCCGGTCAGCGGGAGCTCGGACGCCGCGGGGTCGGCACCGGCTGCGGTGCGGGCGGATTCGGCGGGCGGGGCCTCCGCGGCCGCGGCAGCGGTGGATTCACGCTGGTCCTCCTGGGGAGCGTCGGAGCTCGGGGTCGGCTCGGGGGCGGGGCTGCGGCCGATCCCGGAGGCGTCGTCCGCCGGCGCGGAGGGCTCGGCGGCGGGAGCCTCGGGCGCCGCCGGCCGGTCCCCGCCGGGCTGCTCGGCGGAGGCGGATCCGGAGTCCTCGCAGTCGGCGCCGGCCTGGCCGGCCACGCCGACCGCGTTGCCGCAGGCGTTCACCGGCACGTCGGCGTCCGCGTCGACCTGGTTGCCGCCGAGCACGGAGCCGTCGCCGGAGGTGCTGGACTCGTCGCCGCCGGTGCTGCTGGAGCCGGCCGAGCTGCCGCCGCCGGAGGTGCTGCTGGAGGCGGAGCTGCCGGAGCAGTGCGCGCCGGCGTTGCCGAGGATCGCGATGGCGTTGCCGCAGGCGTTCACCGGGACGTCGAGGTCGCCGACCACCTGGTTGCCGCCGCCGATCGAACCGTTGCCCGAGGTGGTGGTGTCGGCGAAGGCCGTTCCGGTCAGCGGCGCGGTGGCCAGGATGCCGGCGGCGAACAGGATGGCGGCCGCGGAACGTCCCGGGAGCTTCCGGGAGATACCGGTCGTGGCGTGCATGGGCTGAGGCATGGCTGGTTCCCTTACGTGAGGATTCGCGGTTGTGCGGGGAGGCGCGCGCAGAGCCGGACCCGGCGGGCGCGCAGAGAAGGCGGGGGCGCACGGTGTGCACGGCGCAGGGCCGGTGCAGGGCGGCGCCCGCCGCCGGAGAGTGGTCCTAGTCGGGCGAGTAGGAGGGGTCGTCCGCGGCGTCGCGGACCACCGGGGCCGGCTCGCCGGACGGGACGACGCGCAGCGGCAGGAAGCGCAGGGCGTCGGCACGCTGCACCAGGAAGCCCGCTGCGGGCGCGGGGACCGGCGACGTGGGCGCGCCGGTCGAGTCGGAGTGGCCGACGGGCGCCGGCGCCGGGGCGGCCGGGGCGTCGTCGCCACTCGCGCCGCCGCTGTAGAGCTCTCCGGCGTGCGCTCCGGCGCCGCTGCTGAGCGCGGCGGCGGCTTCGGCCGCGGCGGTGCGCTCGCCGGCGTCGCGGTCCTGGCCCGCACGCTCGCGGGTGCGGTCGGCGCTGTCGGCCTGCTCGGAGGTGCGCTCCGCGGGCTCGTCCCGGTCGTCTCCGGACTGGCCGGGCAGCCCCGCCGCGTCGGCGGTGCGCTCCAGGTCGGAGCGGAGGCGCTGGCCGGTCTGGTCCAGCGCGGCTGCCGCGCCGGTGCCGTCGACGGCGCGGGCCAGGCCGCCCTCGGCACCGTCGGTCAGCGCGCGGCCGACCTCGGCGGTGCCGGCGACGACCTCGTCCGTGCCGGTCTTCGTGACGGCGCCGCCCACGACCCCGTGCACGGCCGCACCGGTGCGCTCGACGGCGCTTCCGGTGCCGCGGGCGCTGTCGCCCACGGTGCTGCCGACGGCGCCGACGGCCTCTTCGACCGTGGGTGCTCCGCCGCTCTGCAGCGCGCCGGCCGTGCGGTCGGCGGTGCTTTCGCCGGTGCCGGCCGCGTCCTCGGGCCGGCCCGCGGAGTCGCCCCCGCCGTACAGGCCGTGCCCGGAGGCCGCTTCTGCGGCGCGTCCGGCTGCGGCGCCGTCCGGGGTTCCGGTCGGCTCGCCGGCTTCGCTATCGCCGCCGGCCTCGGCGGGCCCGGCTCCACTCGCCGCGGAGCCGACGACCTCGTCCAGCGCCCCGGTGTCGGCACCGGCCGCGGACACGCCGAGCAGCCACCCGCCGGCCACCAGGCCGGCGAGCAGGACGACACGGCCGAGGACGCCGCCGCGGGCGCGGACCGGCCGCAGCGCAGACCGGCGCGCAGCACGGGCGGGGAACCCCCGCCTGCTGCGGTCGACCTGCGCCATGGACAGCCACCTCGCGGATTCGCGTGATTCGCGCGCTCGGCGTGCGAGCGCGGCCCGAAGGCTGGAAAGTGCAGGCCCGGCCGGTCCCGAATCGGACCCCGGGGCTGCCAACTGAGAGTCACGTTAACACCACGCTCGGCGAACGGCGAAGGAAAGACCCGGAATCAGGGCCGGTTTTTTTCGGATCCGAATCCACGGCCGAAACTCTGCCCCCGTTCCGCCCGATTCGCGCCGCACCGACCGCCGTTCCGGCACCCGGACGCACTGCAGGGCCGCACCCCGTATCGGATGCGGCCCCGCAGGCAGGCGGTCGGCGGGCCGATCAGCTCAGGTCGATGAACCGGTCGAGGACGCGGGTGCCGAAGGCGAGGGAGTCGGTCGGCACACGCTCGTCGACGCCGTGGAACATGCCGGAGAAGTCGAGCTCGGGCGGCAGCTTCAGCGGAGCGAAGCCGAAGTTGCGGATGCCGAGCCGCTGGAAGCTCTTCGCGTCGGTGCCGCCGGACATGCAGTAGGGCACCGTCTTGGCGCCCGGGTCCTCCTCCAGCAGCGCCTGCGACATGGCGGAGACGAGCCCGCCCTCGAAGCCGGTCTCCACCGACGGCAGGTACTGGATGAACTCGCGGGTGACGTTGGGGCCGAGCAGCCGGTCGATCTCGGCGAAGTACTCGTCCTCCGCGCCGGGCAGGAACCTGCCGTCGACCTCGGCGGTCGCCGAGCCGGGGATCACGTTGGCCTTGTAGCCGCCCTTGAGGACGGTGGGGTTGACCGAGTGCCGCAGCGTGGCACCGACCATGCTGGCCACGGAGCCCACGCGCTCCACTGCCGCCTCGGGGTTCTTCTCGTCGAAGGGGATGCCGAACGCCTCGCACACCTCTTCGAGGAACGCGCGCACGGCCGGGGTGAGCCGCACCGGGAAGCGGTGCCGGCCCAGCCGCGCGACGGCTTCGGCGAGTTCGGTGACGGCGTTGTCCTCGTTGACCATGGATCCGTGGCCGGCGGTGCCGCGCGCGGTGAGCCGCATCCACGCGATGCCCTTCTCTGCGGTCTCGATGAGGTAGAGCCGCCGGTCCCCGGGGACGGTGACACTGAAGCCGCCGACCTCGCTGACAGCATCGGAGCAGTCCGCGAAAAGCTCGGGGTGGTGGTCGACCAGCCACTGGGCGCCGTAGGAGCCGCCCGCCTCCTCGTCGGCGAGGAAGGTGAGCACGATGTCGCGCGGCGGCTTGCGTCCGGTGCGGAGCCGCTCGCGGACGACCGCGAGCATCATCGCGTCCATGTCCTTCATGTCGACGGCGCCCCGGCCCCACACGCAGCCGTCGGCGATCTCCCCGGCGAAGGGGTCGCGCGTCCAGTCGGCGGCGTCGGCGGGGACGACGTCCAGGTGCCCGTGGAGCAGGAGCGGCGCCCGGTCCCGGTCCTCGCCCTCGATCCGCGCCACCAGGCTGGTCCGGCGCGGCGCGGACTCGAACATCTGCACGCCGAGGCCGACCTCGTCGAGCTTGCCGGCCACGTACTCGGCCGCTTCCCGCTCGCCCGGACCGGACCCGTCACCGTAGTTGGACGAGTCGATCCGGATGAGCTCCCTGCAGAGCTCCACGACCTCGTCTTCAGCGGCCGGATCTCCCATAGCGCTCCGCTCCTCTCCTCGTCGTCGCCCCATCCTCTCCCCAACCGCCCGCCCGGGAAAATCCGTGTCCGGACACTCCCTGACCTTTGCTATGGTTGTCCTGTCAGGCGCGAGAGCGCCCACCGGTCCGGGTGGCGGAATAGGTAGACGCGCTAGCTTGAGGTGCTAGTGCCTGGTAACGGGCATGGGGGTTCAAGTCCCCCCTCGGACACTCTCGATTCACACATGTTGCGCGGGTCGATCTCCTGATCGGCCCGCTTTCGTGTTTCCGGGGCCTGTCAACGGCCCACCGTCGGAACGCCACCGTGTGGACACCCCGCTGACGGTGTGCGGATGCGCTTCCGGACCGTAGTGCGGGACCGGACCCTTCGGCGGACGGGGGCCGTTCCCCGCGCGGTCCCCCAGGGCTCGCTGCCGCAGTACTACGGGTCCGCCCGATGGTCGGCCAACAGCTTGGCGACGCCGAACTCGAACCGTTCTTCGAAGGACTCCTCCGCCAGCGCGGAGAACACCCTCCGCAGCGCGGGACGGGACCCGACCTCGTGCGCGTGGATGGGCCGGTCGGGCAGCGACTGCTCCTCCTGGGTCAGGCCGAGAATGAAGTAGACGAGGCTCCAACACGTCCAAGCGGCCTCGCGGTCGGACACTCCTCCGTCGAGGAGGGCCGCGACGAGCGCCTCGGCGACGTCGAGAGTGGCCGGCTCGGCCGCATAGGTGCCGGCTACGACGGCCGCGCCGTCTCGGTGGGCCAGCAGGGCGCGGCGGTACCGGCGCGCGATCTCGGCCGCCCGGTCGCACCAGTGCTCCGGCAGGCCCTCGAGCGGGACACCCGCGACGATCGCGTCGGCCATCAGCTCTTCCAGCCGGGCCTTGCTCTTCGCGTGCCACAGGACGGTGTTCATCCGCACGCCGAGCCGCTGCGCGATGGCGCGCAGGGAGACGGCGGCAGCGCCGCGCTCGTCCAGGACCTCCAGGGCGGTCCGCACCACATCCGCTTGACTCTTGGTCACTGACCTAGTGTACTCGCCCCTACATGTTGGTCAGTGACCAAGGAAGGTCGAGTGGAAGACATGGGCGATGTGAAGGCGGCACGGGACGGAAACGAAGGGGCGGCGGACGACGTCGTCGTCGTGGGGGCCGGGCCGACCGGGCTGTGGCTCGCCGGGGAGCTGCGGCTGGGCGGCGCCTCCGTGACGGTCGTGGAGGACCGGCAGGAGCCGGACCCGAACTCCAAAGCGCTGACCATCCACCCGCGCACCATCGAGATCTTCGACAGCCGCGGCACCGTGGAGCCGTTCCTCACGGAGGGGGCGCGCATTCCCGACGGACACTTCGGCGGGCTGCCGGACCGGATGGACTTCTCGGTGCTGGACACCCCGTACCCGTTCACCCTCGCGCTGGCGCAAGCGCGAACGGAGGAGATCCTCGAAGCACGCGCACGCCGGATGGGGGCGACCGTCCGCCGGGGGTGCCGGGTCGCGGGCCTCGCGAGCGGGGGCGCCGACCCGGCGGGAGGAACCGGCCCGACGGGGGTCGTGCTCGCGGACGGGGAGATCGTCCGGGCCCGCTACGTCGTGGGCTGCGACGGGACCCGCAGCACGGTCCGGGCGGCCGCGGGCATCGACTTCCCCGGCACCGACGCCACAACGTGGGGCTGGCTCGGCGACGTAGTGCTCGACGCCCCGCCGGAGCGCGGCGCCGCCGCCTACTCCGGGGCCGAGGGCGGGCTGATGCTCGTGCCGCTGCCGGGCGGGATCCACCGGCTCGCCGGCAGTGACGCGCTCACGGACCACCCCGAATGGCCCGGCGACCTCACGCTCGACGAGTTGCGGGCGACGGTACGGCGCATCGCCGGGACCGACTTCGGCATGCGCGACCCGGTGTGGCTGTCGCGCTTCGGCAACGCGACCCGGCAGGCCGCGGCCTACCGCGCGGGCAACGTGCTGCTGGCCGGGGACGCGGCCCACATGCACTTCCCCACCGGCGGCGTCGGCATGAACGTCGGCATCCAGGACGCGCACAACCTCGGCTGGAAGCTCGCGGCGGTCGCCGCCGGCCGCGCCGACGGGGCGCTGCTCGACACCTACCACGAGGAACGCCACCCGGTCGGCGCCGAACTGCTGGAGCACACCCGCGCCCAGACAGCGCTGATGACGGCGTACTCCGTTGAAGGGCAAGCGCTGCGCGCGGTGGTGAGCAGGTTGATCGCGACCTCCCCGGACATGTCCCGGGAACTGGCCGAACGCCTCTCAGGCCTGAACGTCGCCTACGCGACCGGTGAACGCGTCCCCGACCAGCGGCTGGAGGACGGCGGCACCCTGTTCGAACGGCTGCGCAGCGGGGGCCACGTCCCCACCGAAGCCGGCCTCGTCCGCCCGGACGGCCACCTCACAGAATAGGCGTCACCCGTTCATTCACATCGGCGCTGATACCTCCTGTACAAACCGAACTCGGTGGCAATCGCGAGGAGAAACCGAGCCGCCAATCCGCCGCATACAGCGACGTTGGTGGTCGTCCCCACCCGTTGCAAGACGTCGTCCAGTCCGGTTGCAGTACAACGCGCCATCACTGCTCACCGCCTACCCAGCTCGAGGGTCGTAGACAGGGTCAGCCCGCTCCGGGCCCGGTGGGGAAGGGTTCGAGCCCCCCGGACACCCTTTGGGCCCCAGGTTCTCCCAGGTGGAGAGCTTGGGGCTTTCTTGTCGCCTCTGGGAGCCGCTCGCCCGCCGCGGGGTGCCGTGCGGGTGGCGGGGCGGCTGCTTCCGGTGGTGTGCACCGGTTATGGGACGGCCGGACGCGCACGTCAGAAACTTTCACATGGTGACACCCTGACGTCACTGGCTAACAAATCACCATTTAGAGTCGCACAGATGACGATTCTGCTCTCCGACCCCCGTGTTGCGGACGTTACGGTTCACGATGACGGGAGCGACCTCACCTTCCTCACCTTCGCCCCCCACGCAGCGGTCCGGTGGCCGCTGGCGGAGCGGCTGCTCAGAGCACGCCGGAGACTTCCTCCAGACGTCGACCTGAAAGTGGTCGAGGGCCACCGCTGCCCCGCCGACCAGCAGTCGATCATCGACGCCTACTCCGCGGAGCTGCGCACCGCCTACCCCGGCGCGGACGACCGGGAGCTCTACCGGCTGTCGAGCCGGTTCGTCTCCCCGCTCGCGGTCGCCCCGCATGTTGCCGGGGCCGCCGTCGACGTGACGCTGGTGGGCGAGGACGGCCGCGAGCTGCCGATGGGGTCGCCCGTCGACGCGACGCCCGAGGAGAGCGGGGGCGCCTGCTGGTTCGATGCCGAGGTGGGCGAGGAAGAGCGGGCGAACCGCTCGCTGCTCGCCGAGGCCCTGAGCGGCGAGGGCCTGGTCAACTACCCGACCGAGTGGTGGCACTGGTCCTACGGCGACCGCTACTGGGCCCTGATGACCGGTTCCCCTTACGCCCTCTTCGGACCGGTCGAGGCTCCGGAAGAGGGATGAGATCCCCGATGGCACTCCTCAACGCCGCGCAGCCGGGCACCGCGACCCGGCCGCTCCTGGAGGTTGACAACGCCGCTCTCGCCGCCAACACGCGGCTCTTCGCACAGCGTACGGATGCCGCACTCATGGCGGTCGTGAAGGCCGACGGCTTCGGCCACGGTGCGGCGCAGGTAGCGCGCACCGCGCTCGCCAACGGTGCCCGATGGCTGGGAGTGACCTCGCTGGAGGAAGCGCTGGCCCTCCGCCGGGAGGGGCTCAGCGCACCGATCCTGAGCTGGCTCAACCCGGTCGGGCTCGCGGTCGGTCCGGCTGTGGAGAACCGTATCGACCTGGGCGTCCCGAGCATCGAGCACCTGGAGAGCGTGGCGGACGGCGCCGACCGGCCGTCCGGGCCCGCCCGCATCCACCTGCACCTGGACACCGGCATGGCGCGCGACGGAGCCGCACCGGACGACTGGTGGGACCTGTTCCGCTGCGCGCGCAGCGCCGAGCATGCCGGCCTCGTCGAGGTCGTCGGCATCATGGGCCACCTGCCGCGCGCTGACGAGCCCGGCCACCCGACCACCAGCTCAGGACGGCGCGCGCTGCTCCGCGGTGTCGAACTGGCGCGGTCCGCAGGACTGCGGCCGGCCCTGCGGCACCTCGCCACGACCGCCGCCGTGCTCACCGACAGCTCCACCCACCTGGACCTCGTGCGCGTCGGGGCAGGCCTGTTCGGTATCGACCCCTCGGGCAGCACGGGCTTGGAGCCGGCGCTGCGGCTGACCGCCCCGGTCGTCCAGGTCCGCTCGGTACCGGCCGGCACCGGAGTCGGCTACGGGCACACCTACGTGACCGACCGGCCGACCCACCTCGGCCTGCTCCCCGTCGGCTACGCGGACGGCCTCCCCCACGTCGCCTCCGGGCGGGCCGAAGTCTGGCTCGGGGGACGCCGCCGGAAGCTGCGGGGGCGCATCTCCATGGACCAGGCGGTCGTGGACCTCGGCGACGACCCGGTGCGCCCGGGGACGGCCGCCGTCATCTTCGGATCCGGCTCTGCCGGCGAGCCCACCATCGCCGACTGGGCCCGCTGGAGCGGGACCCTTCCGCACGAAATCGTCACCGGCCTCGGGCCGCGCACGAAGAGGACAACACTGTGAACCCATCCGAGAACCTCCCACCCGCGGGCGCCGCCGAGGGCGCCCCGCTCCGCGTCGCCGTCGTGGGCGGCGGCCAGAACAGCGAGCACGAGATCTCCCTCGCCTCCGCCTCCTCGGTGGCCTCCGCGCTGGAGGGCGGCCGGAGCGACGTGGTCCGGCTGACCATCGGAAAGGACGGGGTCTGGGCGGGACCGGACGGCGCTCCGCTCGGCGCCTCGGCCGCGCAGAGCCTCGCTGCGGCAGTGGCGGAGCTGGACGGCTGCGACGTCGTCCTGCCGATCGTCCACGGTCCGGGCGGCGAGGACGGGGCCCTCGCCGCGCTCTGCAGCCTGGCCGGCATCCCCTGTGCGGGGTCCCCCCTGCGCGCAGGCGCCCTCGGCATGGACAAGTGGGCGACGAAGCTCGTCGCCGAAGCCGTCGGGGTCGCCACCGCGCCCGGCCGACTCGTCACCCGGGCCGACCTGGACGGGCTCTCCTTCGACGGCCCGGCCGTGGTCAAGCCGGTGGAAGCCGGTTCGAGCCACGGCGTCTCCCTGGTCCGCGACGCCGCCGGGCTCCGCCCCGCGCTGGAAGCGGCGCTGGAGCTGGACGACCGCGCCCTGGTCGAGGACGTCATCACCGGCCGCGAGATCGACCTGGCCGTCGCGGAGGTCCCCGGCGGCGCGCTGCAGATCAGCACTCCGCTGGAGATCCTCGTGGACGACGGGCTCTTCGACACGGACACCAAGTACGACGGCTCCGCCCGGTTCGTCCTCTCGCCAGCCCTGACCGACGATGAGCAGGCGCAGCTGCGCACGGCCACCGAACTGCTCTACCGGGCGCTGGGATGCCGCGGACTCGCGCGGGTGGACTTCTTCCTCACCGCCGGCGGCCCCGTGCTCAACGAGGTCAACACCATGCCCGGGATGACCGGCGAATCCCAGGTGCCGAAGATGTTCGCGGCCCAGGGGTGGACCTACCGGGAGCTTCTCGAGGCCTGGGTCGCCGCGACGTTGGAGAGAGAGGCCGAACCGGCGGTCCCCGCGTGATCCGGCCGGACGGCGGCCCCGCCGCGGGCCCCCGGGACCATCCGCGTTCCCCGTCCGAACCGGCGCGGGACCGCGCACCGCGGAGCCGGGGCGGCTGCCGGCCGGGGTGACCCCGGCCTGCCGGGCTCCTCCGGCCCACCCCGCTCTGTCCCGCGCGAGGGCGCGGGAGGTGTCCCCGCCTGGAGGCGATCGGGTCCTTGCCGGTTTGCAAAGCATGCTTCGGAAACCGGCAAGGACCTGCGGACCGCGGTGTGGAACGCTGGCCAGCCGGACCGGCAGCGGGCCGGCCGGCAACTCCGCGCGAGACGAGGGGGTGCACCGGCGCCATGGCCGATCCGGCACAGTTCATCGAGTGGTCCGCCGTGTTCGCAGCGGGCTTCCTCGCCGGCGCGATGAACGTGATGGTCGGAGCGGGGACCCTGGTCTCCTTCCCGATCCTCGTCTTCCTCGGCATCCCCCCGCTGACCGCGACGATCGCCAATACGATCGGGATCGTTCCGGGCAGCGCGGCCGGCGTCCTCGTCTACCGCAGCGAACTGCGGGCGCGCCGCGCCGCCGTGCGCACGCTGCTTCCCGCATCCGCCGCGGGCGGGATCCTCGGTGCACTTCTGCTGCTCCACCTGTCGGCCGCCGTGTTCTCCGCGGTCATTCCGTGGCTGATCGCTGCCGGCACGCTCCTGGTCCTCCTCGGCCCCGCGATCAGGGGACGCGTCGCCCGGGTCCGGGGGGCGGGCGGCGGGAGGGCGGACGGCCCGCTCCCGGCGTTCCCTTCCCGCCCGTCGCTCCTGGCGTCGGTGTTCGGCGCGTTCGCCCTGGGCGTCTACGGCGGCTACTTCAGCGCGGCGCAGGGCATCCTCCTGATCGGCCTGCTGGGCATCACCACGACGCTGCACATGCAGGAGCTGAACGCGATCAAGAACCTCACCGTGGCGGCCGTCAACGTGATCGCCGCGGTGGTCTTCCTCGTCGTCTCCCCGGATGCCATCGCGTGGCAGCTGGTCGGACTCATCGCGGCAGGATCGGCGCTCGGCGGCGCGGCGGGCGGCCGGATCGCCCGGCGGCTGCCCCCGGCGGCCTTCCGCGTGTTCGTCGCGGCGGTCGGCGCGGTGGCGGTCGCCGCACTGCTCGTGGACGGCTGACGAGGGGGCGGAGTCAGAACACCCGGTCGGCGCGGGGGAGTGAGCGCAGGAGGTAGGCCGCGCCCCAGCAGAGCGGTAGCGCGAGCACGGCCACCACGGCGAACTTGGCCGCGGCCGGGGCATCCCACCCGGAGAAGGCCCAACCCAAGCCGACCAGCGCAAGCGGATGCAGGAAGAAGACGGCGAAGGCGTGGTCGGAGAGGAAGGTCCCGAACGCCGAGCGGCGGTTGAACCGCCGCCGGAACAGGGCGAGCAGCGCCAGCACTGCGCCGACGGCCAGCACGCTCTCCACCACCGCGAGCACCAGCGTCGGCCAGCTCCCCGGAGCGGCGGTCTCTCCGGCCGCACCCAGCAGGAGCACGTAGGCGGGCGCCATGAGGAGCGCGGCAGCCGCTCCGCCCCAGCCCGCCCAGCGCGGCACGGTGTCCAGCCAGCCCTTCCGGTAGGCCACCGCTCCCGCGGCGAACATCAGCACGTACTGCGGCAGGAAGGCGGGGGTGGGCAGCCCGGTGGCCTCCCAGGTGGTGCCGCTGGGCACCGCGATGCGCCACAGATACGCGGCCGCCGCCAGGAGGGCGGTGAAGCCGGCCGCGGCCAGCGGACCGGGCAGAGGGGCGGAGGGCCCGGCGGCTGCGCGTACCGGGCGGACCCGCCTGAGGAGCGCGTACACCAGCACGAACACCAGCAGCGTCTCGACGAACCACATCGGGCCCGGCTCCAGCGTCTCCAGGTAGAAGCGCCAGTAGGGCGTTCCCGCGGACGCGGTCAGGTAGATCCACAGGTAGACCACCGGGCGCACCAGCAGCAGGTAGAGCAGCAGCGGCACCCCGAGCCGGATCAGCCTTCCGGCCAGGAAGCCCCGGCCGCCCCTGCGGTCGTGCGAACCGGGCGTGAAGAAGCCGGAGACCAGGAAGAAGAGCCCCATGAAGAACGCCTGGTTGATGACGACGAAGACGTCCATCAGGGTGCTGCTGGCGTCGTCGGCGGGGTCGATGTAGTACCAGGCAGGGATGTTGCTGTACGCGATCGCCACGTGGTGCAGCACCACCAGCGCGGTCAGCGCGGCGCGGAGGTGGTCCAGGTAGTGCAGGCGCGGCGGAGCAGCGAAAGCAGCGGGATCCGCCGGCGGGGCGGCGCCCGCCGCCGGGACGGTGAGCCGGTCCGGTGCCATGGTTCTCCGATCCGCGGAGGGGAGGGGCTGCCCGCGCGAGCCAATGACCGACCAGAGATCAGTTTTTCTTACCTCGAACGGTTTTTTATCCGCTCGGTCAGTTTCCTCGACGTGCGGAGGGAAGGCAAGACCCGTGGTGCAGTCGCGGCCGGGCCGCAGCCGGCCGTGCAGGGGACGCCGGCAGCGGTCCGCCGGGGTGCCCCGCGGCCCCGGGGCGGGGCGGTTCAGGCCGGGGGGTCGGCGCGCACTGAGCGGTCGATCGCCTCGGCGAGCTCACCGGCGTAGGCGTCCAGGTCGTGGTCCGGATGGGCAGCCCAGTACGCGAACATTCCGTCGATCGACGCCTGGAGGGTGACCGCGATGACCCGCACGTCGAATCCGCGGAAGACGCCCCGCTCCTGGCCGGTGCGGAGGTTCTCCTCGATCGCCCGGTGGACCTGCTCGGTCGCCCGCGCGCGCCCGCGCGGTGCGGCCCCCTCGGAGGCGCCCATCCCGCGGGAGATGCCCCCCAGCACCGTCAGCTGCTCGCGGTGCGTGCGCATGTACCCGGCCACCGCCAGAATGTGGGCCCGCAGCGCGGTACGCTCGTCCGGCGCCTCCCCCATGCGCGGCAGCACGAAGTCCGCGACCTCCGTGTAGATCTCCTCGACGACCTGCTCCATCAGCTCGTCCTTGCCGGCGAAGTGGTAGGAGATGATGCCTTTGCCGATCCCGGCCCGCTGCGCGATGCGCGCCAGCGTCGCGTCCGCGAAACCCGCTTCGGCCACGGTTTCGATGGCCGCCGCGACGATCTGCGCCCGCCGGGCCTCCTCGATGAACGTGCGCTTCCGCTGACCGCGCGGACCGGATTCAGACGCCATGGACAGCGAAGATACCAACCGCCCCGCCCGTGCCTCCCCAGCACGGACACCGCAGGCACGGTGATGCTGGCGGTGTGCTTGCCGGCGGCGGAGTCGCTGATGACGAGGGCGCGGGCGATGCGGGCGTTGGAGTGGCCTTCGGCCATGAGGATGAGGACGTCGCGCTCGCGCTCCGTGAGGTGCTCGCGGATCGCGGGCGGGGACACCCGGAGCCGCGGCCGGGGCTGCGGCGGCTTGTCGGTCGCCCGTGGCAGGGTGGGCGGTATGGCTATCGATGTGCGGCCGGCCTCGGCCTTCGACGACGTCCGGTCCCTGATCGGGCCGAAGTCGCCGGACGCCAACGTGTGCTGGTGCCTGAGCCACCGCCTGCCGTCGAAGCTCAACAACGAGCTCCGCGGAACGGCCCGGGGCGCCTACGTCGCGGAGCTGTGCCGCTCCGAGCCCGCGCCGGGCGTGCTCGCCTATGACGGCGGCAAACCGGTCGGCTGGGCGGGCATCGCCCCGCGGTCGGCCACGGCCTTCGCCCGCAGCCGGACGATCCCGCACATCGACGACTTGCCCGTGTGGTCGCTCTGGTGCATCCGGATCCGCCCCGGCCACCGGAAGCAGGGCATCTCGCACCCGCTGATCGAGGGGGCCGTCGACTTCGCCCGCGCGAACGGGGCCCCGGCCGTCGAGGCGTACCCGGTCGACAACGGCGGCGCCAAGGTCGACCTCACCATGGCGTTCGTCGGCCTCCGGCAGAACTTCGAACGCGCCGGCTTCACCTTCGCCGCCGCCACCAGCTCCACCGCCTCCGGCTTCCCCCGCGTCCTGATGCGCCACAACCTGCGCTGAGCCCGGTGGGCTGCGCTGCGCGGCGGGCCAGGACCGGGACAGGGGTGAACGGGGCTCCTGGCCGGGCGCCAGGGCGGTGGGGGTGTAGCCAGCCGGGCTCCGGCGCCGCGCTGGCCGGGGTCTCCGTCTCGCTGCCCAGCATGCGCTACGACCCGGAGCGGCTTCCGGCGCTGGTCGCGACGTTGCAGGCGGCCGCGGAGTCGCTGGGCCGGGACATGGCCGGCGGGCCCCGAACCTGAACGTCCGCGGGCCGAGCCGCGGCGGCGCCTGACGGTGGGGGCTGGGCGCGCTCCGGCTGCGGACCGCGCCCAGCAGCGGCTATGCGGCGGGCGAGGTCTCCACGACCGCATCCGGGCAGCCATCGGCGAGGGTGACCAGGGCGGAGTGCTCGGCCGGATCGACGGTCAGGCCCCACCGCGTCTTGACCGCCGTCCACTCGGTCGCGTAGCGGCAGTGCGCGGCCGTGGCGGAGGGCAGCCACTCGGACGGGTCCTTGTCGGCCTTCTGCCGGTTCTCCCGAGCGGTCACCGCGGCCAGCGCGACCGGCTCGTCGAGGTCGTTGGCGTAGTCGCGGCGGCGGGCGGTGGGCCACTCCGAGGCGCCGGAATCCCACGCCTCGGCGAGGGGCACGACGTGGTCGATGTCGAGGCCGCGCGCCTCGGTGTGCACGCGATCGTCGTAGTAGGAGGTCCATTCGCCGCCGGTGAGACGGCACCTCTCGCCGACCTCGGGCGGCGCGGTCGCCTCCTCGATCAGGACTTCGGCCCGGGTGTTGCAGCCGTCCCGGTCGGAATCGACCCAGTGCGGGAAGAGCGACCGGTCGTAGCCGGCCCTGCTCTCCTCCGCCACCTGCAGGCGGTCGACGGCGTCGGAGAGCGGTACCGCCTCGGCCGCGGACGCGGGGGCCGCGGCGAGGGAGGCGAGGAACACGGCGGCGGCGATAACCGGGAGAGCGCGCATGCGGGCCTTTCAGTGTGGATGCGGCGGTGCGCATCTCATTAGTGGCCTGCGCGCGCACCGTGGCAACGGCCACCGCGGCGTTTCGCTGCAGGTCGCGCTGCATATCCCGCGAACCGCGCAAACCCCGGCACCCGAAATGGGAATTCGGTTGGAGACCCCGGACCTCACGGCCAGCCCGAATAGGCGGGCGACAAATAATGGGGGAAGGGGCGCATCTGGAGCGCCCCCGGGCGGACACCGGCACGGGCCGCTCTCCGCTGGTGCGGCGGGCAGGTGGGCCGGCGGCTCCCGCTGATCCGAGCGCAGGAGCGGCTTGTCGACCAGAAAGAGTGAGTGTACAGTCACTCACATGAAGAGCACTCGGAGCCTGTCGACCGCCGAGCAGCGGCGCGGCGAGATCGTCGAGGCCGCGGTGGAGGTGTTCGCCGAGCACGGGTACACCGGGTCGACCGTGGCGCAGGTCGGGCGCGCGGCGGGGATCTCGTCGGCGTATGTGTTCAAGCTGTTCCCGACGAAGCGGGAGCTCTTCACGGCGGCACTCGACCGCGGGTTCGAGCGGATCGACGCGACCCTGCGCGACGCCGCGTCGGCCGCCGCGGGGCAGGAGCCGCAGGCCGTGCTCGACACCATGGGGGGCGCCTACGCCGAGCTGATCCGCGACCGCTCGCTGCTCCTCCTTCAGGTGCACGCCATGTCGGCGGCACACCTCGACGAGGAGATCGCGGTGGCGCTGCGCGCCGGGCTCGCCCGGGTGATCACCACGGCCTCCGCACTGTCCGGAGCCGACGCCGGCGCCGTGCAGAACTTCATGGCGTTCGGCCAGCTCTGCCACCTCATCGTCACTGCCGGCGTCACCGAAGACGACGACCCTTGGGCCCAGACCCTCGCCCGCGGCATCCGCCACCCCGACTGAGCCAGTCCTGCACCCGCGGACCATCGCCCAGCGCACCAGCTCCCACTAGTGAGTGACCAGTCACTCTCATCTAGGAAAGGACACCGCAATGACCACGAACCCTGAAATCCTCGTCGCCGGCGCCACCGGCACGACCGGGCGCGCCACCACCACCGCCCTGGCCGCGAACGGAGTCCGCTACCGGGCACTCAGCCGGCGTCCCGGCGCCATCCCGGAGGAGGCCGGCACCGCGGTCGCGGCCGACCTCGACGACGCCGCCGCGGTCCGGGACGCCCTCGCCGGGGTCCGCGCGGCGTTCCTCACCACCCCCTCCACGGAACGGGCCGAGGACCAGCAGAAGAGCTTCATCGACCGGGCCGCCGAGGCCGGCGTGGACCACGTCGTCCTCCTGTCGCAGTACGCCGCCCGCACCGACTCCCCCGTGCGGTTCCTGCGCTACCACGCTGCCGTCGAGGACCACCTGGCTGCCAGCGGCATCGGCGCGACGGTACTGCGCCCGAACCTGTTCATGCAGGGCATGCTGGTCATGGCCGACCTCATCCGCAGCCGCGGCATCATCACGGCGCCGATCGGTTCGGCCGAGGTGAGCCTGATCGACGCGCGCGACATCGGCGCGGTGGCCGCTGCAGCCCTGACCGCCGACGCGCCTCTGGGCATCCGCACCCTGACCGGCCCGGAGCCGCTCACCCACGCCCAGATCGCCGACGCGCTGGCGACCGCGCTCGGCCGCGACGTCGCCTTCGCCGACTCCGACCCCGCCACGTTCGCCGCCGCTCTCGCCGACGCTCTTCCCCGCTGGCAGGTCGACGGCCTCTTGGAGGACTACGCGCACTACGCCGCGGGCGAGGCCGCCGCGGTCACCGGCGACGTCCCCGGAATCCTCGGCCGCCCGGCACGCGGGATCCACACCTTCGCCCGCGACTACGCCGCCGCCTTCCAGGGGGCCTGAGCCGCGCCGCCGGCTGCTAGCTGAAGTTCCACTTCTGGCCGGGGGCGCCGGCGCACGTGGCCTGGACGACGGGGGTGGCATTGCCGCCCTCGCCGCGATAGGAGACGCACTTGTCGGAATGGAGGTTGACGAGGGTGCCGTCGGGGCGGTGCTGGAACTGCTGGGCCTGGGAGCCGTTGCAGGTGGCGATCTGGACCTGGGCGCCGTCTTCTTGGGCGCCGTTGGGGATGTCGAGGCAGAAGCCCATGGACCGGAAGGTCCCGTCGCCCGGGGCGTCCCACTGCTGCCATTCGGCGTCGTCGATGCAGTCGTGGACGATGATCGGCGTCTGCGGATCGGCCTTGGCGTCTTTGACGTCCATGCAGCGGCCGGTCTGCGCGCTCTCCACCGTGGACGCCGACGCCGGCGCCTCCTCACTGGGAGACGGCGTCTCCGACGGGCTCGGCGAGGGCTCCGGGCTCTCCTCTTCCTCCTCGACACTGGCCGACGCGCTCGGCGGCGGCTGCTCCGATCCGGAGTCGGCGCCGGCCTCGGGGCGCGCCGACGCGCTCGGCGTTTCCGCGGCACCCGCGGCGCTCTGCGGCTCGGGCTCAGCTGACCACGGCGCGCGCCACACCAGGACCGCCACCGCCACCAGGCACAGGACCAGCGACGCGGCCGCGAGCAGCCACGCCCGCTTCGCCTGCGGGTGGGTCTTCCGGTCGGCGGGGCCGGCGGGGCCTCCATCTGGTGCCGCAGGGGCCGCCGCGGGTTCGGCGGGGGTCGAGGCGCTGCGGTCGCGCGGCCCTGTGGTGTTCTGCTGCTCGGGCGCCTCCGCTGCGGAGTCCGGCGGGGCGCCGGCCTCCTCCGGACCGGCCGATGCCGCGGCGCCCGCGGCTGCGCCCCCCAGCGCGCTCGCGAACCGCTCCGTGTAGCCCTCGGCCCCGTCCGCCCCGGCCTCGCCGGCCTCGGCGGGGAAGTCGGCCAGGCGGTTGAGGAGGTCGGCGGCGGAGGGCCGGTCGGCCGGGTCCTTTTCGAGGCAGGCCGTGAGCAGGGTGCGGAGCTCACCGGCGAGGGTACCGAGATTGGGCGGCGCCGCGGTGATCCGGTGGGCGATCCCGGGGATGGTGGGCGCCTCGAAGGGCGAGTCTCCGGTGGCCGCGAACGCCAGCACGGAGCCGAGCGAGAAGATGTCGCTCTCCGGGCCGACGTCGCCGGTCTCCAGCTGCTCGGGCGACATGAACGAGTAGGTGCCCACCACCATGCCGTCTTCGGTCAGCGCGGTTCCGCCGACCGGGCGGGCGATACCGAAGTCGATGATCCGCGCGCCGCTGTCGGCCATTACAACGTTGGCCGGCTTGAGGTCGCGGTGCACCACGCCGTGCGCGTGGATCGCGGCGAGCCCCTCGGAGAGCTGGGCCGCGAGCGCGGTCACCTTCTCCGGGGGGAACGGGCCCTCGGAGCGGATGAGCTCCTCCAGCGTGCGGCCCGGGATGTATTCGGCCGCCATCCACGGCGGGTCGTCGTCCGGCCCGGCGTCGACGATCTGGGCGGTGTGGAACCCGCCGATCTTACGCGCCGCCTCAATCTCGCGGGCGAACCGCTGCCGCGTCGTCGGCGTGCCGGCGAGGTCGGAATGCACGACCTTGACCACCACGTCGCGCCCGCCGGGAGAGCTGGCGAGATACACCGCGCCCATGCCTCCGGCCCCGAGCCGACCGCGAAGGCGGTAGACGCCGATTCGCCGAGGGTCGTGGGGCCGCAAGGGATCCATACCGTATCCATTCATCGCTCGAAAGGGAGGTGTGGGGTCTGATCACGCTACATGACCCCTTTGTCGCGCGTTCACTGCAGCGTCGCGCTTTCACTCTGCGTCAGCAGGCCCGACACACTCCGCTCCCCTGCGGGAAACGGACGGCACTCCGGGCGCGCCGCTCCGCTGTGCACACCCCGCACCGGCGCGGACGGCCCGGACCACTCGGCCCGCCACCCGGAGCGCCGGGCACTCAGGTGCACTGCACACACATAGGACGCGCGGATGAGCGGGTTGGTTCGCACCCATCCGTACCGGGAGAAAGCGGACGCCGGGCCGGCGCTCCTCCAGCGGGGTGAGCAGCGGACTCCTCGGCCGCGCCGCCCGCGGCGGCCCCGGATTCCGCCCAACAAGACCTAGCCTGGAGGAATGAGCGGCCTTACCCCTGAACAGACCGAACGCGTCGTCACCATCGCGATGGACCTCGCCCGGAACGGGCAGACCGGGGAACTGGCGGAGTTCCTGGACCACGGGTTGCCCGCGGACTCCCGCGACGGCGACGGCAACAGCCTGCTGATGCTCGCGGCCTACCACGGCCGGGCCGAGACGGTCGCGGCGCTGATCGCCCGCGGCGCGGATGTCGACCTCCGCAACGACCGCGACCAGTCGCCGGTTGCCGGTGCGCTGTTCAAGGGCGAGGACGAGGTCGTCGCCGCCCTCGTCGCGGCAGGCGCCGACCTGGATGCCGGCACGCCCAGCGCACGGGCCGCCGCCGAGATGTTCGGCCGCACCGGGCTGCTACCCGAAGAGGGCTAGGCCGCAGGGCAGGGCGGACAACTGCAGCGGGCCGGCGCGGTCGGTTCGACCGCGCCGGCCCGCTGCGTGTGCAGGCCGCCGGCTCAGGCTGCCCGCGGGACGCGCACGGTGCCGCGGGGTGCCGGCCTTCCGCCGAGGCGCGGCCTCCGGAGGCGCCTGCAGGGATGCGCCGCTACAGGGTGCCGGCCTTGTTGGCCTCGACCGCCTTGCGGACGCCCTCGCCGTAGGCCGGGTCGGCCTTGGTGCAGTTGGCGATGTGGCGCTCGATCGTGGCGTCGGAGGCGCCGTCGATCGCCCGCGCGGTGTTGGCGAACAGGCGCTGCTGCTCCTCGGCGTTCATCTGGCGGAAGAGGTCGCCGGGCTGCTGGAAGTAGTTGTCGTCGTCCTCGCGGTAGTCGAACCGGTCGGCGGTGCCGCCGATGCCCAGAGCGGGCTCCGCGTAGGCCGGCTGCTCCTTCCAGCGGCCGTAGGAGTTCGGCTCGATGCCGGGGACGCCGCCCTGGTTGCCGTCCACCCGCATGGTGCCGTCGCGGTGGTAGGTGTTCACCATCGCGGCGCCGCGCGGGTAGTTCACCGGGATCTGGTGGTGGTTGACGCCCAGGCGGTAGCGGGCGGCGTCACCGTAGGAGAACAGGCGGCCCTGGAGCATGCGGTCCGGGGAGACGCCCACGCCGGGCACCAGGTTCGCCGGGGTGAAGGCGGCCTGCTCGACGTCGGCGAAGTAGTTCTCCGGGTTCCGGTTGAGCTCGAACTCGCCGACCTCGATGAGCGGGTAGTCCTTCTTGGACCAGACCTTGGTCAGGTCGAAGGGGTGGAAGCGGTAGTTCTCCGCGTCCGCCTCCGGCATGACCTGGATGTAGAAGGTCCACTTCGGGTTCTCGCCGCGCTCGATGGCGTCGAAGAGGTCGCGCTGGGCCGACTCGCGGTCGTCCGCGATGACCTTGGCGGACTCGTCGTCGGTGAGGTTCTCGATGCCCTGCTGGGTGCGGAAGTGGAACTTGACCCAGAAGCGCTCGTTCTCGGCGTTGACGAACGAGAAGGTGTGCGAGCCGAAGCCGTGCATGTGCCGGTAGCTGGCCGGGATGCCGCGGTCCGACATGACGATGGTGACCTGGTGCAGCGCCTCGGGGAGGTTGGTCCAGAAGTCCCAGTTGTTCTCGGCCGAGCGCATGTTGGTGCGCGGGTCCCGCTTTACGGCGCGGTTCAGGTCGGGGAACTTCAGCGGGTCCCGGAAGAAGAAGACCGGGGTGTTGTTGCCGACGATGTCCCAGTTGCCCTCTTCGGTGAAGAAGCGGAGGGCGAAGCCGCGGATGTCGCGCTCGGCGTCGGCCGCGCCGCGCTCGCCGGCGACGGTGGAGAACCGGGCGAACATCTCGGTTTCCTTGCCGACCTCGGAGAACAGCGCCGCCTTGGAGTAGCGGGTGATGTCCTGGGTGACCCGGAAGGTGCCCCAGGCGCCGGAGCCCTTGGCGTGCATGCGGCGCTCGGGGATGACCTCGCGGTCGAAGTGCGCCAGCTTCTCAAGGAACCACAGGTCCTGCAGAAGCATCGGGCCGCGCGGACCGGCGGTGAGGCTGTTCTGGTTGTCGGCGACGGGGGCGCCGTTCGCTGTGGTGAGCGGATTGGTGTTGTCGTGCGACATGTGTTCCTGTTCCTTGGGAGAAGGCGTTCAGCACCGTCAACGGCGCCGCCGTGTCAGGGCGTGCGGCACTGGGGGCACACGCCCCAGTAGACGACCTCGACCTCATCGATGGCGTAGCCGTGGTTGTTCGATGCCTCAAGGCACGGCGCCGAGCCGGTCGCGCAGTCCACGTCCGCGATCGCGCCGCAGCTGCGGCAGATCACGTGGTGGTGGTTGTCGCCGACACGGCGCTCGTAGCGCGCGGATGAGCCTTCAGGTTCGATCCGTCGCAGCAGCCCCACGTCCGTGAGGGCTCTGAGCACGTCGTACACCGCTTGGGTGGAGACGGCGCCGAGCCGGGAGCGGGCCAGGCGGAGAACGGTGGCGGCATCGGAGTGCGGATGGTCCCCGAGGGCCTCCAGCACCGCAACCCTTGGCCCGGTCACACGGAGCGAAGCGCCCCGGAGGGCGGCTTCGGCGTCGGTCGGGTGCATGGGCCCAGTTAAGCATGTTTTCTTGAGTGGTTCAATTCTTGGAGCCATGCCGATGATGCCGCCCCGGTGTCCGCAGCTCCGGATCTCCCGCCAGGTCAGGGCTGTGCGCCGGCGGAGACCGGAGTCGCGAGGGGCCGCCGCCCTGGCTGGGCGGCGGCCCTTCGGCGGTCCGCGCCCTAGCGCTCCGCGACCACCTCGAAGTCGAGGCTGTCGGTGAACTCGCGCCCGTGGGCGTCGGTCACCGTCACGTCGGCCGTGTGCGCGCCCGGCTCCAGGCCGGACGGCAGTTCGGTGCGCCAGAGGTGCATCGCCCGGTCGGCGAGGCTGCCGCCGTGCACGAGCTGCTCCTGCACCGCGGCGGGGTCGGACCACTCGGCGCCCACGTTGGCGGCTTCGCCCTGCATCTGCTGCGTGCGCTCGGTCGTGGCGGAGGCGCCGTCGACGGCCACCTCGACCTGGGCTCCGGTGGAGCCGAAGAAGGCGTTGGTGGTCAGCCAGGTGCCGCCCGCGAGGTCGTCTTCGCTGACGACCAGCGGGTCCGCGAACTCGGGTGCCTCACCGGGCTTCCCGCTCCACTCCGCGTACCAGTCGCGGTAGGCGGGGCTGTTGATGCCCAGCTGCGTCTGCACCTCGTCCGGCTCGCCGGTGACGGTGTAGCGCTCTCGGAACTCGCTGCCGCTCACGTCCAGCGTGACGACACCGGGGCGGCCGCCGTCGCGCCCGACGGCGGTCGGATAGCCGCCGTCGCCGACCTGGCCGGAGTACCAGTCGCCGGAGATCGCGCCGGCGGTGATGTGCGGGAACGGCAGGCCTTCGACACCGAGCAGGTCGCGCCAGCCCTGCGCGTCGTCGCCCGCCGCCATGTTCTCGATGCTGTGGCTGTGCCCGGACACCGCGACGGCCTCGCGGCCCTCGAGCATCGCGTGGATCTCCTTCACCTGGTCCACCTGGTGCACCGGCTCACTCTGGTCGGCGTAGTTGACCAGGCCGATGTGCCCGGCGAGGACGACGAGCTTGTCCTCCCCGACGGCAGCCAGGTCCTGCTCCAGCCACTTCAGCTGGTCCTCGTCGAGGCGCCCGTTGTAGGCGGGCGAGCCCTCGGCGTCGGAGCAGTGCTCGGCGATGCCGTCCGGACTGTCCTCGTGCGGAGCGCACGGGTACTCCACCGTGTTCAGCGCGACGTAGTGCATGTTGCCGACGTCGTAGGAGTAGTACTCCGGCGCCAGCTGGGCGCGGAACGTGTCCGTGCTGTGCTCGGGATCGGTGGAGTCGAGGTCCAGGTCGTGGTTGCCCGGAAGGAAGCGGACCGGGCCGTTGGTCTCCCCGACCAGCTCCTTGATCTCCGGGTAGAGCGAGAGGTCGTCGTTGGCGACGTCGCCGACGAAGAGCGTGCCGCAGCCGGCGTAGTCGTCGCGCTGGGCGAGGTCGCCGATAGCGCCGGCGCGCGCGTACTCGATCTCTTCGGAGTCGGTGGTCTGCAGGTCGCCGGCGATGATGCAGCTCTGCTCCTCGGCTGCAGTCAGGTCGCTCTCCGCCACCGGGAAGTTGACCTCCGCCGGCAGCGGGCCGGTGGGCTCGATCCCGCCGTGCTCCAGCTCCGGGGAGCCCTCGGGCAGGTGGTTGTAGTGGAACTGCGCGATGTTGTTCTCGTCCAGCGGCACCTGGTAGCCCGCCGGCTGGGTCATCGACACGGTCATGTTGTCGAATGCGGGCAGCTCGTAGCGGCCCTCGCCGTCGGTGCGCACCACATCGCGGCCGTTGGTGACGGCGACGTCGGCGAGCCCTTTCTCGCCGTCGCTGGAGCTGTCCCGGTCGGCGTCGACGAACACCCGGCCGGACACGGTCTCGCCGGCGGCGGAACCGTCTCCGGCGGGGACGACCTCCACCTCGCCGCGGTAGGCGCCGTCCGCCTGCCGGCCGGGGTCGGCGGACGCGGGCGGTGCAGCGGCCAGCAGCGGAAGGGCGGTGACGACGGCCAGCGGAACGGCTGCCGCGGCACGGATGGGCGGGCGCGCCCTGCGGGCGGGCCGCGGAAGTCTCGGGAACATGCAGCGCTCTCCGTTGTCTCGGGGGACCGGAATCCATCGGACGATGGCGCCGACCGGACGGGCCGGCGGAGAGCCACCTTTGTGGAACGGACTGAACACGACCCAAGGCATCGGCCAACGAAAAGCCACCAGACGATGACGAGCGCCGCGACTCGCGTCGCTTTTCGCCCCGTTTTCGGACCGACGGTACACGTGATGTATCGCCACAGAGACAGAAATACCAGGCATCGCTCCGCAGGGCCGGAACGCCGCGCCGAACTGCGAAATCACCTCCGATTCCGACCTGCGGAATCCCCTTCGCGCCGCCAATCAGGATCAAACGGAGTCAATGGCTCTCTATGGGCCCAAATTAGGTCCGAATATCACCGAACTAAACATTAGCCAATTTCACCAGGAAAGTGGACACCCGGTGTTCACCCGCTGTGGCGGCCGTTTCGGCGCCGGTGGTACTGCAAGTGCACCGGGCGCGGTCCACTCCGCGGGGCTGCCCTCACGCGGCGGACCCGGGTTCCTCCTTAAGTCGCACGCCAAGTGCCGACTCGGGCGAGAAGATGCCGGAGCCCCTGCACGGACAGGCTGGAGTCTCCGACCGGGCGCCGTGGCCGAACCGGCGCCCCCGACCCCAGGAGCCCTCCGTGACCAGCAACGACCCCCTCCCCTCCCGGCAGCCGCCGCCCGTTCGGCGCCGCTGGGCGGCGTTCGCCGCCGCGGGTGCCCTCGCGGTCCTCGTCTCCGGATGCGGGGGCGGCGCCTCCGCTCCCATCGCCGCACCGACGGTCAGCGCCCCGGAGGACGCGACCGCGGAACTCACCGAGGCCGACGTCAGCGCCTGGCTCGACGGCATGCTCCCGAGCGCCCTCGAGAACTCCGGGATCGCGGGTGCGTCCGTCAGCGTCGTCAGCGAGGGCGAACTCCTCACCACCCGCGGATACGGCTACTCCGACCTCGCGGAGCGGGAGCCGGTCGATCCGGAGGAGACCCTCTTCCGGGTCGCCTCGATCAGCAAGGTGTTCACGGCGACCGCGGTGATGACGCTGGTCGAAGACGGCAAGCTGGACCTGGACACCGACGTCGACGAGTACCTCGACTTCGAGGTGGACCGCGCCTTCGACGAGGATCTGACCCTGCGCCACCTGCTCACCCACACGGGCGGGTTCGAAGAGCGGATCGCGAACGCGATGCCCCCCGAAGGGATGGAACTGCGCACGGCGGTGGCCGAGGACGCGCCCGCGCAGCTCTACCGGCCCGGGACGACGCCCGCCTACTCCAACTACGGCATCGCGCTGGCCGGGTACATCGCCGAGCAGGTGTCCGGCGTGCCGTTCGACGACCTGGTTGAGAAGGAGGTCCTCGCACCGGCCGGCATGGACTCCTCCACCATGCAGCAGCCGCTGCCGGAAGGCCTGCAGAACCGCCTCTCCCAGGCCTACCCCAGCGACGAGCAGCCGCCGGTCGAGCAGTTCGAGAACGTTTCGGACGCCCCCGCCGGCGCACTGACGTCCTCCGCCACCGACATGGCGCGGTTCATGCAGGTGCACATGGAATCGTCCAGGGGCGCCGGAATCCTGCAGCCGGAGACGATCGCGGAGATGCACCAGCCGGGGCTGGGCGAAGAGAGCCTGGGCGGCCTCGCGGCCGGCGGGCAGATGGGCCTCGGGTTCTTCCTCGAAGAACGCAACGGGCACCGGGTGGTCAGCCACGGCGGTGACACCAACCTCTTCCATTCCCAGATGAACATCTACCCGGAGCAGAACGCGGGGATCTTCGTCACCCTGAACAGCAGCGGAAACGCCGAAGCCATCAGCCATCACGTCCGCGTTGCGCTCACGGACGCCTTCGCCGACCGCTACTTCCCGGGCGGGCAGGGCGAAAGCGCCGCTCCTTCGCCCGAGCCGACGGCCGCCGAGCACGCGGCCGCGCTGCAGGGGACCTACGCGACCTCGCGGGCGATCCGCAGCAACTTCGTCGCCGTCGCCTACGCGCTGGAGGAGACCGAGATCTCCGCCACGGAGGACGGGACGATCACCCTGACCAGTCCGGAGACCGGGAAGCTGACCGAGTACGTGGAGGTGGAGCCGTGGCTGTGGCGCGAAATCGACGGCCACCGCACGCTGGCGGCCGACGTCGTCGACGGCGAGGTCCGGGCGATCGGGACCACCGCGTTCTCGCTGCTGCCGGTGGACCCGGAGACGCAGGGAGCGGTGGCGATCCCCATCGCCGGCGCGTCGGTGCTGGTCCTGCTGCTCGCCCTCGTCTCCTGGCCGGTCAGCGCCGTCACCCGCTGGCGGCTGAAGCTGCCCCGCCGCCCCAAGGACGGCCGGTGGGCGCGGGTGCTGACGCGGTCCGCCGTTGCTGCGACCCTGCTCGCCTTCGGCGGCTGGATCCTCGCCATGACCATGGCGATGAGCTTCGTGGAGGTCCCCTTCGGCCTGCTGCGGGTGTTCCAGGTGGTGCAGGGGCTGGGCGTGCTGGGGTTCATCCCGGCCGGCTTCGTCCTCTACCACGACATCCGGAACCGCGCAGGCTGGCTGCGCTACGCCGGCAGTGCGCTCGTCCTCACCGCCCTTCTCGGGGCCGGCTGGATCGCCCTCGTGTTCGGGATGGTCACCGGAAGCGTGTCATTCTGACCCCTCCGTGACGGCGGTGCCGTCCACCGGCCGCTCTCCTGGCCGGTGGACGGCACCGCCCGCTCCCACCCCCGTCCCCCAGGCAAAGCAGGCGCACTATGGCACGCGACGGATCGGCAGAACAGCGCGGATCGGGCAGCAGCGCAGCATCCGTCCGCGCCCGCGGCACCGCCCCGGACGGCCCGCCGGGCGAAGGGACGGTGCCGCTGCGCGGAGTGCGGGCCCTGCTGGCGCGCGACGGCCTCCTCTGCGTCCTCGTGGCGGCGGCCTCGTGCGCCCTGCTGGCCTCGGTCGACTACATGGCCGCAGCAGCGGGGACCCCGTTCGCGCCGGCCGGCGTGGGTGCGATCGCCCTTCTCCTGGTCCTGCAGTCGGCGGCGCTGTACGGGCGCAGGAAGGCGCCGCTGCTCTGCCTCGCGGCGGTCGCTGCGGGGCAGGGCGGAATCATCGTGCTGATCCCCGCCGACGCCACCCTGTTCGGGCTGGCCTGCTTCGTCGCCGGATACACCGCGGGCGGTTCCCTTCCGCTGCGGAAGCTGTGGCCCTACCTGGCGGCGGTCACGGCCGGCCTGGCCCTGTGCGGCGCCGTCTCCGCGCTGCCGCCGCTGGCCGGGCTCGCACCGGCCGCCGAATACCTGGGCGGCCCCTGGACCGGCGCCGCGACCGCCGCCGTCTCCGCCGCCCTCGCCTTCGGCCTTCCCGGACTCATCGGCAGCGACCTGGCGGCCCGGCGGCGCCTCGCGCTGCTGGAAGAGCGCAGGGCCGCCGACGCGCAGCGGGAGCGGGTCCGCGGCGCGATCCGGGGCGAGCGCACCCGGATGGCGCGGGAGCTGCACGACATCGCGGCGCACCACCTCTCCGGGATGGTGGTCCAGACCGGCGCCGCCGAGCAGCTGATCGGCCGGGACGACCAGGCCGCCCGGCAGATGGTCGCCTGGGTCCGCGCCCAGGGCCGGGAGACACTGGTCAACCTGCGGATGATGGTCGGCACCCTGCGGGAGCCGGGAAGCCCGCACGACACCGCCGGCGAGGACGGGGATACCGGTGCGGGGACGAGCGGCACACCGGTCCCCGGGGTCGACGCCCTGGACGCGCTGGTGGCGCGGGAGCGGGAGTCCGGCGCGGCGGTCGGATTCGACCGCGGCGGCCCTCCGCGGGCGCTGCCGCCGGTGGCGGATTCGGCCTTTTACCGCGTCGCGCAGGAAGCGCTGGCCAACGCGCGCGACCACGCGGCGGGGGCACCGGTCCGAATCGATCTCGATTACCAGCCGTCCGCAACAATGCTGCAGATCGAGAACGGGCCCGGGAGCGAACGCGCCGATTCCGGCCGCGAACTGCGCGGCCTCGGGCTCATCGGAATGCGGGAGCGGGCCGATTTGATCGGCGCCGCGCTGGAGTGCGGACCGACGGATTCGGGGGGATGGCGCGTTCGCATTACACTTCCCTGCGCGCGGAACCTCTCGGCCGACGGGGCCGATCGCGCGACAGCGGAGGACGCCCCCCATGATCAAGGTCGCCCTGGTGGATGACCAGTTCGTGGTCCGCGCGGGATTCCGGGTCATCCTCGAATCCGCCGGCGATATCACCGTGGTCGGGGAATGCAGCGACGGCCGGAGCGCGATCGACCTGGTGGAGCGCGTCCAGCCGGACGTGGTGTGCATGGATGTGCGCATGCCCGGCGGCGACGGGCTCACCGCCACCCGCGCGATCCTTGAGCGCTCCTCCGGCGCTCCTCCCGCCGTACTCGTCGTGACGACCTTCGACACGGACGAGTACGTCTTCGGTGCGCTGGAAGCCGGAGCGAGCGGGTTCATCCTCAAGGACTCCGCCCCCGAGGAGGTGGTCGCGGCGGTGCGGCAGCTCGCCTCCGGCTACGCCCTGGTCGACCAGGCCGTGACCCGCCGGGTCATCGCGGAGTTCGCCCGGCGCACGCCCGCCCGCTCGGACAGCGGCGCCCGCGCCCTGCTGACCGGCCGCGAGACCGACATCGTGCGCCTGCTCTCGCAGGGGATGTCCAACGTCGAGATCGCCGAGACCCTGGTCATCGAGGCCAGCACCGTCAAGTCGCACCTGGGGCGGGTCATGACCAAGGTCGGCGCCCGGGACCGGCTGCAGACCGTCGTCTGGGCCTACCGCAACGGCGTGGCGGCGCCGTAGACCGTTGCTGGAGCGGGCGCCCGGCTGAATCCAGCGCAGGGCCCTGACGGTCCTGGATCAGCCGCCGGTGCCGCCGCTGGGCGGGACGTCGCACCGATCGCCCCCTGCGGACGCAGCGCCATGGAATTCGGCGGCCCCGCCGGCAGGCGCCGCCGCAGCCTGACGGCCGGCCTGCGCTCCAGCGCGGGAGCCCCGGTCGACTCCGGCAGGAAACCGGCGCAGCGGCAGCCTCGGCCGCACGCGCTCTTCCCCGGCCGGGGAGGGCCGATGGGGCTGGTCCGGGCGGTACCGCCGCTCTCTCAGCCGTCGCGCAACCGCCCGCCCCGGGACACCGG
This sequence comes from Nocardiopsis coralliicola, assembly GCF_054779695.1. Classification (NCBI taxonomy): domain Bacteria; kingdom Bacillati; phylum Actinomycetota; class Actinomycetes; order Streptosporangiales; family Nocardiopsidaceae; genus Nocardiopsis; species Nocardiopsis coralliicola. Next base: position 35,879 of record NZ_BAAGXT010000008.1, on the reverse strand, counting down.
CACGCGGCCGCCGCAGGCGTCTGACAGGGATTTGGCAGGCGCTCCGGGCAGCGTCGGGGGCGGAGGTGACCGCCGATGATATTCATCGAACTGTTCGCGCCCGCAGGGGCGCTCGCGCCGGAGCGGCTCCGGCGCACGGCCGTCCGCCTGGGTTCACTCCAGGAGCTCGACTCCGACCCGGGAGAGGCCGAGGAGATCGCGCCCGCCCTCGCGCAGGTGTTCGGCTCCCTGTTCCAGGTGGTGGTGCACGAGTGCCCGGTCTGGGTGGTCAGCGAGGACGCACTCGCCGCGGACGACCGGCCCCGCTTCGCCGTGCGTATCGCGCTGCCGGCGCCCTGGCGGAAGGATCTGAGCGCGACGCTGATCACGACCGCGACCCGGATCCTCGCTGAGGAGTCCGGGCTGGGGGAGGCCGCCTACCGGGAGCCGCTCGTGCAGGTGCACGTCGTGGGCATCACCGAAGGCAGCCTGGGCCTGCACGGCCAGCCCACCACCTCGCAGGGGGTCGTGGACCTGATGAACCAGCCCTTCGCGGAGGACGCCGAGCAGGGCAGGGCACTGAAAGACCCGATCTGCGGAATGCTGGTCCCGCTGGACGGCGACTCCCCCACGCTCACCCTGGACGGCACGCTGTACGCCTTCTGCTGCAAGGGGTGCCGGGCCGACTTCCAGCGGCGGCAGCAGAAGGAGGCAGCCCGCGCCCGGTAGCGGCCGGCGCCCTGGCGCAGGCCGCGGGGCCGGTCCAGGGCGTGCCGCGCATCGGCCCGAGGGCGTGAGGGTGGGGGGCGCTCGTCGCGCAGCAGGGCAGGTGTCCACCCAGCACGCCCTAGCGGGCGCGGATCATTTCGAGGGCCCGGTCGGGTGCCAGGGCGCGGCCCTGCTCGTAGGCGGCGCGGTGGGTCAGCAGCACGGCGGCGACCCGGGCAACGTCGGGATGGTGCGGGTTGGGCCCGCCGCGCACTGCGTCGGCCGCACCCAGCACCTCCGCGGCAGAGCGGGCAGCTCCCTGCTGGTTCAGCAGGTCGGCGATACCGACGGCGGCGCTGGCCAGCAGCGGCGTGTCGGCGATCGCGGAGGCGCGGGCGAGCGCGTCGGTGAAATGGCACCGGGCCGCCTCGGGGCTGCGGCTGGCCGCCGCGAGGCGGCCTTCCGCGGCCGCGCGCAGCGCACCCACCGACTGGTCGGCGCAGCGCGGAGCCAGCTCCAGGTGCTCCCGCGCCTCGGCGGTGCGGCCCGCCTGCCGCGCGAGGTCGGCCAGGCAGATCCTGGCTGCGGCTCCGTGGCGGGCCTCCTCGGCGGTGGCGGCGACCTCCTCGAGGACGGCCTGTGCCGCGGCGGTGTCGCCGATGTCGATGCGGACCATGGCCTGCCAGACGAGCGCGCCCTCGGCTGCGCCGAGCGCGCGCGCCGCGGGTTCGGCCTCGGCCAGCAGGGCGCCGGCCGCACCGGCCTGGCCCGCGGCGGCCCGGTCCGCGGCGGCGGCTGTCAGCGCGAGCGCGAGCCCCCAGCGCTCGCCGGCCGCGCGGAAGCCCTTCGCGGCCTGTTCCATGTCGGCGCGGCTGCGCTCCGGCCGGCCCGCCGCATCATGCAGCAGGGAGCGGGCCAGCAAGAGGACCGCGTCGGTCCACGGGTCGGGGGATCCGAGGTGCGGACCCAGCTCGGCGGCGCCGATGCCGGGCGCGCCCGCCGCCAGTGCCGCGACCGCGCGGACGAAGGCGCCTGCGGGGCCGCCCGCCTCGGGCAGCGGGGCGGCGTCGGCGGCGGCTCCGTCGAGGGTTCCCGCCAGCGCGGCGTTGAGGAGGTAGGCCGCCGCCGCGCGCACGCGCAGCCCCTCTGCTGCCGGCTGCGCGCCTCTGGCCGCCCGCAGGACCCCGCTCAGCAGGCGCACCGCTTCGGCGTGCTCTCCCCGGATCGCCCAGTAGAGGCCGAGGGCGGCGCCGAGCCGCAGCGCGGCCTCCGCCTCGCCCGCATCGGACGTGAACCGGAGCGCGGCGACCAGGTGGACACGCTCGGCGTCCAGTACCTCGAGCCAGCCCAGCTGCTCCGCGCCGCGCAGGTGGGGGGCGGCTCTTTCGGCGAGCTCCCGGTAGCAGGCGGCGTGCTCCGCGAGCGCGGCCTGCAGCTCGCCCCGCTCGGAGAGGCGCTCTCTGCCGTAGGCGCGGACGGTGTCGAGCATCCGGTAGCGGTCCCCGTCGCGGTCGATGAGCGACTTGGCGGTGAGGGCGAGGAGGTCGCGGCGGGTGATGCCCAGGCGCTCCGCGGCGTCCGCCGCGAAGCCGCCGGGGAAGACGGCGGCCCGCTCGGCCGCGCCGCGCTCGCTGTCGGAGAGGAGGTCCCAGCTCCACGCCACGGCGGCCTGCAGCGTCCGGTGCCGGCGCGGCGAACCGCGGGATGCATCGCCGAGAAGGGCGAAGCGGTCGTCCAGGCCCGCGGCGAGCATCTCTGCGGACATGGACCGCGTTCGGGCGGCGGCGAGTTCGAGCGCCAACGGCAGGCCGTCGAGGCGCCGGCAGATGTGCGCCACGGCGCCGGCCTCCGCGGCGAAGGCCGGGTCGGCTCCCTGGGCCCGCTCGGTGAACAGGCGCGCCGCGGAACCGGGGTCGAGCGGCGGCACCGGCAGGACGGCTTCGCCGCTCAGGCTCAGCGGCTCCCGCGACGAAGCGAGGATGCGCAGCTGCGGACAGCGCTCCAGCAGCACCTGAACCAGGTGCGCCGCGGCGTCGAGGACGTGTTCGCAGCAGTCCAGCACCAGCAGCGGCGGGCGCAGCGCGAGGGCTTCGGCGATCCGGTCAGCGGCGTCCGGGGAGCTGCGCAGTCCGAGCGCACCGGCCACGGCGTGCGGCACGTCGCCGGGGTCGGCGACCGGCCCGAGATCGGCGAAGCGGGCGCGTTCGGCGTCGGCGGCCGCACGCACGGCGATCCGGGTCTTGCCTGCGCCGCCCGCCCCGACCAGGGTCACCAGGCGGTGCGTGCGCAGCCGGTCGGACAGCTGCTGCAGTTCTCTGTCGCGCCCGATCAGCGCGGTGAGCGGCGCCGGCGGGGCGCCGCGCTGCGCGGCGGGGCCGGGCTCCGCTGCGCCGCGGAGCAGGCGCAGGTGGAGGGCCTGCAGGTCGGGCCCGGGGTCGGCGCCGAGCGTCTCGGCGAGGAGGGTGCGGTACTCCTCGTAGGCGGCGAGCGCCTCGCTCTGGCGGCCTTCGGCGGCGAGCGTGCGCACCAGCATCAGCCGCAGCCGCTCGCGCACGGGGTTCGCGGCGGCGAGCCGCTCCAGTTCGGCCGCTGCTCCCCACCTCGGGCCGCCGCCGGCGAGGTCCGCCTCCGCCCGGTCCTCCACGGCGTCCAGACGGCGGGACTCCAGGGCCGCCGCGGCCGCCGCGGCAAAGGGGTACCGGTCGGCGCCCGCCAGCGGGTCGCCCCGCCAGAGCGCGAGCGCCTGGGCGAGGGACTCGGCCGCGCCGCGGGTGTCGCCGGCGGCCAGCGCGCGGCGCCCGCCGATTGCCAGGCGGGTGAACCGCAGGGCGTCCACGGCGTCGGCCGGTACGTCCAGCAGGTAGCCGCCGGGGGAGGTCCGCACCGCTGCCGGGTCCGGCAGGAGCCTCCGCAGCCGGGATGCCAGGGAGTGCAGGGCGGCGTCCGGGTGGGCGGGCTCGGAGTCCGGCCACAGGTCGCCGGTGAGGGCCGCTGTGCCGACGGGGTGCCCCGCATCCAAGGCGAGCCGCACCAGCAGTGCGCGCACCCGCGCCCCGCCGATCCGCACTTCACCGCCCCTGCCGGCCACCCGCAGCGGCCCCAGCACGTCGACCCGCATGCCGCCATTCTGCCCCCGCTGCCGGCGTACTGCTTCCCGCACCCAGGGGCGACGCTTGTGCTACGCAGATCCCATTGCGGTAGCGGACCCGTCGGGCAGGGCGGCCGATACGCTGCCGAGTCAGGTGCGGCCGTCGGGGTCGTGAGGCGAGGCGATGCCGTGGAAGTCGGCGACCCCGGCGACCTCGGCGAGGAGGCGGGCGAGGTCGGTCAGCGCGGTGCGGACCTCGGCGAGCTCGCGGCGGAGCTCGTCAGCGTGCTCCCACGCCCGCTCGTGTGCAACCAGGTCGCCGCCCTCCGGCAGCGTGGCCTCATAGGAGGTGAGCGCGGGGTGCCAGCGGGCGAGGAAGGGGCGCAGCGCGCCGTTCAGCACCGCCACCGAGATCGCGCCGAAGGACAGTTTCCCGCGGGGGCGGCGCAGTGCCACATCCGGGCCGTAGCGGCGCAGGATCTCGCGAGTGCTGCCGAACAGGGTGTAGACCGAGCCGAGCGCTTCGCGCATCAGGCCCTCGTCCGGCCGCAGGTCGACGACGGTGACGCGGGTGATCAGCTCGACATAGAGCTCCCAGGCGGCCCGGCGCTCAGCGTCATCCGGCTCCCACACGCCGCTGATCTCGCCGAACATCGGAATCGAGAGCTTCACGGACACCTGGCTCGGCTTCGGCACTCGCCTTGTCTCCCTTCGCGCGCGGCCGAGCAGTCGCGGCCTTCTGCAGCCGCGCAGGCACCCGGTCGCGCCGTCGCGTCGCCCTCGCAGCGGCATCGGCGCGGGCCGGCGGAACACCGGGGGAATGCGGCGGCTGCCGCACCGGATTCTTCCACCGACAGTACGGTACACATCGCCGCACCCGGGGCAGAAGAGCACATCCGTTATGGGGAATCGCGTTGCCCCTGCGGCCGCTGTGACGCCGGAGGCTATCCTTTCACCGGCGTCCGCAGCGGAAGGAGCACGTTTGGCACACGCTGACTGGGACGTCTTCTTCAGTTATCCGCGCGCTGACTACCGGCTGGCGGAGCCGCTCATCAGTGCGCTCCGGGAGCGCGGCCTCCGCATTTTCGTGGACAGCAGCAATGTCCGCGATTTCTCCAGCATCAGCCGCAGCCTCGCAGAGAACCTCGCCCGCTCCACACTCTTGCTGGCCTTCTACTCGGAACGCTACCTTTACCGCCGGTCCTGCAATTTCGAGCTGACCGCCACCTATGTGGCCGGCCAGCGCGAGGGCGACCCCTGCCGACGTATCGCCGTCGTCAATCCCCACACCGGGTTCGACCACGTCCACCCCACTGAGCTGCGCGACCGGCGGTCGCTGTCGCTCTACGAGTACTCGGGCCGGCTCGACGCGCTTGCCGCGGCCATCGAGGAGCAGGTGCGCTCGGTCGGCGGCGCGATCGGCGCGCCCCCAGAGGCGGCTGCCACCCCCTGGTACCCGCCCCCGCCACCGGTGGGCAGCACTGCCGCGCAGCCGTTCCGCGCCGAGTTGTGGGCGGCGCACAGCGCTCTGCGGCCCGGCGCAGCGGCGTACCACACCGGAGCATGGGAGGGCGGGACCGCGCGGCTCTGCTCGCTCGACCGGGCGGCCGCGGCGGCCTTCGCCCAGGACTACGCCCTGCAGTTCAGCGCGTCCTATCCCGGCGGCATCTTCTGGTTCTCGATGGGTGAGCGGCCAGAGGAGCCGGCCGAGGACGCGTTCACCCGCGGACTCGCCACGGTGTGCGAACTGCTCGGTATCGGCGAAGCGGTCAGAGGGGATCCCGCGGTGCAGCTAGCCGAGGTGGCCGAGCGCATCGACCGGTCGGGCGCGCCGTCGCTGTGGGTACTCGACGGCCTGCCCGCGCCACACGGCCACGCGGCACTGCGCCGGTTCCGCAATCCGCAACCGCGGGGGTCGACGCTCATCACTGGAGCGGTCTCCCGCGCCGACGACCCCGGGACCCTCGTCGACATCGCCTTCCCCGACCTGGACGGCATGCGGCCGGTGCTGCTGCAGGGCGCGCCGCCCGTCGTCGGCAGCCGGCCCGGTCAGGACGAGTCGGCGGACCTGATCGTGCGCAAGGTCGGCGGCCACCCTGCGGCGCTGGCGGCGGCGCGCCGGCTGCTCACGACCGCCGACCCGCCCGACCTGGCCTATGCCCTCGTGGAGAGGCGCTTGGACGACCCCGACGAGGACGTGCTCTCCTTCGCTCCCCGCTACTCGGCCGTGCTGGACGGCCTCGCCGATTGCATCGGAGCGCTCAGCGCGCCGGCCCGCGCGGCGGTGGTGTGGGCGTCGCGGGTCGAGGGCGGGTGGGCGCCGGTCGACCGAGTGGTGCGTGCGCTGTCCCTGCTGGAGCCTGGTTCCCGCGGGGGCGCCGCAGGGACGGTGGCAGAACTGGGCGACCTTCCCTTTATCCGGCTTGCTGCGGGCAGGCTTGGCGTGCACCCGCTCGTCACCCGTACCGTGAGATACAGGTGCCGGGATTCGGACATGGTCGGCGGGCTGAACCGGGTCTGGGAGCGGGCGCAGTGACGGCGCCCCCCTGTGCGGCCGCGCGAAGGCCGCAACGAACGCGAGGGAGCAACGGCATGACCGAAGGCAGCCGGACCCACGGCGGTCCCGCCGAGGAGGCGCGCACCGCGGCGTTCGCCCTGCAGGTTGAGCTGAGCACCCGCATCGGGCTCAGCCTGCTCCGCGACGCCGAGGGCATCCTCAGCGAAGCGTTCGCCTCCCTGGAGAGTGTCCAGGCGACGGCAATGCAGACGCGCGCCGAACTCAGCGGCGCGCTGGAATCCGCCGCCCAGGGCACCGGAGACCTCGCGGAACGAGTCCGCGATCGCGCCCGCGCACTCTCCGACGACGTCCTCGGCCCGTTCCTCGACCGCTGGCGGCCGCGTTTCGCCGCACTTGAGGAGCAGCGCCCGACCGGACGCACCCTGGTCGACCACGAAACCGCGTGGCAGGACGCCGACGCCTTCCGCGCGGCACTGCGCGAGCTGGCCGAGCCGCTACACGCAATCAACACGGCCCTCGCCGACATCACCGGCGCCGACCTGGAGCCCCCGCGCGGGAACGCCGCCGCAGTCTGACGGCCGGCCCGCTGCAGCGCACGCCGAGCTGAGCGCGGCGCCGCGCGCGGACTACCGCCGCCTCCTCGACGGCTAGGCCGCGATGCCTGCCCAGCCGCCAGCCTGCCCGGCCATCCCGGCTTGGGGATGGCCGCCATCGCTTCCCTGCGAGAACAGCGCCGCAGCCGGCGAGCGCCGTGTCGCGTAGCGAGCGGAGCGGCGGTAGCCCGTACGGCCTACTGCAGCCCACCGGACCGCACCGCCCTGTCACCTGCCTGGCCGCGCAGACGGCGCCAATGCGCGCGCCGGTCAGTCGGGGATGCAGGTGTGCGCGCCGATTGCGTCGGCTACCTCGGCCGCGCCGTTGACGGCGGCGAGTTCGGCGGGCAGGCGGTCCGCGAGGGTGCCGGCGTCGGGTTCGGGCGCAGTGGCGATGCGCTGCTTCTCCAGGATCGGCAGCATGCCGCGCACGGGTAGGCGATGAGCGAGTCCTCCGGCCGGTTGGCCTCCCCCGGTACCGACGTCCGCGGTGCGGCAGTCGCCCTCGACGATTGCGACGTTGCCGGCCTCTGCGGCCTCGGCGCGGGCCCGCGCGGTCCGCAGCACGGCCGCGTCCGCGTCCACGCCGACCACGCGGCCGGTAGGCCCCGCCATCTGCGGCGAGGAGCGCCACGTCCCCGGCCCCGGAGCCGAGGTCGGGCACGGACATCCCCTCGGCGATGCCGGCGCCGGCGGGGAGCCGCCGCATCGGCGGCCGGCGGTAGGCGGCCCGGAAGATCAGCCGCTCCGTCTCGGCGTCTCCGCGCTCCATCAGAGAGGCCGGGCCGCCGCCCCGGCCCTCCCCTCCACCGGTTCCCCTGGCGCCCCCTCCTTCGCCTGCTTTCACGGTGCCGCCGGCATGCGCCGGCGGCCTTTCCCCGCCTTACCCGGATGGGCCGGATTGGAGCACGCGAATTCGCGGGTGAACGCAGCGGAAAGTCCGCGCAAATGCTTCGCTGCGCAATGCTCGGCCGCGGCCGCCGAAAGGGCGCCGGTGCACCGGGGCGGGCCCGCGGGCCCGTCCCGCCGGCCCCCGCTCCGGCCCGCCGGCGGACCGGAGCACCCCCGCGTTTCGCCGCACCGGCGCCCAGAGTGACCAAAATCGCGCACCCGGGCGCGGGGCCGCGGGCGCGGACGGGCGTCCAGCCCAAACACGCCCGCAGGACGGGGCCGGGGGCAGGTCGTCCACTCCAGGCGAGAGAAAACCTCTCTTGGCCGCGCGAGAATTCCCCGAGGGGCCCGGACAGCATTTGGTGTGGCGGCAGCCCAGCGCCGAGATGCCCTTTGACATGGGGTTTTTCCGTGCTAGCGTCGGTGCCGGTTGCAGTTGTGGTTCCCAAGACTTCACCGCCGCCGCGGGTCCTCATCCGCGGAGCGGTATTCGAGTATTTCGGTATTTCTTCCGGACGGGCAATCATTTCGGCAGCCCCGAGGGGGGCACAGTGCGTTCCTCGGGTAACGCCCCGAAGGAGATAGTATTTTGGCGACTGGCACCGTGAAGTGGTTCAACGCGGAAAAGGGCTTCGGCTTCATCGAGCAGGAGGACGGCGGCGCTGACGTGTTCGCCCACTACTCGAACATCAACGCCACCGGCTTCCGCGAGCTGCTCGAAGGCCAGAAGGTGCAGTTCGACGTCACGCAGGGCCAGAAGGGCCTCCAGGCGGAGAACATCACCGCCGTCTGACACTGACACGCCGGCGAGCTGTGGCCCGTGCCCCCGGGTGCGGACCACAGCTCGCCGTGTTGCGTGTGCGGCTGCTGCCGCACCGCTGATCCCCCCCGGCGCCGCTCTCGACCACGGCGCCCGCGGACGGATCCGGACCAGGCGCGCCCTGCGCGGCGCCCGCCGGCCGGACCTCCGCGCGCCTCCGGCGCGGCTGCCCCGCTTTCGAACGCGGCGCACTGCGGTCGGCTCCTGCCGCCGCGGCCCTCCGAGGCGCTCCCATTCCACGCCGAGAAAGGCCGCAATGAGCCGAACCGCCGACCGCTCGGGACGCGCGCCGAACCGCCCGTCCCGCCCCCGCCCCTCCGGGCGCGACGCCGGGCGCAACCGCAAGGGCGGAGGCAGCAAGCCGCGCCCGTCCGGCGAGTTCGCCCTCCCCGAAACCATTACCCCGCCACTGCCCGCTGCCGAGTCCTTCGCCGAGATGGACCTGCCGCAGGAGCTGCGCGCCACGCTCACCGAGCTGGGCATCACCGCCCCGTTCCCGATCCAGGCGGCCACGCTGCCGAACTCGCTGAACGGGCGGGACGTCCTCGGCCGCGGCCGCACCGGGTCCGGCAAGACCCTCGCCTTCGGCCTGCCGCTGCTGGCGCGGCTGAAGGGGCGCACTGCGGCGCCGCAGCAGCCGCTCGGCGTCGTTCTGGTGCCCACGCGCGAGCTCGCCCAGCAGGTCACCGAGACGCTGACGCCCTACGCCCGCGCCCTGCGGATGCGCATCACCACCGTCGTCGGCGGCATGTCGATCGGCCGCCAGGCCGGCGCGCTGCGCCGCGGCGCCGAGGTCGTCGTCGCCACTCCGGGCCGTCTCGCGGACCTGCTCGAGCGCGGCGACTGCCGGCTCGACCAGGTGGAGACCGCCGTCCTGGACGAGGCCGACCAGATGACCGACATGGGCTTCCTGCCGCAGGTCACCCGGCTGATCGACCGGATGCCGCCGCACGGCCAGCGGATGCTGTTCTCGGCGACGCTGGACCGCAACGTCGACCGCCTCGTCCGCCGCTACCTGCACGACCCGGTCGTGCACTCGGTGGACCCGACGGCCGGCACGGTCACGAAGATGGACCACTACGTCTTCCAGGTGGAGGCCGGCGACAAGCGCGCCGCCGCCACCCGCATCGCCGCCCGCTCCGGCCGCGTGATCATGTTCGTGGACACTAAGCGCGGCGCCGACCGCATCGTCAAGCACATGCTGTCCCAGGGCGTGCGCGCCGCGGCGCTGCACGGCGGCAAGTCGCAGCCGCAGCGCACCCGCACGCTGGACTGGTTCCGGGACGGGCACGTCACCGCGCTGATCGCCACCAACGTCGCTGCCCGCGGCATCGACATCGCCGACCTGGACCTGGTGGTCAACATCGACCCGCCCCAGGACCACAAGGACTACCTGCACCGCGGCGGCCGCACGGCCCGGGCCGGCGCGGCGGGCAGCGTGGTCACCCTGCTCCTGTCCGACCAGCGCCGCGACATGCTGCGGCTGCTCGACGCGGCCAAGCTCTCGGTGCGGGTGAAGGACGTGCGCGCCGACGGGGCCGAGTTCGACGCGGTCACCGGCGCGCAGGCCCCGCCCGGAACCCCGGTCGAGATCGCGCCGCCGGCCCAGCAGGAGCCCCGCTCCGGCTCGCAGCGGCGCCGCCGGGGCCAGGGCGGCCAGGGGCAGGGCCGCGGCGGCCAGGGCCAGCCGGGCCGCCGGCAGTCCGGGCGCGGCGGCTCCGGCCGCGGCTCTTCGGGCCGCGGTGGCTCCGGGCGCGGCAACCCCGGGCGCCGGGCCGCCTGACCGCCCAGCTGAGCAGAGAGGCGCGCCGTCCCCGTCCACCGGGGGCGGCGCGCTGTGCTTCCGGGGTGCCGAACCCGCATCCGGGCCCCGCGGCAAGGTCACTGCCGCCGGACTCCGCGCCGGGCCGGACGGCCGCGGCGGAACTCAGCGGTCGCGTTCGGCGCGCATCTCGGCGTTGATGCGCTGGGCCTCTTCAAGCTGGTCTTCCAGGATGATGATGCGGCATGCGGCATCGAGCGGTGTTCCGCCGTCGACGAGTTCGCGGACCCGGGCCGCGATGCGCAGCTGGTAGCGGGAGTAGCGGCGGTGGCCCCCGGAGGAGCGCAGCGGCGTGATCACCTTCGTCCGGTCCAGGCTGCGCAGGAACCCGGGCGTGGTGCCCAGGAGCTCGGCGGCGCGCCCCATGCTGTAGGCGGGGTAGTCCTCGTCGTCGAGCTTGCGGTCGATGTCGTGTGGGTCTGGACTCACTGCATCCTCTATGGTTCACGGCCCACGGCACGGTGCACCGGGCACTGTGAGCGGATGGCACTGCCGCCGCCGGGCTCTGCGCCCAGCACGGCCGGCCCGCGCAGCCCGCCCGAAGGGCGTCCCGCTCATCCGCCGCCCTGGCACCTCGAATCCTGCCGCGCCCCCAGCGTACTCAACCCTCCCCACCACTGAATATCTCCCGCCCCCACGCAAGCTTTCCTCGCGCGGAATACCAAGGAACATCCGGGCGCACCGGGCTCCGGTCAGGCGGCGCCGGCGGCCAGCCCCGCTCCGGCGTCCGCTGCGGTGACCGGGCCCGCGGTGGTGAGGGCGAGGTTGGCCAGGGATGCCCGGTGGACCGGTTCCTCCTGCGCGGTGGTGCAGTCGGCGACGGGGTGGACCGTGAAGCCGAGGTCGCTGGCGTGCCGCGCGGTCTGCTCGAATGTAAGGTTGGTGGCGACGCCGGTGATGAGGAGCGTGTCGATCCCGCCGGCGGTCAGCCGCTCGGCGAGGGCGCTGCCGGCGAGCCCGGACAGCTTCTGGTTGTCGATGACGCGGTCCGGGGCTGCAAGCGCCCGCGCCTCCTCGACCAGCTCCGAGCCCGGGGCATCCGGGCGGAACTGGGCGGCGCTGCCGGCCACGGCCTGCATCATCGGGGTGTTGGCCGCCATCAGGCCGCCGTCCTCGGGGAGGACGAACCGCGTGAAGTAGACCGGCACCCCCGCGTCCTGCGCCGCGCGGTGGAGCTGCGCGGCCCGCTCGCGCACACCGCTGCGCTGCACGGCCGGGCCCAGCATCGGGCCGAAGTAGCCCTCCTCGTCGACCACGTTGACCTGCCAGTGCAGGGCGAGGACGGCTGTGTGCCGCGCGTCGAAGCGCATGGCGGCTCCCTGGGGACGAAAGTGGGGCAGACACGGCCGACCCTACGCCCGCCGCCTCCGGGGGTTCGGAACGGCCGCCGTGCTTGCCCGGCAGACCCGGCCTGCGCTGCGCCCCCTGCACCGGGCGGCGGCTCGGCGCAGCGGGCGGGCGGAGGTGTCGGCGGGCGGCCTTAGAGTCGCGGCGTGACAGAACCGATCCAGCGCGGCATTGCGGTCATCCGGGACGCGGCGACCACGGGAGCGCCCGGCCCCGCCGTGGAGCTCAGCTTTCCCTCGGAGCGGACCACCGTCCGCGCAGTGATCCGGCAGCGGGTCCTGCACGCGGCCCCCCGGCACCCCGGTCCGGACTGCACCGCGCCTCCCGCCGCACCGGCTGCGCCCTCCCCCGGGCCGGGCGGCCCGGCCGCCGCCGGCGACGCGGAGCAGCGCGTCGCAGCCGCCTGCCGCGCCTTCGAGCGCAACGGCCTCCTGGTGCTCGTGGGCGAGCGGCAGGCCACCGAACTCGATGAGGAGATCGACCTCGCTGCCGGCGCGGAGATCACCTTCCTCGCCCTGGTGCCCCTCGCGGGCGGGTGACGCCTGCGCCGGCGGCGGCTCCGCTGCCGGCCCGGCCGCCCTGACAACACGGAATACAGAAGAGGGAACCCAACCCCATGCCCCCTGCCTCCACCCCCGGAGCCGCCTCCTCCGCCGCTCCCGGCTCCCCGGAGTTCTTCGCGTTCACGCCGGCGCTGCCGCCCGCCGTCGAGCACGCCGACGCCGCCGCGGCGTGCGCCGCCGTGCTCAGTGCGGCGGACTTCGCCGCAACCGCCCGGCGGCTGGTCCTGCTACCGGACGAGGTGCGCGGCCGGATGGCGGCCCACGCCCTCGTGCTCTACCGGGAATCCGCTCCGGGCCCGGAGCGGCGGCGCATTCTGCACCTGCACGCGTCGCTGCTGGCGCGCCAGGTCGACCTGCACGACGGCGACGGGTTCGAAACCGCAGCTCTGCTGGCAGCGAGGGACATCGGGCCGGACGGACCGCAGAAAATGCGCGCGGTCTGCCAGACCGCACTGGACTCCCCCGGCATCGCCCGGAACGCGGACCGGCTGCGCACCCTCGACCGCGAGTTCCGCCGCCGGCTCGCCGAGAACACCCTGCCGCGCATGCTCGAAGCGGCCGACGACCAAGAGCCCCGCGAAAGGATGGTCTGGCTGGCGACGGTGCTGGGGCCGGGGCAGGGGATCGTGGCCGCTTCGGCCTCGGCGCAGGCGGCGCGGGACCTGCTCGCCGCGCTCCCGGAGGACCGGGTCCTGGATGTCATCGGCGAGCGCCCGTCCACGGACGACATCAGCAACCGCCTCGCCGAACTGCCCGACGGGCTCCGGACCGAGCTCGATGCGCGCGCTGCGCAGCTGTACGCCGCAGCGGCGCCCGGAGAGCAGCGCGAAGCAGCCCTGTGGGCGCGGGCGGCGCTGTGGTCGCGCCCGCTGCAGCCGCTCGGCGAAGAGGCGGTCGTCGAGCTCCTGGAGGCCGCCGCTGCGATCGGCGACGCGGCTCCTGCGGTCGAGGCGGTCCTGGGCGACCGCCAGGCAGTGGAGTACCTGGCCGAGTTGATCACCGGGCTGCCGAAGAAGGTGCAGGCGGAGGTCGCCGACGTCTGCGCCGAAACCTACTCCCCGACCGGCTCCGCGCGGCGGCAGAAGCGCGCGGTCCACCTGCACGCGCGGCTGACGATGGCCCTGAACCGCGCCGACGACCGCCTCGCCGAGCAGCGCCAGGAGCGCCTCCGGTTCGACCCGGACAGTATCGGCCCGCGGGTCGGCTGCCTGGAGCTGGCGTGGGTGGAGCTCAAGGCCGGCCGGGACATCCCCCAGCCGCTGGCCGACGCGCTGCGCCGGGACGATCGCAGCGCAAACCCGTTCCGCGCGCGCGAACTGCGCGCGGTGGTCAAGCTCGGCACGGGCGGCTGGCCTCCGCTCAACGCCGGCCAGCCGTGGGCGGACCGGGCGCTCGCCGACCTGGCGGCGCACCCGGAGTGGGACGGCCTGCTCCGGCATGCCTCGACGGCCACCGCGTCCCGCCCGGCCGCGCGCTGGACCGCCGCGGGGCAGGAACTGCTCGACGGGCTCAGCGAGCACGGCGCGGAGGAGTTCCGCGCGGCGGCGCTGGAGTGGCTTGCCCTGGTCCGGGTGCCGACTTCCGACACGTACCACGACCCGTACAACACGCACGCGGCGCGCGGCGTGGTCTGGCTGCTGTCGCTCCTGCCCGAGGACGCGGCGACCGTGCGCGCCATCGCCGCGCTGCTGGAGCGGTCGCTGCGCAAGTCCCCCGGCGTGGGCCCCGGCCTGCCGCCGCTCGGCAACGCCTGCGCGAAGGCGCTGGCCGCGCTGCCCGGCGAGGCGGCGTTCGCCGAGGTCGTGCGGCTGGCCGGCCGGACCACCTACACCCCGACCCGCAAGCTGCTGGACGCTGCGCTGGACGCCCGCGCCGCCGAGCTGGGGATCACCCGCGAGCAGGCCGCAGAGCTGGCGCTGCCGGTCTACGGGCTCACCAGCGTGGGACACGCGGTGGAGCACTTCGGCGGCGCCCGCGCCGAGCTGTCGGTCGAGGCCGGAAAGACCGCGTTGCGCTGGTTCAACGACCAGGGCACACCGGTGAAGTCGGTGCCGGCCGCCGTCCGCCGCGAGCACGCCGAGAAGCTGGCCGAGCTCAAGGGCCGGGTGAAGGACATCACCGGCGCCGTCACCTCCATCGCCCGGTCCCTGGACCGCTCCTACCCCGAGCCGCGGGAGTGGGACGCCCCTGACTGGCGGGCCCACTACCTCGACCACCCGGTCGCCGGCGCGGTGGCCCGCCGGCTGATCTGGACGGTCGGCGGCACCGCGGCCCTGTACCGGGACGGCGCCCTGCGCGGTCTCTCCGGGGACCCGGTGGAAGTGCGGGGCACCGTGCAGCTCTGGCACCCGCTGGACGGCTCCGCCGAGGAGGCGCGCGCCTGGCGCAGGGCGGTGGAGGAGTCCGGGACCGTACAGCCCTTCAAGCAGGCGCACCGCGAGGTGTACCTGCTCACCGACGCGGAGCGGAGCAGCGGGACCTACTCCAACCGGTTCGCCGGGCACTTCCTGCGCCAGCGCATGTTCCGCTCGCTGGCGGCCGAGCGCGGTTGGAACGACGCCCAACTGCGCATCAACCACCACCACACGTTCTATCCCCCGGCGGTGCGGGAGCTGCCGGAGCACGGGCTCCGCGCGGAGTACTGGGTACGCGGAGACGACGGCGAGGAGTCGGAGTCGGGCGCGGAGCCCTACTGGCTGCTCGCCGCCGACCAGGTGCGCTTCTATCCGGCCGGTGCGCCGCAGAACCTCATCGGCGACGAGCCCGGCAGCCGCTTCGGCCCGCACGGGGGGCACCGGGTGGAGCCCGTACCGCTGGAGTCGGTGCCGGCCCGGGTGCTCAGCGAGATCCTGCGCGACGTCGACCTGTTCGTCGGCGTCGCGGGCGTCGGAGCGGACCCGCTGTGGGAGGACGGCGGGCCGGGCGGCCAGCTCCGCGCGTACTGGGAGGCGGCGGCGTTCGGGCCGCTGACGGAGACAGCGGAGACCCGGCGGGATGTCCTGGAGCGGCTGCTGCCGCTGCTCGCCGCCGGGGACCGCTGCCGGATCGACGGGCGGTTCGTGCACGTCCGCGGCGCGCTGCACGAGTACCGGATCCATCTGGGGTCGGGCAACGTGCTGATCGGTGCGGGCGCGCGGCACCTGTGCATCGTGCCGGACAGCGCCGCCGCCGCGCCGCACGGCCTTCCGCTGCCCTTCCAGGGCGACCCGGCGCTGTCCCTGATCCTCAGCAAGGCGCTGCTGCTGGCCGACGACGCGGCGATCACCGACCCGGTCATCGTGCAGCAGCTCTGACGGTTCCGCGCCGCTCCCCCGCCGCGGCCCTGGCTGCCGCCCCCGCTGCGCTACTTCTCCGGTGCAGCGGGCGCGGCGGGCGCGGGCGCCGATCCGCCGGGCAGCTGCAGTGCGCCGGCCCGCGCGAGCAGGCCGGCGGCGATCAGGGTTTGGGCCGCGATGTAGGTCGCCATCACCCAGAAGCCGCTGGAGGGCAGCGTGAAGCCGGGCACGAAGGCGCCCAGCGCGATCAGCGCGTCGGAGACGAGGAAGAGCGCTCCGCCGGCCGCCGTCCAGGGCCCCAGGCCGGTGGCGAGCACCGCCATGGCGCCCAGCAGCAGCCCGTAGAGCAGGACCGGCACCAGGAGGCCGCCGGCGTGCGGCGCGCACAGCCACACCAGCAGCGCCACGAAGCCCGCGTAGGGCGCCAGTGCCCAGCGGTGCCGGTGCAGCACGCTCGCCCCGCGGTGCGGCAGGAACACCGCCAGGTACACGGCCTGGGCCACCAGGAAGCCGCCCACCATCAGCAGGAACGCGGTGTCCTCGGCGGCGAGTCCGGGCAGCGTGTCGCCGAGCCAGGAGAATGCCAGCGCGGCGAGCAGGAGGCGCACGGTCCGCGGCCGCGGGGCCCGGGTGGCGGCCAGCACGCACAGCGCCAGCGCGGGCATGAGGAGGACCTGCGTCGGGCGGTCCCAGCCGGCCAGTCCGAGCAGGTGCCCGGCGAGATGGGCGGCCGCCACGGCCGCGAACACCGCCGCGGCGGCGCGCAGGGCGCGGCGCGGACGCGGGCGGACCGCGGAACCGCTCTGCTCATCTGCGCCGTTCGGGGGGATATCGGGGCTCACCGCCCCAGAATAGGACCGCCCTGCACCCCGGGAAGGCTGCGGCCGGTCCCGCGCTCAGCTGCCCGGCATGCCCGCCGCCCGGTCCGCCTCGGGAAGCGTGTGGTGGCGGCCGATCGGAAGCATCAGGGGCTTGCCGGAGACCGGGTCGGTGATGGTGGTGCTGCGGATGCCGAACACCGCCTCCACCGTCGCCGGGGTGAGGACCTCCTCCGGGGTGCCGGCGGCGTGCAGGCGGCCGTCGGCGAGTGCGACCAGGTGGTCGGCGTAGCGCGCGGCGAGGTTGAGGTCGTGCAGGACCAGCACGACGGTGGTGCCCCGCGACCGGTTGAGGTCGGTGAGCAGGTCGAGCACCTCGACCTGGTGGTTGACGTCGAGGAAG
This sequence comes from Nocardiopsis coralliicola, assembly GCF_054779695.1. Lineage (NCBI taxonomy): Bacteria > Bacillati > Actinomycetota > Actinomycetes > Streptosporangiales > Nocardiopsidaceae > Nocardiopsis > Nocardiopsis coralliicola. The sequence goes on along the minus strand of NZ_BAAGXT010000008.1, from coordinate 19,054 downwards.
GTGGTGGGCTCGTCCAGCAGCAGCAGCTCGGTCTGCTGGGCCAGTGCCATCGCGATCCAGACGCGCTGCCGCTGCCCGCCGGAGAGCTCGTCGACCGGCCGGTCCTCCAGGCCGTTCAGCCGCGTCGCGTCCAGCGCCTCGGCGACGGCGGCGTCGTCCTCCCTGCTCCACCGGGACAGCACCCGCTGGTGCGGATGGCGGCCGCGGCCGACCAGGTCGGCCACTGCGATGCCCTCCGGCGCGGTCGGCGACTGGGGCAGCAGGCCGAGGGTCCGGGCCAGCTCCTTGGGCGCCATCCGGTGGACTTCGCGGCCGTCCAGCAGCACGCGGCCGCCGCGCGGCGCCAGCAGCCGGGCCATCGACCGCAGCAGGGTCGACTTGCCGCAGGCGTTGGCGCCGACGATGGCGGTGATCCGGCCCGGCGGTACGGCCAGGTCGAGCGATTGGATGACGTTGCGGTCCTGGTAGCCGACAGTCAGGCCGTCGGCCAGGAGCGAATGCGCCGCGGTCACAGCGAGCCTCCCGCGCGGGTGGAGCGGACGATGAGGTAGACGAGGTAGGGGGCGCCGAGCACACCGGTCACGATGCCCACCGGGTAGCGGGCGCCGAGCAGGAACTGCCCGGCGAGGTCGCCGGCGAGCACCAGCACCGCCCCGACCAGGGCGGCCGGGATCAGCAGCGAGCTGCCGCGGCCGACCAGCCGCGCCGCGATCGGCCCGGACAGGAACGCCACGAACGAGATCGGCCCGGCGGCCGACGTCGCGAACGCGATCAGCCCGACCGCGCCGAGGATCGCGGCCAGCCGGGTGCGCTCGACACGGACGCCGAGCGCGGCCGCCGCGTCGTCGCCCATGCCGAACTGGTCCAGGTCGCGCGAGCGCGCCAGCAGGAACGGCGCGATGAGCACCAGGGCCGCCGCGGCCGGCAGCACCTGCTCCCAGGAGGCGCCGTTGAGGCTGCCGTTGAGCCAGCGCATCGCCTCCTGCAGCCCCCACTGGCCGGCCCCGTTGAGGATGTGGTTGGTGACGCTGTCCAGCATCGCGGCGATGGCGATCCCGACGAGGATCAGCCGGGTGCCCGCCGCGCCGCCCTTGTAGGAGAGCAGGTACATCGCGATGGCCACGGTCAGCCCGCCGGCGATCGCGACCAGCGAGACGGCAGGGCCGCTGAGCGAGAGCACCACGATGGCGAAGGTCGCCGCGGTCCCCGCGCCGGCGCTGATGCCGATGATGTCCGGGCTGGCCAGCGGGTTGCGGAGCAGGGTCTGGAAGGTGATGCCGGCGATGCCGAAGCAGAGCCCGGCGACCACCGCGAGCACGGCCCGGGGCAGCCGGAGCCGGCCGACGGTGAACGAGGCGCCGGGCACGTCCTGGCCGAGGATGACGCCCAGCACGTCGCCGGGCGGGTAGAAGGTGTTGCCGGCCATGAGCGCGGTGGCGAACCCCGCCGCGATGAGGGCGGTGAGGGCGGCCATCACTGCGGTCCGCCGGCGCGTGCGTCGCCGCCGGCCGCGGACCACGGCCTCGATGGTGCTGGTGCTCACAGGGCGCGGACCTTCTGACGTCGGACGATGGCGATGAAGAACGGGGCGCCGAGGACCGCCGTGAGGATGCCCACGTCGATCTCGCCGGGCCGGGCCACGACGCGGCCGGCGATGTCGGCGGCGGTGAGCAGCGCGGCACCGCCCAGGGCCGAGAACGGCAGCAGCCACCGGTGGTCGGGGCCGCCGAGCAGGCGGCACACGTGCGGCACCACGAGGCCGACGAAGGCGATGGGGCCGGTGGCGGCGGTGGCACCGCCGCAGAGGACGACCGCGCCGAGGGCGGCGGTGGCCCGGGCGAGCGCGACGCGCTGGCCGAGCCCGGCGGCGAGCTCGTCGCCGAGGGCGAGCAGGTTGAGGCCGCGCGCCGACAGCAGGCAGACGGCGAAGCCGACCGCGAGGAACGGCAGCACCTCGCTGATCATGGCGAATGTGCCGCCGCCGACACCGCCGATCTGCCAGGACCGGGCCGAGTCGGTGATGTCGGCGCGCACCAGCACGACCGCGCCCACCAGGCAGGCGAGCGCCGCAGAGGTGGCCGCGCCGGCCAGGGCGAGGTTGAGCGGGGTGGAGCCGCGCGGGCCGAGCGTGCCGACCAGGTAGACGAAGACGGCGGTGACTCCGGCACCGGCGATCGCCGCCCACACGTAGCTGGTGGCGGTGGTCAGGCCGAAGAACGCGATGCCGGAGACGACGGCGAGGGCGGCGCCCGTGTTGACGCCGAGGATGCCGGGGTCGGCCAGCGGGTTGCGGGTGACCCCCTGCATCACCGCGCCGGCGATCCCGAGAGCGCCTCCGACCAGTACGGCGAGCAGCGTGCGCGGAATGCGCTGGGCCACCGCGGCGGCCCCGAAGCCCTCGGTGGACCCGCCGAACGCGGCCGCGATGTCGCCCAGTCCGACCGACCGCGACCCGACCGCCACCGACGCCGCCATCAGTCCGAGCAGGGCGGCCACCAGCACGATCAGCCAGAGGAACCGCCCGCGCTTGGGGCGCTGGGCCGGCGCGCTGGCAGCGGCGTCCGGCTCCGCACCGGGGGCCTGCACGGCTGCTCCCGCCCCGGCACCGCCGGCGGGCCCCTCTGCCGATACGTCCGTCCGGGCCGCATCGGCCCCTGGTGTACTCACTCAGAACTCCGGATCTCCACCCGCCGGCGCGGGATCAGCGGTCTCGCTGCTGCCGGGGCCCGCACTCCGCAGCGGCACCGCGGGGCGTCCGGCGGCCGCTCCGCGGAGGCCCGGGCGCGCGGCGGCGGGAGCGGCGGCATGCCCGCGCCCCGGGCGCCGGAAGGCGGCCGGGGGCGCGGGGCAGGGGGCCGGGGCACCGGACGGCGCGGGAGCGCCGCCCGGTCCGGCAGTGCACGTCGCGGTCACGCGGTGTCCGCAGCCTCGCCGAGGAGGTCCAGGTAGTCCGTGAGCACGTAGGGGATGCCGAGCGGCGTCGGGTTGGCGGCGGTGCCGATCTCGCTCTCGCCGGGGAGGTTGACGACGGCGCCGTTCTCCACGGCCGGCATCTGCGACAGGAGCGGGTCCTCCTCCAGGGCCTCGACGATCTCGTCGCCGCCGTAGGTGACGATGACGTCGACGTCGTCGAAGGTGTCGGCGCGCTCGGCGCTGTGCGTCAGCGAGAACTCGTCGGTCTCGGCGGACGCCTCGGCGACGCTCTTCGGCGTCTTCATCCCGATGTCGGAGAAGAACATCGTGCGGGTGTCATGCGTGGTGTAGTAGCTGACCTCGCTGAGGTCGGTGGTGTCGACGTGGGTGAGGAACATGGCCGACACCTCCTGCAGCTTGGGGTGCTCGGCGGCGCCCTCCTCGATCGACTTCTCCAGCTCGGCGATGAGCTCCGCGCCCTCGTCCGCCATGCCGATGGCGCTGCTGTTGAGCTCGATCATCTCCCGCCACGGGGTGCCCCAGGCGGTCTCCGGGTAGGCGACGACCGGCGCGATCTCGCTCAGCGTGTCGTAGTCCTCCTGGGTGAGGCCGGAGTAGGCGGCCAGGATGACGTCGGGCTGGGTGTCGGCCACGGCCTCGAAGTCGATGCCGTCGGTCTCGTCGAACAGCACCGGGGCCTCGGCGTCGAGCTCCTCGAGCCGCTCGGCGTCCCAGGGCAGCAGGCCGTCGCCGTCCTCGTCGCCGAAGTTGGCGGCGGCCATGCCCACCGGCACGACGCCGAGCGCCAGCGGCACCTCGTGGTTGGCCCAGTTGACCGTGGCGACCCGTTCCGGCTTGCTCTCGATGGTGGTGGAGCCGAGGGCGTGCTCGATCGTGACGGGGCTCCAGTCGCCGGAGGCGGCGCCGTCCTCCCCGCCGGAGGAGGGGGCGCAGGAGGCCAGTGCGGCGGCGGACAGCACGGCCGTGGAGGCGGCGGCGATCCGTGAGAGGCGGGGCATGGTTTCCTTCCAATTCGCGGCAGCGCCGCACCCGGGGCCCGGTTCCGCGAGGGACCGGGGACGGCTCTCGCGGGCTGCGCCGGTCGGCAGCGCGGTGGTGCGGGGGGCACTGCGCGCCGAGGGGAACCCGGCACTCGCGAGAGGATTAGGTTTGCCTAACCAAAGCTAGACCGGACCGGGAGGGTTCGCAATCGCGCGAAAACGACATTCGCGTACGCGAAACGGACACGGGCCGGGCGCGGGCACCGGGCGCCCGGCAGCCGCCTGGGGCGGTGCTGCGGCTGCCTACTGCGCGCGGAAGCGGGCCGGGCTCGTCCCGGTGACCCTGCGGAACGCAGCACCGAAGGCGCTCGCCGAGTGGTAGCCGACGTGCGCCGCGACCTGCTCGACCTCGTCGCCCCGCGCCAGCAGCGCGATGGCCTGCTGCACCCGCAGCGTGAGCAGCCACCGGCTGAAGCCGAGGCCGGTCTCGGCCCGGAAGGTGCGGGTGATGGTGCGGGCGCTGACGCCGAGCCGCGCCGACCAGCCCTCCAGCGTGGTGGAGTCGGCCGGATCGGCGGCCGCTGCGGCCACGATCGGCGCCAGCAGCGGCGCCTCGGGGCTCTGCACCAGCACCGGGTGCTCGGCGGGCGCGAGGACGTCGAGCACGAGCGCCTCGGTCTTGGCCCGCGATTCCGCGGACAGGCCGCCCTCGTCCAACCGGTCGAGGAGCAGCCGCAGCAGCGGTGTCATCTCGACGGCGGTGGGGCCGTCGGCGATCGACGGCGCGGCGTGGATGGACAGCTGCGCGGCACAGTGCCAGGTTCCGGCGGGCGTGCGGCCCGAGTGCGGCGTGCCGGCCGGGATCCACAGGCCGGCCGCCGGGGTGATGGCCCAGACGCGGTTGCCCACCCGGGCCGTGGAGGCTCCGCGCCGGTTCCACAGCAGCTCGTGCGTCGGGTGGGAGTGCTCGGCCCAGTAGGTGTCGCGGGCGATCAGCTCCTCGCGGCCGAGCAGCACATAGGCCACCTCGACCTCGCCGGCGGCGTAGGAGGGAAGCCGGCGCGTGTCGGCGTCCGCGGCGCCGGGCGCAACGGGCGCAGCGGGCACACCGGCTCCGTCGGCCGCACCGCCCGCACTGGCCGCAGTGGCCGCGCTCTCCGCCTCTCCTCTCAGCACGCGCCCAGGATAAGGCTCGCCTTACCTGACCCGGTGCGGCGGGTCCCTGGTCAGCGGGGGTGCGGCGGCCGGTGCCCGGCCGGCCCGGTCAGGGGGCCGGCGCAGCGGCCGGCTCGGTGGAGGGCTCCTCCGGATCGGGGGTGCGGCCCCAGAAGCGGTGCAGGAGCAGGGCGGCAGCACCCAGAACGGCGGCGCCGGTGAGGAGTCCGGCCACCGCGGAACCGGTGGGTCCGGCCACGGCGAAGGCGGACAGTCCGGCGACCGCGGCCGTCACCGCGTAGGGGATCTGGGTGTTGACGTGGTCCATGTGGTCGCAGGAGGCACCGGTCGAGGACAGGATCGAAGTGTCGGAGATGGGCGAGCAGTGGTCGCCGAAGATGCCGCCGGAGAAGACCGCCGCGATGACGATCGCCATCGGCAGGTCGAGGGCGGCGCCGAGCGGCATGGCGATCGGGACCATGATGGCGAAGGTGCCGTAGGAGGTGCCGGTGGTGAACGCCACGAGGCACCCGGCCGCGAACAGCAGCGCCGGGATCGCCGCGGGCCAGACCCCCGCCTGGGCGAGCTCGACGAGGTAGGCCGCGGTGCCGATCTCCTCCGACACCGACCCGATCGACCAGGCGAGCGCGAGGATCACGTAGACCGGCGCCATGCCCTTCACGCCGGTCACCACCAGGTCCATCGCCTCACCGAAGGAGAACTGGCGCCGCGCCAGCCCCATGGCCAGGGCCACCGCGCCGGCGCAGAACGACGCGATGAGGATGGACAGCGCGCCCTCCGACTCGCCGACCGCGGCGACCACGCCGACCTCCGGATAGCCGCCGGTCCACAGGAACAGGACCGGGATCAGCGCGAGCAGCACCGCGACCGGCACCAGCAGCGCGCTCACCCGGAGCCGGGTGCCCTCCGCGGGCTCCACACCGGTGATCTCCTGCCCGGTGGGCGGCTTCGCCCCTTCCCGCTGCAGCGCTCCGGTGGTGCGCGCACGGTGCATCGCGGCGGCCATCGGGCCGTACTCGATGCGGGTGAAGACGGTGACGGCGACCAGCGCCAGGGCGAGGATCGCGTAGAAGTTGAACGGGATGGTGCTCAGGTAGACGGCGTAGGGCGAGCCGCCGAGGTCGAGTGCCGTCAGCTGGGTGCCGATCAGGCCCATCACGAACACCACCCACGTCGACACCGGCGCCAGCAGGCAGATGGGGGCCGACGTCGAGTCGACGATGTAGGCGAGCTTCTCCCGGGCGACGAGCATCCGGTCCGAGACCGAGCGCATCACCGAGCCGACGGTGAGCGCGTTGAAGTAGTCCTCGAAAAAGATCGCCAGGCCGAGCAGCAGCGTGGAGCCCTGCGCGCCGGTCGGGGTGCGCACCCGCTTCGAGATCGACGCGGCCAGCGCCTGAGCGCCGCCGGTGCGCTGCAGGAATGCGATGAGCACGCCGAACATCCCGCAGTAGATGAGGACGGTCGCGCTCCACGGGTCGCCGACGCTGGGGATCACGAAGTCACCGAACGCGGCGTAGAGGCCGAGTGCCGGGTTCCATCCGTTCAGCATCGTGGCGCCGAGCCACACGCCGGCGAACAGCGCGGGGATGACCGTCCGGGTCGCGATGGCCAGCACGATGGCGATCACCGGGGGAGCAAGCGAGAGCACGCCGAATTCCATGGGGCGACTGTACGCATACCGGCCCCGGGCGTCCCGGGCCCCGTATCGGTCCGCTCGCGCGCGGACGCTGAACGGCGGGAAGTGCCCGCCCTCGGCTGCCCCGGCGGAGACCTCCGAGGGCGGGCGGCAGAGGCGGTCGGCGCCGACGGTCCGTCCTCCGTCGGCACCGACTCGTGCCTGCTCGGTCGCCGACGTTAACGCGGGCGTCCGACAGGGGGCTTGGTCGCGCCGGGCCGGCCGGTGCGCCCGGTGCGGCGGGGGACCCGCACCGGAACCGACTTTAGGCTCTGACCGGCAGAGAGAACCGTGCAGAATGTGCAGATCTTGTGCAGCATCCCCGGCAGGCGGCCCACGCTGGCACGGTGCGGCGGCAGCGCAGCGGCCCGAGCGCGCCGGCGCAGGGGATGCACGGCGCTGCCGCGGCGCGGCGGCTCCCGGGGCACGCGCGCCGGATCAGTCCTTCTTCACGACGGACACGTCGAAGAAGATGCCGGTGTTCTTCGGGAAGAAGAGGCGGCCCTGGTGGTCGACCATGCGCCAGTAGACCTTGCACCGGGTCGGTTCGGAGGGCGCGCGCACCTCGACGCTGATGTCGACGGCGGTGCCGGGCTCGGTGTCCGGGATCGGGACGCGCTCCTCGGTGGCGCAGGTGTCCACCCCGCCCAGCGGGGGCAGGCGCTGGAGGGCGCGGTCGCGCCAGGGCACCGACCCGGTGTTGGCCAGCCGCCACGTCTTGGTGAAGTGGCTGTCCGCGGCGACCTCGGTGCCGTCCGGGTAGGTGACGTCGGCGTCGAGGCGGGACTCGTCCCCGGGCAGGGGCGGGGTGTCTTCCGGGGCTGTGAACGCCCCGGCCCGCTGTTCGCCGAACGGAGCGCCGCCGAAGGTCTGCACCGCGTACAGCGTCAGGGCGCAGCCGAGCAGCACCGCGCCCACCAGGGCGGCCGCGCCGCGCACCCCGTGCAGGAGTGGCCTGGCGGCTGCCGGGCCGCCGCTGGCGCCGGCGGCGGAACGGGGGGCCGCGTCGGTCGGCGGGCCCGGCGGCGGCGCCTGCCCGCCGGCGGTTCCGGCCGGGACAGCGGCGGCTGCGTCCGCGGCGGGTTCCGGAGGTGCGCCTGCGCGGGCCGCGGCGGTTTCGCGCCGCTCGGCGTCGCGGGCGCGCTCCCACCGCTGGCGCCAGTAGGAGCGGGCCTCGCCCTCGTCGCGGTCGAGCACCTCCACCGCCAGTGAGCGCGCGTACTCCCAGGCCACCTCCCAGCTGGGAACGTGGATGCCGCGGGCGGCCGCGGACAGCGCCGAGGGCGATGCCGCAGCGCCGTGCACCTCGCGCATGCTGCGGTAGGAGGGGTCGCCCGCCGCTTCCTTCAGTTCGAGGAGGGCGCACGCGAAGGCGGCGGCCGCCCCGCTTCCGGGGTCCGGCCGCTGAGCTCGCCGCCCCCTCTTGGGCCCGGCCCCTTCGCTCGCTTCCACAGGGACGAATAGTGGCGTGCTTCCGGGGGCGATGTCCAGATACGCGCACTTGAGACGTCTGTCCCTTCCTGCGGGATCGGGGGCATCACCCCTGCCGGAGCGGTCACTTGTGTCGCACTTTGTTGTTAGCGTCCAAGGGGGGACGTGGGATGTGTCGATGATCTGCAATGCGACGTGTGTCCGTTTTGCGGGAATGACGGGAGGTGACCCGGGTGGCCGGGCGCGGAGGTCGTAGCGAGGAGGTGCGGACGGTGGACGTCCATCCCGAGCTGCGGAACGCGGTGCACCGGGTACCGGAGCCGCCCGTGCAGTTCGCACCGCTCCGGCGGGCGCTGCGGTGGGCCCAGCGCCGGTTCGACCGCCCGGTGCCGGAGCCCGGTGTCCGGGTCGAGGACACCGAGGCCGCGGGGGTCGGTGTCCGGATCCACCGGCCGGAGCAGGGCGTGTCGGGCGCCGGGCTCCTCTGGATCCACGGCGGCGGGTATGTGATCGGGCAGGCGTCGCAGGACGACGCCCGGTGCGCGGGGATCGCCCGCGAGCTCGGCGCGGTGGTCGTCGCTCCGTCGTACCGGCTTGCGCCGGAGTACCCGTTCCCCGCGCCGCTGGAAGACTGCCTGGGCGTCTGGGAGTGGTTCCGGGCGGGCGCCGAGGAGTGGGGCGTCGACCCCGATCGGGTCGGGCTCGCGGGGCAGAGCGCCGGCGGCGGGCTGGCCGCGTCGCTCGCGCTGCGGCTGCGCGACGCGGGGGCGGCTCCGCGGGCACTCCAGCTGCACAGCCCGATGCTCGACGACCGGACCGCCGTCGACCCGGCCGTCCCCGAGCGCGGGCACCGGGTGTGGAACAACCGGCTGAACCGGGTGGGCTGGCGGTCCTACCTGGGACGCGAGCCGGGCGGCGCCGGCATGCCGCCCTACGCCGTCCCGGCCCGGACCGAGGACCTCTCGGGGCTGCCGCCGACGTGGATCGGCGTGGGCGATGTCGACCTGTTCCTCGCCGAGGGCGAGCGCTTCGCGGAGCGCTTGGCCCAGGCCGAGGTCGACTGCACCCTCGACATCGTCCCCGGCGCACCGCACGGCTTCGACGCCTGGGCGGCCGAAACCGAGGTCGCCCGCTCCTACCTCACCCGCAGCCGCGACTGGCTGCGGGACCGACTGGCCTGACTCCACCGCGAACAGCGCCCCTCCCCCACCTGCGCCGGCCGGCCCGCGCGACGCCGGCCCCGACGGTGGCGGCCCGCCGGACCGGCCGGACACCGCCCCCGAAGCACGTGGGCGCCGGGCACCGGCGCGGCTGTGCCGGCGCCCTGACTCGCTGACGGGGAACGCGTGCCGCGGCCGGTGGGCCGCCGGCGGTCGGTGAGCGTCCGGCGAGCCCCGGGTGGCCAGGGGAGCGTTCCGCTCCCTGGGGGGCGCCCCGGGGTCGCCCCGGGGTCGCCCCTGGTTCCGGGGCGGCCGGGCAGCGGCTTGGCGCGGGGAGCGCGCTGCCGGGCGGTCCGCGGACGTAGCGGGCAGCCTGCGGCAACACCGGGCGCTGAAACGGGTGCGCAGGGCGAGAGGCCGGTCGGGGGCGCCCCCGAGGCCCCGGGGAGTAGCCGCGGAGCCGCCCGCGGGAGGACGTGCGCGACCGGCACGGCGAGCGAATCTGACGGCGTCGCACCGACCCGAAGGAGCAGCCATGATCACCCGCACCCGGTTCGCCCAGTCCCCGACTCTCCCCGACATCCGCCCCGCAGGCCCGGCTCCCCTGGCCCCCGAGCGGATTCCCGGCCCGCGCACCGGCCGCGGGCACCGTTCCGGCCCGCTCGGAGCGGCCGTCGACCGCGGTATCGCGGCCGGCGGGCGCGCCGCGGCGCCGGCGGTCCGCTGGGCCGCACGGCATTCGGCGGCGCTGCTGCGGATCAGCCTCGGCGCGGTGTTCCTGCTGTTCGGCGCGTTGAAGGCGGTACCCGGGCTCAGCCCGGCCGAGGGGCTCGTCGTGCCGACCCTGGAGACTCTGACGCTCGGACTCATCGCCGGGCAGGCGGCCATGCTCGTCACGGCGGCCGTCGAGTGCTTCATCGGGGTCACGCTGCTGACCGGGCGGTTCCTGCGCACCGGGCTGCTGGTGCTCGCCGGCTCGCTGGTCGGCATCATGTCGCCGCTGGTGCTGATGGCCGGCGATCTGTTCCCCGGCGGCGCACCCACGCTCGCCGCGCAGTACGTCATCAAGGACATCGTGCTCGCGGCGGCGGCCCTGGTCGTCGCGGTGCACGCGGTCGGCGCCCGCACCCTCGCCCCGGCCTGGGCCGCAGCGGCCCGCAACCGCGCGGCGTGACGGCGCCGGCCCGGCGCACGCGCGGCCCCGGCCCCACCGGCCGGGGCCGTTCGCGGTGCCCCGGCCAACGCGCAGGAGGCGCATGCCCTGGTCGTCGCTGTCCAGGGCGAGCACCGGCCCCTCTCCCCAGCGCCGGCAGTCCCGCGAGGGGGTGAACCGGCGCCGCCGAACCATCTGCCGTGGCGCCGGAGGAGGCCGGAGAACCGGTGGACTTGGCCGACCGCCCATCGCTCGGGAGCGGCGGACCGGGAGGTTCGCCCGACTGCCCCGAAGGCCGGCTGTCGAGGCGGTGGGGACTGCGCCCCGGCCTCGGTACTGCCCGGGCCCATGATGCGCGCCACCCTGGGCCGCGCGCGGGGGCACGGAAAAAGCATTTCCGCTGAGACGCACCGGCTCCTTACACTGGAGGCATGCAGTCACTCCTGTACCTGTGAGCAGGGTCTAGCGCCCCGGCCCGCGTCGCCGCTGTCGAGTCCGTTCGCGACTCCGCCGCGACCTCCGCTGCCGTCTCGGTTGAGACGCCGCGGTGCGGGCGTCCGGGCGCCCGGCGTGTTCAAGCCCGAGTCCGGGCCCCTGCTTCGAGTTACCGCGGAGCCGCGCCGCACCGCCGAGCCGCATCCTGCAGCTTTTCCTGCGCCCCTTCCCTGCCCCGCTCTGCCGGGGTCCAGCGGCATGGGTGCGCTGCGTCTGCACGGCCGGCGGTGTCCGGGCGCCTCCGCGCGGAGGAACTGCCATGACCATCACCCCCACCCTCGTACTGCCTGCCGGCGGCCGCGCGCAGCTGACCGCGTCCGGAGTCCGGGTGAACCGCGGCGGGCGCGCCGTCCTCGACGGCGTGGACATCACCGTGAGCCCGCAGTCCCGCTGGGGCGTCGTCGGCGAGAACGGCCGCGGCAAGTCGACCCTGCTGCACGTGCTCGCCGGACGCCTGGCACCGGACGCCGGCGACGTGCGCCGCAACGGCACCATCGGCGTCGCCGAACAGGAGATGGATGCCGCGGCCGGGCGCACGGTCGGCGACGCGGTGGACGCCGAACTCTCCGCCGCGCGCGCCGCGCTGGCCGCGCTCGACGCGGCGTCCGCGGCGCTGGCTGAGGAGCGTCCCGGGGCCGCGACCGCCTACGCGGCGGCGCTGGAGGCGGCCACCACCCTCGACGCGTGGGACGCCGACCGCCGGGTGGACGTGGCGCTGGCGGCGCTGGGCGCGGAGACCGACCGGAGCCGCCGCCTGGACACGCTGTCCGTGGGGCAGCGGTACCGGGTGCGGCTCGCCTGCCTGCTCGGGGTTGCGCACGATTTCCTGCTGCTCGACGAGCCGACCAACCACCTCGACGCGTCCGGGCTGGACTTCCTGACCCAGCGGATCCGCGCCCACGCGGGCGGCACCGTGCTGGTCAGCCACGACCGGGCGCTGCTGTCCGACGCGGCCACCGCCATCCTCGACCTCGACCAGAGCCGGGACGGGCTGCCGCAGGTCTACGGCGGCGGCTATGCCGGCTACGTCGAGGGGCGCCGGGCCGAGCTAGCGCGGTGGGAGGCCGAGCACGACCGCCAGCAGGCGGAGCGCCGGCGGCTCGCCGACAACCTGTCCCAGGCGCAGAACCGGCTGGTCAGCGGATGGAAGCCGCCGAAGGGCACGGGGAAGCACGAGCGGGCGACGCGCGCCCCGGCGCTGGTCCGCCAGGTACACCGCCGCCGAGAGGAGCTGGAGCAGCACGCGGTGGACGCGCCGGCGCCACCGCTGCGGTTCGCGCTGCCCGACCTGCCGAGGCTGCGCGGCACGACGCTGCTGTCCGCGGAGGGCGTGGCGGTGGACGGCCGGCTCTCCAGCGCAGTGACGCTCGACCTGCGGTCGGGCGGCCGGCTCGTAGTGGCCGGCCGCAACGGCGCCGGAAAGTCGACGCTGCTCGACGTGCTGGCGGGGCAGCTGGAGCCGTCGTCGGGCCGGGTGCGGACGCCGTCCGGCGTGCGGGTTCGCCTGCTGCGGCAGGAGGCGCCGACCGCGGACGGGCGGCGCGCGCACACCGTGTTCGAGGAGGCCGTGCAGCGCGCGGTCACGGCCGGGACGCTGAAGGAGGCCGACGCGGTGGGGCTCGGCTCGCTCGGGCTGCTGCCGGCGGCGGACGCCCGGCGGCCGCTGCGCGATCTGTCGATGGGCCAGCAGCGCCGGCTCAGCCTCGCCATTGCGCTGGCGGCCCGCCCGCACGTGCTGCTCCTGGACGAGCCGACCAACCACCTGTCGATCGCCCTGGTCGACGAGGTCACCGAGGCGCTGCAGGCGACTCCGGCGGCCGTGGTGCTCGCCACGCACGACCGGCAGTTGCTCGCCGACACGGCGTACTGGCCGAGGCTGCTGCTCCCGGCCGGAAGCCCGGTCGCGGTGGACACGGAGCCGGAGCGGTGACCGCAGCGGGGCGGGGGCGGCCTTCGGGAGGGATGCCTTCGCCCTCGCCCGCGCACCGGCCCGCGGATCCGGCGGGCCCGCGCTGCGCCGGGCCGGTCAGGGTTTCCGGGCCACACCGCAGTACTGGTCGGCCTCGGCAACCTCGCCGGTCTCAGCGGGATCCGGCCGCCAGAACGGCGCGGAGACGACTCCGGGGTCCATCAGGTCGAGCCCGTCGAAGAAGCCCTCGATCTCGGTGGGCGTGCGCAGGTGGTAGGGGATGGCGGCGGTGTCGTTCCAGCGGCGGGCGGCCTCGACCATCGGCTCGCTGGTGTTCGTCCCGTCGCACAGGGCGAGGAAGCTCCCCGAGGGCAGCGCGTCCACGTAGGTGCGCACCGCGGCGTAGGCCTCCTCGTTGTCGGCGGTGTGCCCCATCGTGCCGAGCACGGTCAGCGCGATCGGCTCGGAGAAGTCCAGGTGCTCCCGGGCGGCGGACAGCACGTCCGCGGGCCGGTGGAGGTCGGCGTCCACGTAGTGCACTGCGCTCAGGCCTTCGCCGGTCAGCAGGGCGCGGGCGTGCGTGAGGACCATGGGGTCGTTGTCCACGTACACCACCCGGGCCTCCGGAGCCGCGGCGTGCGCCACCTCGTGGGTGTTGTTGTGCGTGGGGAGGCCGGTCCCGACGTCCAGGAACTGGCGGACGCCGCGCTCACCCGCGAGATAGGTGACGGCTCTGATCAGGAACTGCCGGTCGGCGCGGGCGGCGCTGACCATCTCGGGGTAGGCCTGGAGCACGTAGTCGCCGACCTCGCGGTCGACGGGATAGTTGTCCTTCCCGCCCAGCCAGTAGTTCCAGACCCGGGCCGAATGGGCGACGGTGGTGTCCACTCCGCTCGGGGTCTGTGTGCGGGGGGTCTCGGTCACGGTCGGTCTCCTCTGGGGAAGGCGGCGCCAGTGCGGCGCCGGACGAGGGGTAAACGCCGATTCTCCTTGCCAGCCGCCTCTCTCGCCACACGGACCCCGGCGGCACCGCACCCCAGCGGCCGCCGGCTACTCGGCCGGGCCCTCCCCGGCGGCACGGTGCTCTTGGATGGCGCTCCGGAGGTCGGAGGACTGGTCGAGCATGCCCATCAGGCGGTCGACGGTCATCAGGGCCAGGCCCTGCTGCGGGTCGCCGAGGACGAGCAGCCCCGCACAGGCTCGCCGTCGCTGCCGCTTTTGGGCTTGTTCGACGCACTGGTCACCGGTGTGCCGGGTGCCGAGGAGCGGGAGCCTTTGGTCTCAGCCGCCCGAGCCCCGCGAACAGCCCCGTCACTGGTTGCACAGCGCTCCTGCAGCGGCGGGACAGTGCGGAAAAACGCCGCCCTCGTCGTCGTGCGCCCACCCGGCCCCTGATCAGCCGGCACCCGGCCGACCACCTGCGAGCCCGGCCGCCTTCGCTGCCGCTCCGAGGAGTGGCCCTTGATCGGCGCCTCCTCAGCGGCGGACCAGGGAATTGCGGAGGCCGAGGGAAGCGGGGAACGGCGCGAGGTAGGTCTGCTCGGCGGCCCAGGTGACGCCTTCGGCCGCGCAGTGGTGCCGGATCAGCTCGACCGGCACGGTCAGCGGCACGGTCCCGGCCCGGTAGGCGTCGATCGCGGCGAGGATGCTGTGCCGGCGGGAGTCGTCGAGGTGATCGCTGACCATGCCGAAGGCGTGCTGGAGTGCGTTCTCGTGCCGCCCCGGCGTGATCCGCGCGGCCAGTGCGTCGTGCAGGCCGGTGCGGTACTCGGCGGCGATCCGGTCCCGCTCCGCCGGATCCTTCGCGCCGCCGGCGTCGGCGACGATCCGGCCCAGCGCCCGGTATGCCTCCGGGCTGTGCGCCATGACCTGGAGCTTGTGCCGGGAGTGGAAGGCGACCAGGTCGCGCGGCCGCCATGCGCCGTCGAACAGCTCCCGCACCCGGGCGTGAGCGAAGACGCGCTCCACGAAGTGGTCGCGCAGGCCCTCATCGGAGAGGCGCCCCTCCTCCTCCATCGGCAGGTCGGGGAAGAGCTCGGCCAGCCGGCGCGCGAAAGCGCCGCGCCCCTTGCCGTCGACCCGGCGGCCGGAGGCACCGGGGTCGGAGGAGAAGACGGGCAGTCCGTACAGCCCGCAGCTGGGCGACTTGTTCTTGAGGACGTAGCCGTCCAGGCCGGCGATCTCCGCGCGGTGGGCGTCGGCGACACCGGACAGCTCGGCGGTGTGCTCGTCGCCGCTCTTCGTGCCCACCACGCGGGCGGGGCCATCGGGATCACCGTCGTCCCGCTCCAGGTGGAGGGTTTCCCGCGGTACGCCCAGGCCGATCTCGTCCTCCGGGCAGATCCGCACCCAGTCCACCAGCGGATCGAGGGAATCGGACAGGAAGCGGTGGCGGCAGTGCCCGCCGTTGTAGCGGACCGGCTCGCCGAGCAGGCAGCTGGAGACGCCGATCCGGGGCCGGGGCTCCGCTTCGGGTGCAAAGGAGCGGGCGGTCATCACCCCACGGTACGCGCGCCCTCGCCGTCCGCGCAGGTCATCGCGGCCAGTAGCGCCTGGCTGCGATCACCGGCCGCCGGCGCCGGCCCCGCCGCTGCGCCCGCGGGCCCGGTAGAGGGCGACGCTCTCGCGCAGGGCGTCGAGAACGTAGGGCGGGACGTCCATCCCGCGGTGGTGCGCCCAGAGCAGCTGCGCCTCCACCCGGCCCACTTCGGCGGCGTAGGCACGCTCTTCCGCGTCCATCCCGAGCGCGGTGACCACGCCGCCGTAGTCGGCCCACTGCTCCCGACTGCGCGCGCCGACCGGGGCGAAGGTGCGCTTGCGCAGCACCCGGGCCAGGAAGAGCTGCCAGGGGCGGAGCACGCCGTGCTGGATCATGAGCGTGGCCGACATCCGGTAGAACGCGAAATGACCGGGCTCCTGCCGCTTGATGGGTGTGATGAGCGTGTCGGCGATGGCGCGCTCGCCCATGTCGAGAAGACCGGCGTTGAGGGTGTTGTAGGCGAGCACCGCCTGGCGCTCGGTGCTGGCGCCGGTCAGGTAGTAGAGCAGCCGCACGATGTCCTGCACGGGGCGCAGGTGCGCCAGCGCGCCGAGGATCCGCATGCCGGCCGACACCTCCAGATCCGGCGCCGCCGCGGTCAGGCCCAGGTCCTGCTGGAGCCGGTCGAGTGCGAGTCCGTGGTGGAGTTCCTGCGGATGCCAGACGTCGGCGTAGAAGGTGCGGTCAGTGGGGCCGGCGTCGGGCAGCAGCACCAGGAGTTCGAGGACGTTGCGCTCGACCTCCAGCTCGACGCGGGAGAGGTACTCCAGCACCCCGCCGTAGCGGTCGCGCAGCGCGGCGGGGTCGCGGACCGTGTAGTCGATCGCGGCAAGGTCGATCGGCGGATAGAGCTCACCGATGCGGTGGACGTGGTCGGCGATGCGGGCCTCGGTGACGGTCGCACGTGGCACTCTTCCAGGCTAGGGCGCGTGGCCGCGGTGTCGAGGGTCCCTGAGGTGCACCGCAGCATCGGACGCGAGGTGGGTCTCGGAGGTCGGGGCGTCAGGCGTCGAAGTCAGAGCGGTTTCGCCGGCGGGATTTCTGCTCTGCCGCGCAGCAGTTCCGAGGGGTGGAACAGAGCGAGAAGTCTGCCGGCGAAGCCGCCCTCGTCTGTATGTCGTGAGCCCTGGCCCGTGACCACCGGACACCCGCCGGCGCTCCCCCGCGCCGGGGTTCCGCGGCCGCCGTCTCACGGCGCGGCTCGCCGTCCGGACCAGGGCGTGTTGGGTGAATGGCGTTCGTCGCGCAGCAGGACAGGTGCCCACCCAACACGCCCTAAGCTCACCGGCATGGACGGCCACGTGGACCCGGTCGTCTTCCGGCCGGAGGTGCCGGGGGTCACCGAGGTCTTCCACACCCGTATGCGGCGGCACGCCTACCCGATGCACGCCCATGCGGACTGGACGCTGCTCATCCTGGACGCCGGGAACGTGCGCTACGAGCTCGGGCGGCACGAGCACCGCCCGGCCCGGGGCGCGGTGACCCTGCTGCCGCCGGGCATCCCGCACAACGGCACTCCGGCGACCGAGGACGGGCTGCGCAAGCGGGTGGTCTACCTTGCTCCGGACGTCTTCGACTCCACGCTGGTCGGCCGGGCCGAGGCGGGCCCGGTGTTCGACGACCCGGTGCTGCGCAACCGGATCCACCGGCTGCACCGCACGTTCGCGCTGACCGGCGAAGAGTTCCACGCGGAGAGCCGGCTCGCGCTGATCACCGATCAGCTCAGGCTGCGGCTGTCCGGGGCAGGCGGCCGGCCCGCACGGCCGGAGGCACCGGACACCGCCGGCCGGCTCCGCGACCTCCTCGACGCCCGCGTCGCCGACGGCATCAGCCTGGAGGAGGCTGCCGCGCTGCTCGACCGGCATCCGGCGCACCTGGTGCGCGTGTTCGGGCGGCGCTTCGGCGTACCGCCGCACCGGTATCTGATCGGCCGCCGGGTCGACCTGGCCCGGCGCCTCATCTCCGAAGGCGCGCCACCGGGCGAGGCCGCTGCGGAGTCGGGCTTCACCGACCAGGCACACCTGCACCGACATTTCGCCCGCATCCTCGGTATCGCCCCCGGCGCCTACGCGCGGGCGCGCACCCCGGTCACGGGTGCATCCGGGCCCCCTTGACGGTCTTGTCCACGCCGTTCTTGGGGCCGTAGACCGCGAGGCCTACCAGGTCCAGGCCATCCCTTGGCACGGCGGCGACGGCGGCGCGGTTGGTCCGGTCGTCGCCGGTGGCGAAGAGGTCCGCGGTGAAGACGGCGGTCGGCAGCGACCGGGAGACGGCACGGGAGTGCGCCGTGGTGAGGGTGTCCGCACCGCCTTCGAACACCAGCACCGGCTGGCGGAACATCGGCAGGTAGTCCGTGCCGTCGGCGTCGCGGTAGGTCTCGCCGACGACCTCGGGGACACGGGCGCCCAGGCCGCTCACCAGGAATGCGGTCACGTTGAGGCGCTGCCACACCGCCAGGTCGTCCCGGAGGAGCACGGCGATCTTGGTGGTGAAGCGGACGGGTTCCGCGGCGGCAGCCGCTTCCATCGTTGTTTCCATGCCGCGATCGTCCTGCGCGGGCCGCGCTCCGGTCTTGTACGTTCTTCGCGCTGCGGCCCGGC
Organism: Nocardiopsis coralliicola; assembly: GCF_054779695.1. Classification (NCBI taxonomy): domain Bacteria; kingdom Bacillati; phylum Actinomycetota; class Actinomycetes; order Streptosporangiales; family Nocardiopsidaceae; genus Nocardiopsis; species Nocardiopsis coralliicola. The sequence goes on along the minus strand of NZ_BAAGXT010000008.1, from coordinate 999 downwards.
CGCTCACCCGACTGCGGAGGTACCCGTGGACGACTCTGCCGGTGACGCCACCCGCCCTCCGGGGGCCACCGACCTGGACGCGCTGCTGTCCGGTCCGGACGGCCGCGCCGCACTGGCGGACCTGGTGTGGGAACTGACGATCGACGCCCGGGCCATCCGGTCAGGCGGTCTGCCGGACGGTGACTGCGCCTCGCGGCTGGCCGGGCTGCTGGAACTCCAGCATCTTCTTGCCGGCGCACTGCGCTTGCCCGCGGACGCACCGCGCTCCAGCTTCAGCACCGCCATTCGCGACACCGCCCGCGCCTACGCGGTGGAGGCCGAGGCCGTCCGCGCCGCCCGCGCCACGCTCCGCCGCTTCGGAGCCGGAGGCGCGGCAGCTGCCGAGGGAGCGGGTACGGAGTAGGCCCGCCCCGGCCGGCTGTGCGGGCCGATCCGGGGCGGGCGCTCCGGTCCCGGGCATGGGGAAGGCGGGACCGGGGGCGTGGGGGCGTTTCGCGATGGTGTGTCTGCAGTGGTGCTGCAGCGCCGGGGGCGCGGCGGGTGGTGCTGGTCGTGGTGCGGTTCCGGGTGCGCTGCCGCGGTGTGTGATAGCGCGGTTGGTGGGTGGGGCGGTGGCCTGCCTGGCACGCGGCCCGGCAGTGGGGGCTGCGGGGTGGCTATGGGCGTGCGGGTGCTCTTCCGCCGGGTGTGTGTGGGTGGGCGCTTCCGGAGTGCGGTCTGTGGCGCGGGTGTGGTTCGGGCGGTGGTTGGGGGGTTAGCGGTGGTCGTGGCCGCTGTTGGCGGTGTCGTCGTCGTCCATGGCGTCCTCCTCGTCCTCGTCGAACTGGTCTTCGTCGGTCTCGTTGAACGGGTCGTCGTCTTCGTCGCTGTCGAGGCCGTTCATGTCGTGGGTGAGGTGGGCGTCGGGGCGGGGGTCGGGGAGGTTGAGGATGTCGCGGCAGATCTGGATGGCGGTGGTGAGGCGGTGCAGGTAGGCCGCGGCGGTGGGGCCTTTGATGA
>NZ_BAAGXT010000007.1:0-177113 GCF_054779695.1 Nocardiopsis coralliicola | reverse complement strand
CGACACCGGCGGCATGGCCGGCCTCGAAGGCGCGGTCGCGGTCGGCCTGCCGGCGGGAGTGGCGGGCAGAGCGGCGCGGCCGGGGGACCGCGCCGGTGCGCCGGCCGCCCAGTGAGCGCGCCGCCTGGGCCGCCTCAGCCGCTTCGGCCGCTTCCGCCCCGAGCTCCGCCGGTGCGGACCGGGTGCCGTCCATCGCGGCGTCGTCCGGCACCCGGTCCAGCTCCAGCGAGCTCGGGAACGGGAAGTAGGCGTCCAGGAACGCGCGCAGCTGGCGGGCCGTGTACTCCTCGTCCTCCACCGGCGACGTGTCGTTCGTGCAGATGGTCTCGGGGTGCCGGTTGTGCAGCAGCGCGGCGAACGCGCCCGCCAGCCCCTCCCGGTCGGCCAGGTTCACGTAGGCCGAGCGGACCTTGGACGGCACCGCCCGCCCGGTCAGCAGCGCGTAGGTGTGGTGCAGCGACGACGCCACCGCGATGTCCTCCGGCCGGCGGAAGCGGGACGCCGCCGTGCGCGCGAACTCCGCCGGATAGTGCGCCTCCAGCTCCTCCAGCACCGACCGCAGCTGCGGATAGGGGGCGTGCTTGAACTTGTGCGTGGGAAACGCCGGGAAGTCCGCCGCCAGCAGCCGCCGGTTGTTCTTCGCCGCGACGTCCACCGGCTGATCGTCCAGCAGCGGCGCGCCCAGCCCGAACTGGAACGGCGACGGGAACACCTTCGCGATCCCGTTCGGGTGGAAGAAGGTCGTCGGCGTCGTGTGCCGGCCGAAGAACATGTCGTCGTTGAGGTAGATGTAGTGCTCGCTGAGGCCCTCGATGTGGTGCAGCTGCGTCTCGATGGCGTGCGAGTTGAACACCGGCAGCACCGAGGGGTCGGCGAAGATCTCCTTGTGGTCGACCACCCGCACCCGGCGGCCGGTGCGCGCCTGCACTTGCCGGGCGGTGGCGCGCAGCCACGGCGGGCACTGGCCGTCGGTGACGATGTAGACGTCGCGCACGAACCCCGCGTACATCTCCAGCGACCGCAGCGAGTAGCGCAGCTCGTCGCGGGCGGTGTAGCGGGAGCTCGACGCCGACGTCGGGTTGAGCTCCCCGCTGCCGCCCAGGTGGCGGTCGCGCTTGGCCTGCCACTCGGGGTCGTCCCCGTCGACCCAGGTGTAGACGGCGTCGACCGGGAAGTGCGCCTCCTCCGGCAGCGGCCGCAGGAAGCAGTCGAACGTGGTGTAGCGGCGGCCGCGGATCTCGGTGCTGCGCGCCTCGCGCTCCTCGGCCGGCACGATCTCGCTCACCATGTTCTGCCGCGGCGCGACCAGGGCGCCGCGCAGTGTGGTCTCCGGCGCCACTACCTTGAGCCGGGAGAGCAGCGCCTGCCCGGATTCGGTGTCCAGCGCGGACGCGCCCGAGCGCCAGAACTCGACGGTGCAGCCGTGCTCGGGGCCGATCGCGGCGTGCTGGCCGTCGCCGGTGGCGAAGGAGCCGACCAGCACCGCGTCGGCGCGGGACAGCCGCTCCAGGGCGCCGCGCGCCGCCAGCGGCCGCAGGTAGTCGCGGCGGGCCCCGACCGCCATCCCGTACAGCCCCCGGTCGGCGTGCGCGCCGATGAGGAGCTCCACGATGCGGCGGCGCTGGCCGCGCGAGACGCCGATGCTGAAGCCGCCGTGGTCGCGCCCCTTCACCAGGAAATAGGGGATGCCGGCCGCTTCCAGGACGGCGACGCAGGCGTCCAGCGCCTGCTGGGCGAACGCCTCCGACGACATCGGGCCGGTGTGCCGCCGCGCGATGACCAGCCGCCCGTGGTGGCGCACCAGCTCCAGGTCCGGGTCGTCCAGCAGCCGCCGGTAGAGCACCCGGTTGGGTACGGCGAGCACGTCCTCCGGGGTCCGCTCCAGAACGGCGCGGGCGGCGTTCCGGGCGATTCCGCGCAAAGCGGTCCAACTACTCGTCACCGTGTGTCCCCCCAATGCATCGCACAGCGCTTGGCTCCTCCGATGGACCCGGTCGGGGGGACGCGGGGCCCACGGTCCTGCTCTGCTCTACCGTTGCACCGCCTCGCTCACCCGCGGTGGAGAACACGCCGGAGGCGGCCCACCGCCGCACGGCGCCGCCGCCGCAGGGCAGCACCCACGTCGACGGGGTCGACGGTGACCACCGGGTCGCCGCCGCGGCGCCGCTCGGCGGCCGCCCGCACCGGCAGCGGACCGCGCCAGGTGCGCCGCGGGGGCACCCGAACCCGGGCCGGGACGGTCACTTCAGCCGTCCCGGTCGCGTCGGATGAGCAGAGCACCAGCGTCCACGCGCCGACCGGCGGTGCTCCGGGCCCGGCCATCGGCAGCACGCCGTCGATGCGGCTCTCCCTGCTGTCCGGGCCCTCCCTGCGGGTGCGCAGCGGAACGTCGACATAGCGGCCGGTCGCGTCGGCCAGCCGGGCGAACAGGGCGAGCTCCGCGATCCCTTTGCTGCGGGTCGCCGCGGACAGGTGCAGCACCGGGCGGCTGCTGCCGGGCACCGCGCCCCAGGTGAGCTCGGCGCCGGTGAGCACCGCGCCGAGGAGCGCGGGCGGCCCGCCGGTGCCGAGGTTCTCGGTGTGCAGGACGAGCGCGTCGGCCCCGGTGAACGCGGGCCGGACGCGCGTGCGCCGGGCGCCGCTCGCGTAGACGGCGCCGCCGTGCACGGTGGTGCCGGCATGGCCGAAAGGGCCGTCCAGGAGCCGGCCGACCGGGTGGTCGCGGCCGTCCCGGGTGCGCAGGGCGACGTCCCAGATGTGGTGCCGCCCCTGCTCGCGCGGCAGGTGCAGGGCGGCGGCCGCGGCGCCGTCCACCGATGCCGCGAAGGCGCCGTCTTCGGTGATGCCGCAGGCCACTGCGGTCTCGACCGCCGCAGAGACGTCAGAACCGCGGAGGGTCAGGACCAGCTGTGCTCCCGCGCCGCCCCCGGGGACCGGGCCGAGTACCCGGCCGCGCAGCGACAGCCGGCCGTCCTCCGCGGCGATCCGGTCCACCTCGGCGTGGCCGCGGGCGCGGCGCACGGTCAGGTGCAGCTCGCCGCTGCGGCCGCGGTGCGGCAGCACCGCCGCGACGCCGCCGGCCCCGTCGTCGCGGGACTGCTGGTCGCGCAGGTCGATGAGGCCGGCGGGGCAGGGGTGCTCGGCGGGCGGTTCGCCCCCGTTCCCCGGTGCGGTGGCGGTGGTGTCGGCGCCGACCAGCGTCCAGCGGCCGGGCACGAGGCGGTGGTCGGCCGGATCGACGAGCACGCCGCCCGAATCGTCCAGGTCGAGCGGCACCCGGGCTCCGCGCGGCCCGGCAAGCACCGGCGCGGCGGTGCCGCGCGGCGTGAGCACCACGGCGCCGTCGGTGCGGGCCGCCACGTCGCAGCCGGCCGCCGGGTTCGGGGCGGGCGGGCGCGCCGACCGGGAGGGAGCCGCGGGCGCGCCGAGCTTCTCGAACAGCTCCTCGTGCCGGCGGCCGATCACCTGCGGCGCGTACCGCCGGGACGCCACCAGGGCAGCCGCACCCATCCGGGAGAGTTCCTCAGGGGCGGACATCAGCCGGCGCAGGCCGTCGGCGAGGGCGGCGGCGTCGCCGCTGGACACCAGCAGTCCGTCGCGGCCGTGGTCGATGATCTCGGCAGGCCCGGACGGGCAGTCGGTGCTCACCACCGGAAGGCCCGAGCGCATGGCCTCGACCAGGGTCATGCCGAACGGCTCCCAGCGCGACGCCGAAGCCGCGAACGCGCCGAGCGCCCACGCCTCCTCCATCCGCTCGTGGGTGCCCATCAGCCGGATGGAGTCGGCGGCGCCGCGGGCGGCGATGCGGCGCTGCAGGGCGTCGCGCTGCTTGCCCTTGCCGTAGATCAGCAGCCGCCAGTCGGGGAAGTCCGGCAGCACCCGGGCGAACGCGTCGATCAGCAGGTCGTAGCGCTTCACCGTGACCAGGCGGCCGCCGGCGACGATGGTGCGGCTCTCCGCGCCGGCCGCGGTGATGCGCGGCGCCGGCACGCTGTTCGGGATGCACAGCACGCGCAGCCCGGGCAGCGCCATCTCCTCGCGGTAGCGGGCGGCGTCGGCCTCGGTGACGGTGGTGAGCGCGTCCAGGCCGGTACACACCTCGGCGAGGGCGGCGCGCAGCTCAGGGCTGTGCATGTCGTAGGTGAGGTGCTCCTGGCCGACCTTGAGGAGCCGGTCCGGGCCGAGAGCGACCAGCGCGGCGATGAGGCCGGGCCGGGTGGCGACGACCACGTCGGCGTCGGTGCCGGCCAGGTAGGCGCCGAGCCGGTCGTCGGTGAGCAGGCTGTAGGCGCGGCCCCCGCCCCGCTCCGAGCTCAGCATCACCGCCGACGGGAGGCCGGCGCGCGGCTCGCCCTCGTGCAGCCGGCGTTCTTGCGTACCGGTCTCCTCCGGTGCCGGGACGCGCAGGTCCACGAGCGGCACCAGCCGGATCCGCGGGTCGGCGGGCAGCGCCGGCTCGTCGCGGTGCCGGAACACCGACACCACTTCCACCGTGTGCCGGTCCGCGAGTGCGGCGGCCTGGTTGAGGACCGTGCGGACGGTGCCGCCGATTCCGTAGATGTCGTGCGCGAGATAGGCGATCTTCATGGTGGCGCATCCCCCCGGCAGCGCTCGGACCAGCCGCTGACCAGGGTTGCACCCGGCGCGCGGCGGCAGCCTTTGACACGCCGCCGCGCCTGCGCTGCCCGGGTGCGTACCGGTTCGTCCGGGTTAGGCGGAGTTGGCGGCGAGGCGGCGCGCTTCCTCGGCGTCGGTCGCGTGCGGGTGCGCGCCCGGGAGCGGGCGGCCCGCCGATTCGGGCATCCGGGTGACCGCGATGCCGCCGATCAGGCCGGCGACGATGAGCAGCGCCGCCGGGGCGTACAGACTGCCGGTCGCCTGCACCAGCGACTCCGCCATCAGCGGCGTGGTGCCGCCGAACAGCGACACCGACACGTTGAACGAGATCGCCAGCGCGCCGTAGCGGACCTTCGTCGGGAACAGCGCCGGCAGCGACGACGGCACCACACCGGAGAAGTGCACCAGGATCAGGGCCAGCAGGAGGCAGCCGGCGACGGCGCCCGCCACGCCCTGCTGCAGCAGCCAGAACGCCGGTACCGCGCCGAGCACGGTGAGCAGGCAGCCCGACATCAGGACCGGTCTGCGGCCGACGTGGTCGCTGATCCGGCCCATGACGGTGACCAGCAGCAGCATCGCTCCCATTGCGGCCAGCGTGATGAGCAGGCCGTGGGTGCTGGTGAAGCCGAGGTTCTCGGTGAGGTAGGTCGGCATGTAGGCGGTCAGCGTGTAGTTGTTGACGTTGAACACCAGCACCAGGCCGACGCAGAGCGCGACGGCGGCCAGGTGGCCCTGGAAGGTCTGCTTGAGCTGGGCGAGCGGCCCCGGCTTCTGCTCCTGGAAGGTGTCGGTGGCGGTGGCGAACGCCGGCGTCTCCTCCAGGCGGAGCCGGATGTAGAGGCCGATCAGGCCGAGCGGCAGCGCCAGCAGGAACGGGATTCGCCAGCCCCAGTCGGCCATCTGGCTGTCGCTCAGCGCCACGGTGAGCACTGTGACGACGGTCGCGCCGCCGACGTAGCCGCACACGGTGCCGAACTCCAGCCAGGAGGCGAGGAAGCCGCGGCGGCGGTCGGGCGCGTACTCGCCGATGAAGGTGGTGGCACCGCCGTACTCGCCGCCCGTGGAGAACCCCTGCACCATGCGGGAGAGCAGCAGCAGGATCGGCGCAAAGATGCCGATGCTCTCGTACACCGGCAGGACGCCGATGGCCGCCGTGCCGACCGACATCATCAGCATCGTGGTCGCCAGCACGCGCTTGCGCCCGATCCGGTCGCCCAGCGGACCGAAGAACAGCCCGCCGATCGGCCGGATCAGGAACGCCGCCGCGAACGTGGTGAACGTGGCGATGAGCTGCCCGCCGGCCGACGCCGACGGATAGAACAGCGCGCCGATCGTGGCGGCGAGGTAGCTGTAGACGCCGAAGTCGTACCACTCGGTCGCGTTCCCCAGCGCCGAGGCGAACACCGCCTTGCGCACCTTCGACCGGTCGGTCAGATTGACCGGCCGCCGGGGCTGGGGAACGTGCCCCTTCGGGGATCCGTCGCTCGCGCTCACGGTGCCGCCTCTCGTCCACCGCGCCGCCAGACACGGCGCCATCAGACATTATCGCCGATAGTGTCCGAAAAACGACGTTCCGTAACGATGGGCGGTGTGTCGAGCCCCCGTCCCGGTGCCCGGCACGCGCCCGGAGGCCCCCGCTCGCGCCCTGCGCCATCGACCCACTGGCTGCCGCACCGGGCACCGGCCCATTCCCGCATCCGCGGGAGCTGCGTGACCGGCATCGAGAAGCGCCCTCAGCGCGACGGTCCATTCCCGCATGCGCGGGAGCTGCGCGTCGACGCGGGTCCCGACGCGTTCCCCACCCGGCCCATTCCCGCATGCGCGGGAGCTGCCAGGAGGCGTGGGAGTGGTTCGGTGAGAACGACAGGCCATTCCCGCATTCGCGGGAGCTGCAAGCGCTGACCTGTGGGAACGTGTGGCGTTATCTGGATGATATTGCGTACCGCCGGATTGTGGCCACATCGCGCTCAGGTCCGGTAGGTCTTGGCCTATCCGGCGCCCGCTCTTCCGTCTACGCGAGACGTGCCCCGCACTGGGCTCGTTCCTCGAGTGTGGCACCGACGCCCTTCGTGCGAGGTTCCCTGCGCGTGAAGGGTTGACAATGCCCTCGGGCTGCTGGCCACTGGGGCTGCTGGTCTCCCCGAATGCGGTTGGGGGACATTGACTTCGGCCCATTGCGCACACGCGGGAGTTGCCGCCCGCTGGCCGACCTCGCCGAGCGCTATGGCGCCCCATTCCCGCATGCGCGGAGCTGTCCAGACGTGACGAAAGCCCGGCGGGCACCGGGCGGTCCATTCCCGCAACAACATCCTTGCCGGGCCATTCCCGCATGCGCGGGAGCTGCCGCGCGCCGGGAGTTTAGGAACCGGCCGAGCGAGGCCCATTCCCGCATGCGCGGGAGCTGCCCCGCCTGTGGTGGGTCCACGCGGACGGGCTGCGGTCCATTCCCGCATGCGCGGGAGCTGCAGGAGGACCGGCGTCGACTGCTGACGGCAAGCCGGTCCATTCCCGCATGCGCGGGAGCTGCGCGCGTGGCTCGCGACGCAGGAGGCCGCATGACGGTCCATTCCCGCATGCGCGGGAGCTGCAAGCGCTGACCTGTGGGAACGTGTGGCGTTATCTGGATGGTATTGCGTACCGCCGGAATGTGGCCACATCGCGCTGGAGCTGACAGCTCTCGGTCTCTCCGGCGTCCGTTCTTCCGCCCGGCGCGGGACGTGTGGCAATCCGCGGGGCCGGCGCCGGCGCGGGTCTCGTCCGTTCTGTGCACCGGGCCCACTCCGGCGCGGCACCGGCTGACGGGTTGGCGGCCGCGAATGCGATGGGGCTGCGGCCCGGCTCCGCGGATACGGAGACGGGCCGATTCGGCCAGGGATGGCGCGCGGCGTGCTGCGCACGGTCCGGGGCGGCCGGGTTGCGGCTGCCAACGGTCAGGCGGGGAGCGGGCGGGCCCAGTGGCCGCGGTGGAGGACGCCGGCGGTGGTGAGGTCGTCGTCGAGGATCAGCAGGTCGGCGCGGTGGCCCGGGGTGAGGGTGCCGATGCCGGAGAGGCCGAGGGCGCGGGCGGGGACAGCGGAGGCGGAGCGAGCGGCGGCCGCCAGGGCGTCGGGTCCGAGGAGGCGGGTGGTGCGGCGGATCGCGTCGGCGAGGACGATGGTGCTGCTGGCGATGGTGCCGTCGTCGAGCAGCGCCCGGCCGTCCTGCACCGTGACGGGCAGGTCGCCGAGCGTGTACCGGCCGTCGCCGAGGCCGGTGGCCGACATGGCGTCGGTGACCAGGGCGATCCGGTCGGCGCCGGCGGCGTCTACGGCGAGCCGCACCGCACCGGCGTGGACGTGCACGCCGTCGTTGATGAGCTCCACGGTGACCCGCTCATCGGTCAGCGCCGCACCGATCGGGCCCGGCTCGCGGTGGTTGAACGGGCGCATCGCGTTGTACAGGTGGGTGGCGACGGTCGCTCCCGCATCGAAGGCGGCGCGCGCCTCGTCGTAGGTCGCCTCGGTGTGGCCCACGGCCACGGTGACGCCCTCGGAGACGGCGGCCCGCACCAGTTCGAGCGCGCCCGGCAGCTCCGGCGCCACGGTGATCATCCGGAGGTGGCCGCGTGCGGCCTTCAGCAGCGCCGCGAACTCCGCCGTGTCCGGCTCGCGCAGCAGCGCCGGGTCGTGGGCGCCGTGCTTGGCCGGGGAGATCCACGGCCCCTCGAGGAAGGCGCCGGCCACCTCACCCGCGTCGGCAAGGTCGGCGACGGCCGCCACCTGCTGCAGCAGGGACTCCGGCGCCGCCGTGACGAGCCCGGCGACCATCGTGGTGGTGCCCTGGGAGCGGCCGAACTCGGCAACGGCGCGGAGCCGCTCCGGGTCGGCGTCGCTGAACGAGGCTCCCGCGCCGCCGTGCACGTGGATGTCGACCGCCCCCGGCAGGACCGTGCGGCCGCCGGCGTCGACGGCGGTGCCCGCCGCGGCGCTCTCCGGCGGCTCCCCGGTGCCCAGTGCGCGGATCCGCGTCCCCTCGGTACGCAGCCAGCCGGTGCGGAAACCCGTCTCGGTGAGCAGCCGTGCGTTGGTCAGGGTGGTCGTCTCGCCGGCCATGTGCGCGCGCGTCCTCTCGTCCGGCCCCCGCCCCGGGCGGGGGGCTGTGCCCGATGCCACACCGCTGTCCGCGGCCGAGGGCCGCGGCCGCGGTCATTCCCGCGGTGCCGCCCGGATGGTCCCCGTCTGAGCGGTGTGCGAACCCCGCCGCTGCAGGCAGCCCCGCACGGAGGCCAGTGAGCGGCTGGATCGGGACGCGCGCCGACGGGGGATGATCGGCCGCAGCGGGAGGCCGCCGCCGACCGGCCGGCCCGCGACATTTCCTCCCGCCACGCATTGACCATAGCGCCCCGCCGTCTCATGATGGGGTGCATGACCGCCGGTGAGCTGCTTGTCCAGCGCCTGCATGTCGATCTCCGGCAGCAGGCCAGCGCCCTGTGTCCTCGCTAGAGGTGTCGTAGGGGGAATCCCTCCCCGCGCCCCGCGGAGTGCCGTTTCCGCGCTCCCGCGCCCGCCACCGGTCGTCCTTCCGCTGCGTCTCCCCAGACGGGCTGTGCTCGTCGCCAGTCCAGGCGAGCGCGACGTCCGACCGGTCCCCGACCCACGCCGGACCGCGCGCACCGACCGCGCCGCGCCGATCCTCAGCGAACTGCGGCTGCCCGGCCGCCCCGCACTGGAGACTCACATGACCCGTATCACCGTGCTCGTCGCCGACCTCCGCCCCGACTCCGCGCTCGCCGCCGCCGCCGTCTCCGCCGCCCGCGCCCTGACCGAGCGGGCCGGCCTCGACGGCGACGCCACTGCCATCGACCTGGCGCGCCTCGGCCCGGCGCTGCTGGCCGCCGACACCGGCCGCGACGTTGCCGATGCCGTCGAGGGCGCTGCCGCCTCCGATGTCCTCGTCGTCGCTACGCCGCAGGTGCACGGCTCCTACACCGGCCTGCTCAAGGTCTTCCTCGACCGGCTGCCCGAGCTGGGGCTGGGCCGCGCCGTGGCCGTGCCGGTCGCCGCGGTCCCCGACCTGCGCAACGGCCGCAACATCGAGGAGGACCTGCGCGTGCTGCTCTCCGACCTCGGCGCCTGGGTGGTCGAGCCGGCGCTGCTGCTCGCCGACACCGAGCTGTCCGCGCCGGAGCCCGTCGTCGACGCGTGGGCCGAGATCGCCGCCGCTGCCCTCGGCCAGGCGGTCGCCGTCTCCGCCTGAGTTCCGAACCGGGCCGCGCCGGGCCGGCGGAGCGCTCCGCCAGCCCGGCGCGGCCCGGCGTATGTCCGGCTATTCCGCTGCAAGCACGTACTCGCGCGGTCCGGCGGTATGGGCGGGGGCGGGCGGTTCGACGCCGAGGAACGGCGCGAGAGCTGCGGCCGAGGCGGTGCCGTCGTGATAGGTCCGCGCGTACCGCTCCGCCTCGGCGCCGATTCTGCGGGCCCGCTCGCGATCGGACACCAGCTCTTCCAGCGCGGAGCCGAGCGTGTCGGAGGTGGCGAAGACCAGCGGCGGCGGTTCGGGAAGCGCGTCCCGCACTGCGCCGCTGACGAAGCAGGCGACCGGCTTGCCCGCCGCCATGGCCTCGCAGGCGAGTACCCCGTAGGAGCCGATGCCGAACTGGTCGACCACGACGTCGGCATCGTGCACTTCACGGCGCATCGTCTCCCGCGCGGCCCCTTCGACCAGCCGGAACTCGATGGCGCCGCGGCGGTGCAGCTCCTCCAGGACGGGCAGTACCCGAGCGGTGCCCTTCGTCCACTGGCGGGAGGGTGCGTGCAGCACCACCGGGCGGCGGCGCTCCATCAGCGGCAGGGCGCAGCGCCAGGCGTCGACGTCGACCGCGAGTGGGAGCCAGCGGGCGCCCGGTACCTCGTCGAGCAGGTCGGGCGTCGTCACGTAGAGCGGCAGCCCGGAGCGCTCCGCGATCCTTCGGTTGCGCTGGGAGGCGCGGGTCAGGGCGTCCAAGGCCTCTGGCGGTGCGTCGCGGTAGTGCGAGTGCGGGAAGCGGTCCAGGTGCCGGACCGGGTCGCGGAGATCGCTGCCGTGCGCCAGCAGGCCCACCGAGATCCCGGCGTCGCGCAGGACCGGCAGGTCGGTCTCGATCGAGTCGCCCCAGGCCAGGCCGAAGACCGGGCGGAACGAGTCGGCGAGCAGGTGGCTGTAGCGGCCCAGGGCGCGTCGGATGCACTCCAGCTGCACGGCCGGGTCGCCCAGCTGCCGGGCGTCGACCGTCACGTCCACCGGGTGGACGGCCGGGCGGCCGGGGCTGGTCTCCGCGAACACCTCCACCGAGACGCCGGCCAGCCGCTGCGCCGCGGCCGCGGCAACCGCGGAGAGCTGGCCCGCGCTGTTCACCGGGCCCAGGCCCAGCCGCACCGGGGTGCCGCCCAGCGGCGGCCACGGCGGCGGAGGCGCCTGCGGTCCCTCCTGGCCCGCAGCGGAAGCCGCCGGCCCTCCCGGTACGGGCGCGGCAGCACGGTCCGAGGACAGCCCCTCTTCGGAGCTGTCCCACGGACAGGGCCGCTGGGGGACCGGCGGGGTCCGGCCGGACAGCTCCCGGTACAGCGCGAGCAGCCCGGTGCTCTGGTGCTCCCAGGAGAGCTCCTTGAGAAGCGGCTCTCCGATCGCGCTCCGCAGCGGGTCCCGCGCCTGCAGGGCCCGGCGCACCGCCGCCGCGAACGAAACCGGGTCCTGCGGCCGGAACACCTCGCCGACGCCGTGCTCGCCGACGAACCGTCCCAGGCTGCCCACGTCGCTCGCCACGACGGGCAGCCGCGCATGCAGGTACTCGGTGAGCTTCGTCGGAAGGGAGATCTCGCAGTTCGGCTCGGGGCGGGAGCAGATGATGCCGAGGTCGGCCGTTGACAGGTGGTCGGGCACCTGCGGGACCGGGACGTAGCCGGTCACGTGCACCCGGTCGTCGACCTCCAGCTCCCTGGCCCGCTGCAGCAGGCCGGCCAGCCCGGGAGAGGCGTCGGCGGTCACCAGGGCGAGGCGGACCCCGGGCAGGAGCGGAAGCGCCTCGACTGCGGTGGCGACCCCCTTGCAGGGGTCGAGCCAGCCGCTGTAGACGATCAGCGGTGTGCGGGGGCCGACTCCGCAGGCCGCGCGGACTCCGCCGTCCGCCGCTCCGCCCGCCACGGCTTCGGCGACGGGCGTGTTCCGTACGGCCAGCGGCTGCCGGGCCAGTCCGGACTCGGCGCGGATCAGCTCCGCGAGCTCCGGGGAGACCGTTGCAACGGCGTCGGACCGCCCGATGAACTCCCGTTCCAGGGCACGCAGCGCACGCCCTTTGGCCGGAGTGCCCCAGGCGACCCGGCTGACGTACTCGTGGGCGTCGTACACCGAGGCGCACGGGCGTCCGCGCGCGCGGAGCCGGGCCGCCGACCGCGCGCCGACGCCGATCATCAGCACGTCGTTGGCGTGGATCACGTCCGGCGCCACGTCGTCCAGGACGGCCCCGAACGCGGCGTCGAAGTCGAGCACGACGGGCATGTCGCGGCGCCAGTCGCCGAAGTCCCCGAGCTGCCCGGCGCCCCACTCCCACATCCTGCGGTCGATCCGGTGCAGCCGTTTCACGACGTGGGTGCGGGCTCGGATGGCGCTCCTCCTGGCGGTGCCGGACAGCCCGGCGCCGTAGGTCCAGCCCAGCTGGACCGACTGCTCGCGCATCCACGCCCGGTGCCGGTCCAGGCCGCGCCGGAGGGCCGCGCGGTCGGTGCGCCCGCGCAGGGCGGCCCGGGCCAGGACGGCCGACCACCGCCGCCGGCGGGCCGGCGCGCTCTCGGCGCCGCATCCGCGGGGGACGGGGACGCGCAGTACGCGGACGTCGCCGATCCGGCTCTCTTCGCGGTGCTTCCCGGACGCCCGGCCGATCAGCGTGACGTCCCAGCCGTCCCGAGCGGCCGCAATCGCGACCTTCTGCACGCGTGAATCACCGGTGATGCCGTTCGCGACAATCACCGCGAGGCGCGGTTTGTCAGCCACTCGCCGCTCCATCCCGTTTCCCGGTTGCACCTCTGGGCCGCCGGCAGGCGCCCGGTCCTGACGATCTTCACCGGCCGGGATGGAGGCGGGCGGCCACCCTGCTGCGGCGGCGTGTCCGCCCGGATCTCCGCGAACCCGTGCGGAGGCGGCCGAGAGGCACTTTCCGGAGATCGGGCGCATACCGGTGCTGGGAAAGGACTGCCGGCCGCTGTTCAGGAGGCGGACGAGTCCGCGGAGCGCAGCCGGGCGGTGTCGGCCTCGGCCTGGGCGGTGGTGCCGCGGACCAGGACCACGACCAGCAGGGTCAGCGCGAACCCGGCAATGCGCAGGGCGAGCCGGACCGGGTCGTCGGGCAGCGGCTCGCTGAAGATCAGCGTCCCCAGCACCACGGTGAACACGTTGCCGGTGACGTTGGCGACCGGCGCCGTGATCGACGCGCGGGCGCGCTGCATCGAGGTCTGGAAGAGCACGATGCCGACCGCCCACCCGGCCGCGTAGAGGTAGGGGTAGGGCGAGGCGAGGGCGGCCGGGATCGCGGCGGGGAGCCCTTCGTCGGCGAGGAGCCCGCCCAGTGCCTTGCCCTGCAGTCCGGCGACGCCCTGGGACAGCCCGGCCGCCGCGCCGAGCGCGGCGGCGCCCAGAGTGCGGCCGCCGCCGGACCCCAGAGTCACGGCCGCGACGCACAGCACCACGGTTCCGGCGCTCACCCCGAGCAGCCACGGCAGGTCGGGCACGGTGCCGGTGGAGCCGCCGTCGCCGAGGGAGAGGCTGAGCAGCAGGAGCGCCGCGGGCATCAGGGTGAGGGCGGCCTTCTCCCCGCGCGAGATCGGATCGCCGAGCACGAGCGCCGTGCCGAGCAGCATGACCGCGATGCCGCCCGCGTAGGCCGGCTGCACCACCGAGACCGGCGCGAGGCCGAGCGCGATCACCAGGCCGAGGCTGCCGGCCGCGGCGAGGCCGCACCCGGCCAGCCACCGCCGGTTGCCCAGCAGGGTGCGGGCGAGATGGAGCGGGCGGCGCACGCCGATCGCGGGGGCCCGGTGCAGCGCGCGCTGCTCGATGGCGAGGCCGATCGAGTAGACGGCCGCGGCGAGGAGGGCCACGATCAGTCCGGTCACGGGGACCGCCTTTCCAGCGGTGAGCGGTTGACTCTGTATATATAACGAGTTCTAGTCTGGACCGACGACCCGGCCCGGACGAAAGAGCGCGACCCCCGACGTGGACATCCGCCCGCCCCTCCAGAGGCTCCTGCAGCGGCTGAAGCAGCTTCAGCGGCGCCTTCCCCGACCGCCCCGCCGCACCGCGGGCACCGCCGGCGGGCGCTTCCAGCCCGGAGCCCTGGGCCTCACCGGCATCGCGATCGCCGCCATGTGCGTCACCCTCGTCCTGATCCAGGCCTTCGGCGGCACCTTCCGGACCGCCGAGCCCGGCGGCGACGGCACCGCGCCGCCCTCGGCGTCCGGCACGCCGCCGGAGGGCACGGCGCGGATCATGATCGCCGGCGACTCCATCGTGCAGGGCAGCACCGGCGACTACACCTGGCGCTACCGGCTCTACCAGCACCTGCTCGACACCGGGGCCGACGTGGACTTCGTGGGCCCCTACGACGAGATGCTCGACGTGCACAGCGGTGAGTTCGGCGACACCGACTACGCCGACCCCGACTTCGACACCGACCACGCGGGGGTGTGGGGGTCCACGGCCGGCAACGTGGCCGACGGCATCGGGGCGCACGTCGCCGAGTATCAGCCGCACTACCTGCTGCTGATGGTCGGCGCCAACGACTTCGCGAACGACCACACCGCCGCCGAGGCGCTGGAGTCGCTCCGCGACGCGGTGGACGCCGCCCGGGTCGCCGACGGCGACATGCAGATCGTGCTCGGCGAGGTGACGCCGTCCTGGGGGACCGGCCGCGACGAGTTCGTCAACGGCGAGGCGATGTCCTTCAACGAGATGCTGCCGGAGCTGGCTGCCGGGCTAAGCGAGGGCGGCGCGCCGGTCGTCGTCGCGAACACCGCGGCCGACTACGCGCCGGCCGAGGACAACTGGGACAGCACGCACCCCAACGCGCGCGGCGAGCTGAAGATCGCGGCCGCGTTCGCCGACACGCTCGCCGACCAGCTCGCGCTCGGCGAGCGGTACCCGCGCCCGCTGCCCGAGGTGCTGGCCGGCCCGCGCAGCGCGCCGGAGGTGCGCGCCGAGGACGCCGGCGGCGGCGAAGTCGAACTGAGCTGGGACCCGGTGTCCGGCGCGACGCGCTACGAGGTGCTGCAGCAGCGCATCGACCCCGACCCCGACGAGCAGGTCGCGCTGCCCGCCGAAGTGGCGGGCGAAGGCTCCGAGCGGCGCACGGCGTCGGCCGAACAGCTGCTCAGCGGCGCCACCTACGAGTTCGCGGTGCGCCCGTACAAGGACCGCGCGGCCGGCAAGGCGTCGGAGAAGGTGCGGATCACCGTCGACGCCGGCCCGCCGCCGGCCCCCGAGGGCCTGGAGGTCGGCACCGAGGGCGGGCGCCCCGCCCTCACCTGGGACAAGGCCGACGGCGCCGGTCACTACGAGGTCCTGTGGCGGCCCCTGGAGTGCGCCGAGGGGCAGCAGGACTGCCGCCCCGCCGACTCCGACGGCCCCGCCGACGGCACCGGCTGGTCCACCGCCGAGATCGTCGACGGCACCTCCTGGCCGATCTCCACCACCCGCCCGGCCGAGTACGCCGTCCGCGCCCACCACGACTACATCCAGGGCGACTATTCGGAGACGGTGGAGTTCATCCCGGACAGCTGACCGGGGCGACCGGGCCCGGCACCCTCGCTGCGGGCCCGGGGAAGCGCGTGGAGCGGATCCGCCGCGTCTCTCGCCGCCGGCAGGCTCGGCCGTGCAGCCCGACACCGGCAGCGGCGTCAGGAGCACGGCCGCCGCAACCGGCGGGGCGTCCGGCGGAAGGGGACGGCGCCTCGCGCGCTGACCGGCGCGGATGAGATGGACCGCGGACCCTTCATGGTCGGCGCGAGGTGAACGAGTGGCCCGTGTGCGTGGTGATGGACCCACCCATGGCGCGTACTCCGCGTACCGGAGCGGGCGAGCCCCGGAAGCGGCGGGGATGAACCGCTCGGGCCTCGCACGCCGATCGGAGCGATGGAACGTGGCCGTTCGCGCCCACCTGTACCGGCGAACCGTGCCCCGTGTGCGCGGAAGCGGACCGCGCAGGACCCCGGTCGGCGCGCCGGCCGGCGCATGAGCCAGCGAGCGGAGATGGACCGTGCACCGGCGATCGGCCCGCCCAGGCATCGAGTGAGCCCGGCGGCGCGGGATGGGCCGGTTCTGTCGCCTTCCTCTCGCGAACAGGGCGCGTGCGCCCCGCGAGCGCGCGAGTGGACCGTGAAGCGGCCGGCCCGGCGCCGTTCGGGCGTGTGCCCCGCGGAGGCGGAGCGACCGGCGGGGCGCGGCCTCCGCGACCGCCGTCAGAGAGTCCCGCGGGGGGGGGGGGGGGGGGCAGCGGCCGGCGAGCAGTGAGTGGACCGGGCCGGTCCGGGTGGGCGAGGATGGTGGTCCGTGCGCCGCGCGGATGCGGGGGATGGCCCCGTTCACCACGCGCACCGGCGCGGCGAAGAACCCGGGAGTCCCGGCGGGCGCCGCGGTGGCCGTCCGCGTATGCGCTCACCGCGGCGCCCCTGTGCGTGGACCCGCGTGCGCGGCGCCGGAGAGGGGACCGCGCGCCTGCGGACCTGCGCGGGAGCATCCCCCGCCGGCGCGACGGACCGCGTACCGCTGCGAAGCGCGGCCGGGGCGCGCCGCACCGCACCGAGGGTTCCGGTCTGCCGGATCCGGGGTTCTGTACAGGGCCGTGCCGCGGTTGCCGGGGCGGGGCGGGGTGCGGGATAACGGGGGCAGCGCAAGCGGGAGCACACGGGGGAGTGCCATGCCGAGCATCGAGCGCGTCGACCCGTTCGACGATGCCGCGGTCCGCTCCTGGTACCGGGTGTGGCGGGCAGGCGCCGCCGAAGGGCGGGACCGGCCCGGGCTGGCCGCCTTTCCGGAGCTGCGGGCGGCGCTGCGGGACACCGGCTCGGAGGAGCCGCGCGAGGCCTGGGTGGCGAAGGAGTGCGGCGAGGCCGTCGGCGCGCTGATGGTGGGCCTGGTCGGCCGCTCCGGCGGGGTGTCCGGCCCGACCGGGGCCGCCGAGGTCGAGGTCAGCGTCCCCGCCGAGCACCGGCGGCGCGGCCACGGGTCGGCGCTGCTGGCGCACGCGGACAAGGTCGCCGCGGACTCCGGCCGCACCACCCTGCTCGCCGAGGCGCACGTGCCGCTCTCGGGCGGCGCCGAGGCCCATCCCGGGGTGCGGTTCGCCGCTGCGCACGGGTTCCGCGGCGTGCACCGGGAGGACCGGCTCGTCCTGGAGCTGCCGGCCGATCCGACCGCAGTCGCGCGTACCGCCGGCGAGCGGGCGCCGCTGCGCGCCGGCTACCGGGTCGACGCCTGGTCGGGCCCGTGCCCGGACGGCCAGGCGGCGGCGCTGGCGATGATGCGCACCGCGACCGACCGCACCGTGCCCGGCACCGAGCCGGGGCTGGAGCCGCGCGCCTGGGACGAGGCGACCGTGCGCGCGGTGGAGGAGCGGATGGCGCGCCGCCGGGTCACGGCCATCACCGCGCTGGCGCGGACCGCGGAGGGCGCGGCGGTGGCGTTCAGCGAGCTGTTCGTGCCCGAGCACAGCGTCACCGACGTCTACCAGGGCGGCACATTGGTGCTGGACGCCCACCGCGGGCGGGGTCTGGGCGCGGCGCTGAAGGCCGTCAACCTCGCCCGCCTCTGGGTGGACCACCCGCAGCGGCGCCGCGTGCACACGTGGACCGCCCGCGGCAACACCCCCATGCAGCACATCAACCGCGGCTTCGGCTTCCAGCCGGTCGAAGTCGACCACCGCCTCTGCCGCGGCCCCGAACGGGGCTGATCCGGGCGGTCGGCCCGCGGCCGCCGACCCCGTTCACCCGCGCATCCGTTCGGCCGGAGCCCCTCGCGCCGCAGCGCTGCACCTCCCGCCGCGCGGGCGCGTCCGCCTCTGGCTGCGCACGCTCCGGAAGCCGGCCGGGCGGCGGCTGCGCGCCGCCGCGGCGCCCCGAGGTGCCCGCCCGTGCTGCGGCGGAGCGCGCGGAGCCGGTGTGCAGCAGGCACCGGTCTGCGGGCCCTGCCTGCGCCGGGCCGAGAGAGCCGGGTGTTCGCCGCTGGCCGGGGCCGGACGGCCGGAACCGGCGCGGCAGCTCGGTGGTCGTCCGGGCGTCCCTGCTCGCACGGCGGGCATTCCGCGCCGCGGATGGGACCGGTCGCGTTCGGCGGGGCATGGGGCCGTCGGGGCCCGGCCGGGGCCTGCCGCGCCGGCGCCCGCTACCGCGACGCCGCGGAGGGGCGCTCCTCTCGACCGGGCGAAGGAGCCGCCGATGGTCAATGACCTGAGACCGGCGCGGCTCGGCGCGCCGGTGTAGCTGCATCACCGTCGAGGGCGGCGCGGTGCCGTCCGCGAGCTGCGCAGGCAGATCGGGGACGGGACCGGGGGAGCCGGCGGCATCCGCTGCACGTGTGCGTCCTTGCCCGCTCGATGGCCGAGGTTCCGGACGAGGTCCGGGACGAGGGGGCATGGGACGTGCGGGCACTCGCCGCCGCCGATCTGATCACCGGCGAGCGCACCGGCGGCGCCGGAGTCCCGCCGCCGGCGGCTGGGGCGGATCCGTCGCAGCACCGCAACGCCGGCGAGTACTGCCTCCGGCTCGGTGATCCCGGCCGTGCCCATGGGCACGGCCGGCAGGCGCGGTCCCTGCTCGGCGCGCGCAGCGGTGACGCGCACGCCAAGCTCATCAGGGACGGAGTGAAGCGGTTGGCCGAGCGGCTCCGCGAGCAGTGGCCCCCGCCGGCCGGGCACGAGGGGCGCGGGCCCCGTCCGCGGATGCCCGCGTGCCGGACCCGCCTCCCCGGCGGGCCGGATCGCGGAGGCGCTCCGCCGCCGGGCTGCGGCGCCCTTGTGCGGCTGCCGCGCCCGCACCGCACCGGGCGTCCGTCGCTGCGCCGCTCCCGGTGCCCGCGCAGGCAACGCCGCCCGGATGCCGGTCAGGGCGGCAGCAGGCCCAGCTGGATGGCGGTGGTGACGGCCGCGGTCCGGTCGGAGACGCCGAGCTTGCCGTAGGCGCGCATCAGGTGGGTCTTGACCGTGGTGGCGCTGATGTAGAGCTGCGCGCCGATGTCGGCGTTGGTCAGGCCCTTCGAGGCGAGGCGGAGCACCTCGGCCTCGCGGGCCGACAGGGCGGGGGAGTCCGTGCGTCCGCGGATTCCGGACACGAGGCGGGTGGCGACCGCGGGGGACAGGGCCGTCTCGCCGCGCGCTGCCGCGCGGACCGCGGCGGAGAGGTCGGCGAGCGGTGCGTCTTTGAGCAGGTAGCCGGTCGCACCGGCCTCCACCGCGCGCAGGATGTCGGCGTCGGTGTCGTAGGTGGTCAGGATCAGCACCCTGCAGCCGGGGGCCTCCGCCAGCACGCGCTCGGTGGTCTGCACGCCGTCGCCGCCGGGCATGCGCAGGTCCATCAGGACGACGTCGGGGCGGCGGGCGCGCACCACGGCGAGCGCCTCGTCGCCGGACCCGGCCTCGCCGACGACCTCGATACCGCCCTCCGCAGCGAGCATGCCGCGGATGCCCTCCCGCACGATGGGGTGGTCGTCGGCCAGCACGACGCGGATCATTGCGGGGCTCCGTTCACAGGTCCGGTGCCGCGGCCGTCGCGGGCTGCGGCGCCGGCCGGGTCGAGAGGGAGGCGGAACTCCACGTCGGTACCGGCTCCGGGCGCGGACTGGACCGTGAAGCTCCCGCCGGCCGCCTCGGCGCGGCGTGCCAGTCCGCGCAGGCCGTAGCCGCTGCAGCTGTCCTGGGCGGGCGCCCATCCGGGGGCCTCGCCGGGGGTGAAGCCGCAGCCGTCGTCGGAGACGGTGACCGAGGCCGTGTCTGCGGTGTACTCCAGCACCATCCGGACCGCGCCGGCGCCGGAGTGCCGCCGCGCATTGGCCAGCGACTCCTGTGCCGCGCGGAGCAGGTCGACCTGCGCGCCGGCGGGCATCCGGCCGGGCCGGTCGCCGCGGACCGCGACGTCCACCTCGGCGCCGGTCTCGGCGGACAACCGGCCGGCCACCCGGTGCAGCGCTTCCTCCAGTGCGCCGGCGGCGTCGGTGGAGCCGCTGTCCGCAGCAGCCCCGCCGCCTGCTGCGCCATCCGAGCGGCCGTCCGGCGCGCCCGCCACGAGGGCGCGGGCCTCGGCAAGGTTCTCCCGCCCCGTCTCCAGCAGCAGCGACAGGTGCCGGCGGGCCGCGGCGGGGTCGGTCTCGAACTCGGACTGCACGGCTTGGGCGAGCGTGATGACACTGGTGAAGCCCTGGGCCAGGGTGTCGTGGATCTCGCGGGCCATCCGCTCCCGCTCGGCCTGGGCGCCGGTGCGCGCGGACAGCGCCGCGATCTGCTCCCGACCGGCCTCCAACTCCCGGATGAGGGCGGCCCGCTCCGCGCTCTGGGCGATGATCCGGTTGATCCACCCGCCGAACCACATGGCGAACAGCAGGATCGCGGTGTTCACGGTGAGCTGCACTGCAAGGTTGCGCAGCGGCCCCGGATCGACGGCCTGCCCGAGCAGCGGCGGCGCCAGGAGCATCGCGGTCACCGCCGCGGACGCCCAGCGGGGGACGGCGGTCATGTAGGCCAGCGGGGTCAGCGCGAACAGGGCGGTACTGGTCATCGGGACCAGCACCGCGGCGGGGATGAACAGCGCGGCATAGCCCGCGGTCCAGCGTTTCGCGGCGCCCGAATCGTCGTCCGCGGCGATCAGCCGCCGACCGCGGACCAGATAGGCGGCGGCGATCGCCGCGAGCAGCCCGGCCGAGGCCCAGTGCGGCCACCCGGAGCCGTCCAGCAGCGCCAGGACGGCCATCAGGGCCAGGACCGCCACCACATAGGCGTCCCAGTACGGGATCGCCGTCCAGGCGTGCGGCTGCGGAGAAGGTGCGGGCACGGCGCTCACCCGTCCTTCGCCGTCTTCCACCGGAACGTTGTCAGGCACAGCACCAATCCCACCACGCACCACGCGGCGAGCACGAGTGCCACCGTGCCGAGCTGCCACGACCCCCCTGCCTCCAGGGCCGCCGCCTCGCCGGGCAGGAAGACCGCGCGCATCCCCTGCGCCATCCACTTCAGCGGGAACAGCGAGGCGATGTCGACCAGCCAGCCCGGCAACTGGTGCACGGGCACGAAGACACCCGAGACCAGCTGGAGCGCCAGGAACGGCACGGTCACCGCGGCCTGGGCCGATCGGGCGGAGCGGGCCGCGCTGCTCATCGCGATGCCCAGCAGCGTGCAGGCGGCGGTGCCGAGCAGCAGGATCCAGGCCAGGTGGAGCCACCGGCCGGCCGGCGGCAGAACGACGCCGAAGACCAGCGCCCCGATGGCGGTCAGCACCGCCACCTGGCCGACTGCCAGCACCAGGACCAGCAGGATCTTGCCGATGAAATACGCGCTGCGGGGCATGGGCAGGCCGCGCAGCCGCCGCAGGGTGCCGCTGTCCCGCTCGGCGGCGATGGCGATGGCGAGGTTCTGGAAGCTGACCGACATCAGCCCCATCGCGGTGAGTGAGGCGGTGTAGTAGGCGGCGACGGAGTGGCCGGCGGCGGTGTCGCTGGAGAAGGCGGCGCTGAGCAGCACCAGCAGGATGGCGGGCAGCGAGAACGTGAAGACCAGCTGCTCCCACTCCCGGGAGAACTCGCGGATCTCCAGGCCGCCGCGGGACAGGCCGAGGCGCAGCGCACTGGGCAGGCGGCCGGGGAGGGCAGCCGGAGCCGGCGCGGCGGCGCTCATCGGGCCTGCTCCGGCTCAGCCGTGCGGGCGGGCACGGCGGCGGGGGTCCGGGGGCCCGGTGCGCCGCTGCTCTCCGGCCGGGTGCCGGCGGCTTCGGCGATGAGCGCGAGGTAGGTGTCCTCCAGCGTGGGCCGGTGCACGGCCAGCCCCGGGACCTCGCCGCCGAACCGTTCGGCGAGCTCGGCGACGGCGCGGGTGGGCTCCGCGGTGCGCAGGGTGCGCCGCTCACCGCCGCTGGTCCAGCTGACGGTGGCGCCGCCGGTGCGGCGGCCGCCGAGCGTGGCCGGGTCGCCGGTGGCGGCGATGCGGCCGCCGGCGATGACCGACACCCGGTCGGCGAGAGCTTCGGCCTCGTCGAGGTAGTGCGTGGTGAGGAGGATGGTGGTGCCCTGGCGGGCCAGGCCGCGCACCATCTCCCAGAAGCGCCGGCGCGCCGCCGGGTCGAAGCCGGTCGTGGGCTCGTCGAGGAAGAGGAGCTCCGGGCGGCCGATGATGCCGAGCGCCACGTCGAGGCGGCGGCGCTGTCCGCCGGAGAGGGTGCGCGCGGAGCGGCCTGCGTCGTCGGACAGGCCGACGAGGGCGAGCGCTTCGCCGGGGTCCATGGGGTCGGGGTAGTAGCCGGCGAAGTGGCGGACCAGCGCGCCCGCGCTCAGCGGTGACGCTTCGACCTGGTTCTGCCACACGATGCCGATGCGCGCGCGCCAGGGCCGGCCGGCGCGGGCCGGGTCGGCGCCGAGCACGCGGACCTCACCGGAGTCGCGGCGGCGGAACCCCTCAAGGATCTCGACGGTGGTGCTCTTCCCGGCGCCGTTCGGCCCGAGCAGCGCGAACACCTCGCCGCGGGCGACCTTCAGGTCGATGCCGCCGACCGCAGTGCGGCCCCGGTAGGTCTTCCGGAGCCCTTCGGCCCGGATCGCTTCGTCTGCATCCATACCCGGAGTCTGGGCCCGCGGTTCCCCGCGCCGCGTCGCAGAAGCGGACCGACCCGGTGTCCTCCGTACGGAGGACAGTCCTGCCGGCGGCGGACCAGGCGCCGATGGCCCGACGGCGGAGGGCGCCGGGCCATCGGGAAGCCGCGGGGAGCGGGGTTCAGCGGCGGGGAGGGGGCTGGGGGCCGCCGTACTGGTGCGGCTGCGGCGGGTGGGGCGGCTGCGGCCCGCCGCCGTACTGCTGCGGGTACTGCTGGGGGTGCGGCGGGTACTGCGGCGGGTACCCGCCCTGCTGCGGTGCGCCGTGCGGCTGAGGGTGCGGCTGCGGAGCGCCGTACTGCTGGGGGTGCGGCTGCTGCGGGTGGGGCGGCCCGCCGTGGGGCGGGGCGGCCGGCTGCTGCTGCGCGCCGTTCCTGGCCGCCCGCATCCTGCGGATCCGCCAGATCTCGTAACCGCTGCCTCCCACGGCGAGCAGCGGGCCGAGGACGATCATGACCTTGGCCCCGGTCTGGTCCGAGGCGGCCTCCTCCTCATAGGTCGTGGTGGTCGTGTTGCCGCGGCGGGTGGTCTCGCAGATGTCTCCGGGGCTCATCGCCTCGGAGCCGCACATCACTTCGGCGCTGGACATCGTCGTGATGGACCCGATGGTCATCCCGACGCCGCCCACGATGAAGATCAGCAGGTTGCGGATGGAACGGAACATGTCGGTCTCTCTGCTCAAGGGGATGCCCCACTCCCGCGGGGCCCGCCTACGACGCGTCTTCCCGGGCACCGGTTCCTGCCCCGCACGCCCCGCCCGCCCCGCGGCCGGACCCGGCCAGGCGGCCTGTTCCGCGTACCCCTTCAGGGGTGCGCACCCGCGCAGCGCGACCGGGCTCCGGCGGCGGCTACCGGTGCGGGCGGTCGGGGTTGAGCAGTTCGCGGGGGAGGGCCTCGCGCCACCACTGCTCGGTCCGATCGGGGGTCCAGCCGCGCTCGGTGGTGAAGACGGCGAAAGTGTCGACCGTGCAGAGCGCGGCGTAGATGTCGACAGCGGCGGGCACGTCGAGGCCGTCGCGCAAGGTGCCGGGCGGCCAGGTGGCGAAGACCTGGCGGCGGGTCCGGTCGGCAGCGCGGCGGCCGTCCGCGTAGAGGGCGGCGAGCTCGGGATCGGTGCGGCCGGCGTCGCGGACCAGCGCGATGACGTCGCCGGCGCGCTCGAAGAGGCGGCGGTCGAAGGCGGCCATGGCGCCGAGCTGGTCGGCGGGATCGGCGGCGGGGTCTTCGAGTTCGCCCAGCATGCGGCCGGGTTCGGCGGAGAGGTCGGCGGCGTCGGCAAGCGCGCGGGTCAGGCCGGCCTTGTTCTTGTAGGCGGCGTAGACCGTGGGCGCTGAGACGCCGGCCTCGCGGGCGACGTCGCGCACCGTTGTGGCGGCCCACCCCTGGGCGGTGAAGAGCCGCAGCGCCGCGCGCGCGATCTCGGCACGCGTCTCCAGTGCCTGTGTCTGGCGTCGGAGCGAGTCGTAGCTGCGCTTCGCAGGATCGTCGGGCATCGGTCGTCTCCTCTTGACTTTACGTGGCTTGTAATCAATATAGAGGTCGTAAGTAGAGTGCGGGCGGATGCGCCCCACTCTCCCGAAGGGAGCCCGACATGTCCTTCTCGCGCATCGGCGGCTGGGCCGCACTCGGATTCGCCGCGCTGCTGGCCGGCGCCAACCTGGCTCTGGCGCCCACTGGCCTGCCGCTGATCGGCGACCCGGTGGGCGAGGTCGCCGGGTACTACGCAGCGCACGGCACCGTCATCGGGGCCAGCGGAACGCTCGCCGTCGGGATCTGGATCCTTGCGGTCGTGTTCGGCGCCGCAGTGGTCGCGGCGGTGCGGCCCTCGGAGCGGGCGCGCGGCGAAGCCTGGTCCCTGGTCGGGTTCGGCGGACTGCTGCTCCAGAACGCGACGTTCACCGTCTTCACCGCGACCCGGCTGGCGCTGACCGGAGCCGCAGACGACCCGTCGGCGGTGACCGCCCTGTGGCGGCTGAACGAGGCGCTCTTCGCCTTCAACGGCGCGTTCCTGGCCACGGCGATGCTCGGCCTGTCCGTCGCCGGTCTGCGCTCCGGTCTGATCCGGCTCTGGCATGCCGTCCTGGGGCTCACCGCCGGCGGGCTCCAGCTGCTGTCGGCCCTGCTGCTGCCGCTGGTCTTCGCCGATCCGGGCGCCATCGACCTCATCGGGCTCGCCGGATGGATCCTCTGGGTGGTGTGGATCGCGGCCTACGGCGCTGTGCTTCTGCGCATTCCCGCCAACGGCCGGCGTGCCCCCGCACCGGTGTGAGGGCCCGGGGCCGGCCGCGGGCCGGGGCCACCCGGATCGGTGTGCTGCGGGCCGCTCATTCGCGGTGGGGTGGGGCCGCGCGCACGGCGGCGATGACCTCGGACCAGGCGGGGAGGCGCCCGGCGTCGTGCAGGACGGTGACCGAGGGCATCGAGCGGAGGGTTTCGAGTGAGCGCTGGAACGCAGGGTGGTCGGCGAGCTCGGGTTTGCAGTGCGGGACCACGACGGTGGGGACGCGGTAGCCGGCCATCTCGCACAGCAGGCCGATGGCGAAGTTGTCCGCGATGCCCTGGGCGAACTTGTTGGTCGAGGCGAACGTCAGCGGGCAGGCCAGGACGACCTCGGCGGGCGGCAGCGGGGTCCCGGTGCCGGGCATGCGGTATTCGACGCGGACCGGCGCGCCGGTGAGCGCGGCGAGCTCGTCGGGATCGTGGAAGCGCGTGCCCATCGGGGTCGACAGCACGGTGACCGAGTCCCCCTCGCCCTGCAGTAGCCGGACCAGGTCGGAAGTGTCCTCGGAGCCCGCAGCGCCGGAGACGACCAGGTACACGGCACGGGGAGCGCTCATCCGGCCAGTGTAGGGATCCTCCGCCGCTGCGGTGGAGTGCGGCCCGGGCCGCCGGCGGCGGCTGCGTCCCGCCGCCGGATGCGGCGGCGGGACGGCCTTTCAGCTCCGCCTTCTAGGCGGGGTCGGGGACGTCCGCGGACTCGGCGGCGGGGGAGCTGCGGATGACCACTGCTCCCAGCGCCAGCCCGCCCGCCGACAGCGCCGCGGCGACGAGAAACGGGTCGGCGGAGTGGAGCGCCGGGGCGAAGCCCAGGCCGACGTAGACCGCGACGCCGGCGGCGCCGCCCAGCTGGTCGGCCGCGCGCTGCACGCCCGAAGCGATCCCCGCGTCACCGTCGGTCGTGCCGCTCACCGCGATGTACTGCAGGCCGACGATCCCGAAGCCCATCCCCGCCGCGATCAGCAGCATCGCGGGGAGCAGCCACGGGGCACCGGCCTGCACGGCCGAGGCCAGCGCAATCGCCGCCATCGCGCCCCCGGCGCAGCAGAGGCCGGCGAGCACGCACGCCCGCGCACCCCATGCCTCCAGCAGGCGGGGAACGAGCACCGATGCCCCGATCAGCCCGAGTGCCAGCGGCACCATCGTGGCCCCGGCCGCCAGCGGCCCGAAGCCCAGCACGTCCTGCAGATAGAACGTGAACAGCAGGAACGACGTCGACAGCGCGCCGCTGAGCAGCATCGTCGTCAGGTTCGCCGCCACCCGGGACCGGCTGGCGCGCGTCTGGCGGCTGAGGAACCCGGGCGGCAGCAGCGGATTGCGCGACCGCGCCTCCACCCGGAAGAACGCGGCACCGGAGGCCGCCGCCCCCAGCAGCGCCGCCGCAACCGCCCAGGCCCGCGCGCCGGGCTCGCCGGCTTCCACCACGCCGAACGTGAACAGCAGCGGGCACGCCGTCAGCAGCGCCGCCCCAGGGAGGTCGAGCGATGCAGACCCGCGCTCGACCGGCCTGTCTGCGTCGACGAGCACGACCGCGGCGACCAGCACCGCCAGGATGAACGGCACCGAGACCAGGAAGATCCACCGCCACCCCAGGTGCGCCGTGATCACGCCGGACAGCACGAACCCGAGCACCAGCCCGCAGCTCGCCACGGCCGCCCACACACTCAGCGCCCGCGACCTGCGCGGACCTTCCGGGAACAGCAGCACGATCGTGGCCATCGCTGCCGGCAGTGCGACCGCCTCGCCCGCACCTTGCAGCAGCCGCGCGGCGACCAGCAGTTCGAACGTCGGCGCCAGCCCCGCCAGCAGCGACGCCGCCCCGAACAGGGCGGTGCCGACCAGCAGCACCCGGCGCCGCCCCAGCAGGTCGCCGAGCCGCCCGCCGAGCATCAGCAGCCCGCCGCCGGTGATCGTGTAGCCGATGACCACCCAGGTCAGCGCGTGGCCACCGACGCCGAAGTCCGCCCCGATCGACGGCAGCGCGATGTTCACGACCGTCACGTCGACCGCGATAAAGAACTGCAGCATCGCCATCGCACACAGCACGAGCCATGCCCGGACCGGCGAGGGCGCGTGCCCGTTTGAAACGCTTGGGAACACAGATACTCCGCTCAGCAGATTCTGAGCAGCACAGAAGCGCCGCTCCGGATAATCGCGAAGCGGCTGGACGCCCAAACGAGCGCTGGCGCCCCGCCGCTAGCGGAGCGCCCTCGTCACCGCGGCACACGCCGCGCACGAAGCAGACATGCCCGCACCGTATCCGAGCCCGCCCTCGCGCTGTCACCTGCATTTCCGGGAAGGGCCACCCGGGCAGGGCGTCCATGACGGGCACGTCGCAGGGGTGGTCCGGGCGGGCAGCCTCGGCGGCCGGACCGCGGCGCGGGGCGGTCTGCAGGAAGCAGCCCGCCGACCGCGGGCCGGGCGAACGCGCGCACTCCGGCCAGAGCACGTGGTGCGCCCACAGCGGCGAGGGCAACCGTGCTTCCGGCCGCAGCGGAGATTGCCGCGGAGTTCACGGATTCTCCCGTGCAGGCGGGCGCAGACGGATGCTGCAGCGGCGGGCGGACCGTCCGCGAATGCGGGGCGGGGCGAATCGACCTGCTGGTCGGTTGCTAGATTCGCCGGACTATGTCGTGGTCAGGGCGGGTTCGGGCGGCGGTGCCGTGGCTGCTGGGGGCCGGGCTGGGGCTGGTGGCGCTCGGCCCTGCGGCGGGGCGCGGGTTCGTGCTGCGGTACGACATGGTGGCCGTGCCCGAGCCGCCGCTGGGGCCGGTTCAGCTGGGGGCCGGCGACGGGTTTCCGCGGGCTGTGCCCAGCGATGCGGTGTTCGCCGTCCTGGCGAAGCTCATACCGGCCGACCTGGTGCAGACACTCGTCGTCGTGGGCGCCTTTGCCATCGCTGCCGCCGGCGCCGCGCGGCTCATCCCCAGTGGCGGTTCCGCGGAACCCGCTGAGAGCGCCGCCGAAGGGCGATGGCGTGCCGGAGGGCGGTTCCGAGCCACGGGCCCCGCGCTCCTCGCCGCCCGGTGCGCCGCCGCCGTCTTCTACGTGTGGAACCCGTTCGTGGCCGAGCGGCTGCTGCTGGGGCAGTGGGCCGTGCTGGTGGGGTATGCCGGGCTGCCGTGGGTGCTGGCGGCCGCCGCGGAAATCGACCGGCGGCGCGGATTCGCGCGGTTTGTCGTGGCATTGGTTCCCGCGGCCGTCGGCGGGTTCTCGTCCGCGATCCTGTCCGGACTGGTCGCGCTGCCGGCCGCCGCGATCCACACGGCCCGGCGCGTCCGCACGGCCGTCCTCGTCCCCGCGGCGATCGCGCTCGTCTCGCTGCCCTGGCTGATTCCCGCGCTGAGCGGCGCCGGCTCCGGCACGGCCACCGACCCCGCCGCCGTCGGCGCCTTCGCGCCCCGTGCCGACACCCCCTTCGGCGCCGCCGCGTCCCTCCTCGCCCTGGGCGGCATCTGGAACGCCCAGGCCGTCCCGCCGCTGCACGGCCACCCCTACCTGGCCGCAGCACGGCTGGTCCTCGCAGTCGCGGCCATCGCCGGCTGGTGCGCCCTGGCCCGGTCCCGCCAGGCGGGTCCCGCCGGCACCGGGCTCGGCGCCTCGGCCGCGATCGGGCTGCTCGTCGCCCTCGCCGGCACCACCGAGGCCGGCCGCTCCCTCCTGGCGGCGCTCATCGGCCTCTGGCCCGGCTTCGGCCCGCTGCGAGACGGCCAGCTCTACATCGCCCCGCTCGCCCTGCTGCAGTCCGTCGGCGCGGGCGCCCTCGCCCTCCTCCTCGCCGGCGGCGCCGCATCCGCGCCCGGTACGGCAGCGCGCGGCGGCGGCGCCGCAGCAGGCGGATTCGCCGCGGTGCTCCTGCTGGCGGTGCCGCTGGTGTCGGTGCCCGGACTGGTGTGGGGCGCGGGCGGGCGGCTCGCGCCGTCCGACTATCCGCCGGCCTGGAGCGGCGTCCAAGAAGCGGTGGACGGCGACCCCGCACCGGGCGCCGTGCTGGTGCTCCCGTGGAGCGCCCACCGGGGCCTCGACTGGGCCGGCGACGGGCAGCGCCGTGTCGTGCTCGACCCCGCCGCCAAGATGTTCGAGCGCCGGACCGTCTGGAATGATGAACTCCGCGTCGCCGACAGCGCCGCCGGAGGCCGCGTCACCACCGTCGCCGGCGAAGACCCCCTCGCCCGCCGCGCCGCCGCCCGCGCCGCAGGCGGCCCCCTGGGCGCGCACGAACTCGGCGCACTCGGGATCCGCTACGTCCTCGTCGAGCGCGACGCCCTCGCTCCCGGCGCCAGTAGCGGTCCGGACACCTATGGCGATAACACGTTCTCGGTCGAGGCGGCCGGGCTCGAAGTTGTCCGCAACGGCCCCGCGATTGCCCTGCTCCGCGTGCCGGACCCCCACGTGGCCGCCGTTAATGAGCGGCTGTCAGGGTTGGAAGTTACTGGTTGGTTGGTTACAGTTGGCTCCATCACATTGTGCTTGGCTGTATCACGTTCTCATCTCATCCCACGGCGGCCGCTCCGACAGTGACGGAGCAGGGCCCCGGAAGGAGATCCCCTCATGATCAAGGTCGTGGCCGCCTGCGTGATCGGCGCGGCGCTGGCGGGCGGGCTCGCTCTCGTCGGCACCACCATTGCCACCAACGCCTCGACGACCGCGGAGCCGGTCAACGAGTCCCTGTACAACTACGGCGACCGCTGATCGCCGCCTGCGGCCCCGCCCCCGGGGCTGCAGGCGCCGCCCGCCCCTCCCGCTGACGGCGGTCCCCGCGCCGCCGGTCCAGGGGTACGGGCCGGAGCCCGGAGGCGCCGGCCGGAGGGCGGCGCCACCGGCGCGCTCCCGCTCCCGACCGACCCCTCGCCCCCTTCCGCACCGCGACCGCGGGGCGGCAGAGGGTGACCGATCGCTGCTCCGGGGCGGCGGGCGGAACCAGGAGAGCATGTGGCCCTTCAGAAGGCACCCCGGCAGACGGCCGCCTGGCCGGCGCCCCCACCCCTGTCCCTCGTCGCGGACGCCGCGGCCGGATCCGCCGCGGACGACACCGCGGCCCGCGGCCCGCGCCTCGACGGTGCGCGCATCGCCATGGTCAACTGGCGGTGCCCCTGGCAGCAGGCGGCCGGCGGAGCCGAGGAGTACGCCTGGCGGATGGCGCGCCACCTGGCCGAACGCGGCGCCGTGCTCACCTACCTCACCAGCCGCGAGCCGGGGCAGGCCCGGATGGAGACCCGCGACGGCATCGTCGTGCGCCGCATGGGCGGCCGGTTCACCGTCTATCCGCTGGTGATGCTCTGGATGCTGCTGTGGCGGCGCGAGTTCCACCTGGCCTTCGACTGCATGAACGGCATCCCCTTCTTCAGCCGGCTCGTGCTCCCGCGCCGCACCCCGGTCGTCAGCGTCGTCCACCACGTGCACGACCTGCAGTTCAACGCCTACTTCAGCCGGCCGCTCGCCTGGCTGGGCCGGTTCATCGAGGGTCCCGTCGCCAGCCGCGTCTACCGCTCCTGCACCACGGTCACCGTGTCGGAGTCCTCCCGCCGCGCGCTGCGGGAGAAGCTCGGCTGGCGCGCGCCGATCACCGTGGTCCACAACGGCCGGCCCGACCCGATGCCCGAGGCGGTCCCCGACCCGGCCGCTGCCGCCGACCAGCGCAGCGGAGCGCCCGCCCGCGCGGCGGCCACCGGCGCGCCCGCCATCGTCAGCCTGGGCCGGCTCGTCGTGCAGAAGCGGGTGGCGCACGTCGTCGACGCCGCCGTTGCACTGCGCCCCGAATTCCCCGGCCTGCGCGTGCATATCATCGGCCGCGGCCCCGAGGCCGACCCGATCGCCGAGCGGATCGACCGCGAGGGCCTCGCCGGCCTGGTGCGGCTGCACGGCTTCCTCCCCGAATCCGACAAGCGTGCCGTGCTGGCCGGCTCTCTGCTGCACGTCACCGCCTCGGAGTTCGAGGGCTGGGGCCTCACTGTGGTCGAGGCCGCCGCACTGGGCGTTCCCACGGTGGCCTACGATGTCGACGGCCTGCGGGACTCGGTCCGCGACGGGGTGACCGGCTGGCTGGTGCGCGAGGGCGAGGACTTCGCGAAGGCCGTCGGCAGCGCCCTCACCGAGCTGTCCGACCCGGCCCGCGCCGAGCAGGTCCGCGCCGACTGCCGGGCGTGGGCGGCGCGGTTCACCTGGGAGGCGAGCGGGGCTGCACTGACCCGGCTGGCAGCCGGCGAGCTGGGGCGCGGCACCGGGTCGTGACCGCCCGCATCGCACCGGCCCGAACCGGGCCGCCTCCGTCCAGTCCGCCGCCGTCCGACCCGACATCCCCCGGCACGATCCCCGCGGGCGCGCGACCGCCCCACGCCGAGAGACAGCTCGGAGACGCATGGTGACCACATCCGCGACCGGCGGTGCCCGGCCCGGCGACCCCGCCGGACCGCCGGACGGCCGCGCCCCCGGCCGCCGGACCGGCGGCGCCCCGCCCGAGGACGGCGCGCTCGTCCGCCGGCTCAAACTGCTGGCCGGCTGCCTGCTGCTCACCGGCGTCGCGCTGAGCCTGGACCCGCCGATGATCGTCGGCGACACCAAGATCGACCTGACGGTCAACCCGCTGGGCTTCCTCGACCGGGCGCTGTACCTGTGGGACCCCTCCTACTTCGGCCAGCTGCAGAACCAGGCCTACGGCTACTTCTTCCCCAACGGCCCCTTCCACGCCCTGCTCATCGCCCTCGACATGCCCGAGTGGCTGGTGCAGCGGGTGTGGATGGCGGTGCTGCTGTGCGCCGCGTTCCTCGGCACGGTGAAGCTGGCCGAAGCACTGGGCATCGGCACCCTGCACACCCGGATGCTGGCCGGAGCTGCATATGCGCTCGCCCCGCGGGTGCTGACGCTGATCTCCTACAACTCCGCCGAGCTGCAGCCGATGATGCTGCTGCCGCTGGTCCTGCTGCCGCTCGTGCACGGGGCGCGCGGCGGCACCGACCCGCGGCGGGCGGCGATGCTGTCCGGTCTGGCGTTCCTGTTCTGCGGCGGCACCAACGCCGCCTCCGAGCTGGCCGTCCTGGTGGTGCCGCTGATCTACCTGCTGACCCGGGCCGGCGGCCCGCGCAAGCGGCGCCTGCTCGGCTGGTGGTTCCTGGCGCTGTTCCTGGCGTCGTTCTGGTGGCTGGTGCCGCTGCTGATCATGGGCCGCTACGTGTGGTCCTTCATGCCCTACACCGAGGACGCGGCCACCACCACCGGCATCACCTCGCTGATCAACTCCCTGCGCGGCGCGTCCAACTGGATGGGCTACGTGCCCTCGGCCGGCCAGCCCGCGCTTCCGGCGGGCGCGGAGGTGTCGAGCGGCCCGCTGCTGGTCCTGGTCACCGCGGCCGTCGCCGGCCTCGGCCTGGCCGGGCTGATCAACCGGCGCACCCCCGAGCGGCCGTTCCTGATCGCGTCGGTGCTGGCCGGCACCGCGATCGTCACCGCGGGCTACACCGGCGCGCTCGGCGGGCCGTTCGGCGCCACCATGGAGTCGCTGCTCGACGGGCCGCTCAGCCCGTTCCGCAACATCCACAAGTTCGACGCGCTCATCCGGCTGCCGATCGTGCTCGGGCTGGCCCACCTGCCGGTGGCCGTCGGCTCCGACGCCGAGGGCCGCCGCCCCGGCCGGCTCGCGGCGCTGCTGCCCGGGCCGCGCGTGGCCTACCGGGCCACCTCCGCCGTGTGCGCCGTCGCGTTCCTCGCCACGCTCACCCCGGTGGCCACCGTCGGTATCGCCACCCGCGGCGGCTTCGAGCGCATCCCCGGCTACTGGTACGAGGCCGCGAACTGGCTCAACGAGTCGGCGGGCGACGGCATGACCATGGCCGTGCCCGGATCGGCGCGCGGCGAGTACGAGTGGGGCCGACCGATGGACGAGCCCCTTCAGCCGCTGATGGACGGGGCCTGGACCAACCACCAGATCATCCCCTGGGGCTCGGCCGGCGCCTCCCGCCTCAACCACGAGATCGACCAGCGCATCTCCTCCGGCCAGGGCTCGGCGGGACTGAGCGCGACGCTGTCCCGGATGGGCGTCACCCACCTGCTCGTCCGCAACGACCTGCAGCGCAGCGGCAACAACGGGGCCTGGCCGGCCCGCGTGCACCAGGCCCTGGCCGACTCGCCGGGGATCGAGCGCGCAGCGGAGTTCGGTCCCGGGCAGGGGGCCGACGGCGCCGCCTCGGCGGCAGGCGACTACGACCAGCCCTATCCGGCGCTGGAGGTGTATGAGGTGCGCGGCGCCGGCCCGCGCGTGGGGACCGTGCCCGAGGACGCCGCCCTGCGCGTCACCGGCGGCCCCGAAGCCCTGCTGCGCATGGCAGAGCAGGGGGCGCTCAGCGACGACCGGCCCGTGCTCCTCGGCGACGACCCCGGAGCCGCGGCCATCGCCGGCGAGGACACCGTCGCCACCGACACCGCACGGCGGCGCGAGATCGTCTACTCCGACGTGCGCAACAACGTCAGCGGCACGCTGACCGCCGAGGACGAGCTCGAACGCGACGCGCCCGCCCCCGACATCGCCGACCCCGCCTGGGACGGCTTCACCGCGGCGGCCCGGGACACCGGCATCGCCGGAGTGACCGCGTCCTCCAGCGAAGCCGGCGCCGACGCCTCGCCCGAAGTCCGCGACCCCGGCCGCACCCCCTACGCCGCGCTGGACTCCACGCCGGCCACCTCCTGGCGGTCCAGCGGCTTCACCGGTGCCGAGGGGGAGTGGCTGGAGATCGCCTTCGACGAGCCGCGCGAGGTCGGCACGTTCACCGCCGCCTTCGAGGAGCTGCCCGGCGAGCCGCCGCCCTCGGAGATCACCATCGGCACCGACGAGGGCACCGCCACCGCCGCCGTCTCCGACACCACCGAGCCGCAGGAGTTCACCGCGCCGGAGGGCGAGACCGAGCGGCTGCGGATCCGTGTCGACGACCTGGCCTACGAGCCGGAGTACCGGTTCGGCACCCGTGTCGGCATTACTTCCATCGACATCCCCGGCCTCGACATCGGCCGCACACTGGACGTACCGGTGCCGGACGGCGCGGGCTCGCTGCTGTTCACCGGCTCCACCGGGACCGTGCCCGGCTGCATGGAGGGCTCCCGCAGCTGGGTCTGCTCCCCGGAGCTGGAGGTGCAGGGCGAGGACGCCATGGGACTCGACCGCACGGTCGAGCTCGACGCGGCGGCCGCTGAAGGGCGCCGCACCGTGTCCGGCCAGGTCGTGCTGGCCGACCCCAGCGATGCCGAGAACGCGGCCAACCGCGCCGGCGGGTACCCGAAGGTGACCTCGTCCTCGACGTCGGTCCGGCACCCCGCGGCGATGGGCCGCAACGCCTTCGACTCCGACGACGGCACCGTCTGGTTCCCGGACCCCGACGAGGAGGAGCCCTCG
This sequence comes from Nocardiopsis coralliicola, assembly GCF_054779695.1. Classification (NCBI taxonomy): domain Bacteria; kingdom Bacillati; phylum Actinomycetota; class Actinomycetes; order Streptosporangiales; family Nocardiopsidaceae; genus Nocardiopsis; species Nocardiopsis coralliicola. The sequence goes on along the minus strand of NZ_BAAGXT010000007.1, from coordinate 142,993 downwards.
CTCGAGGTCGACCTCGGCAAGCGCACCGAGATCGGCGGCATGCGCGTGGAGTTCCCCCGCCCCGGCGGCGTCACCAGCCCGATCCGGGTGACCGTGGACACCGGGTCGACGGTGCGCGAGGCGTGGATCGACGGCGACGGCTGGGTCGGCTTCGACCCGGTCACCACCGACGAGCTCACCCTCACCTTCGACCCGCCGGAGGGCCAGCCGCTGGAGGTCTCCCGGATCGCACTGCCCGACACCGAGCCGCTCGAAGAGGTGGAGGGCGGCAGCGCGGAGACCGCCTGCGGCCTGGGCCCGGTGCTGCGCGTCAACGGCGAGCGGGTCGACACCAGGATCAGCTCGGGCACGCTGGAAGACCAGGTCAACGGGCGCCCGGTCGGGTTCGAGGCGTGCGGCACGTTCGGTCTGGAACAGGGCGGCAACCGGATCCAGGTGGAGCCGGGCCGGCAGTACCTGGTCCGCTCGGCGCTGGTGGAGCGCGCTGACCAGCCCGCAGCCGAGGCCGGCGGGGGCGCCGGCGAGGTCGAGCGGGCCGCGGTCGCCGCCGTGAACGGGTGGGGCCGCAGCGAGCGCAGCGTCGACGTCGCCGTGGACGACGCCAGCCTGCTCGTCGTCGACGAGAACTACAACGAAGGCTGGCAGGCCACCCTCGACGGAGGCGGGGAGCTCGAACCGGTCCGCATCGACGGCTGGAAGCAGGCGTGGCGCCTGCCGGCCGGCTCGGCGGGCACGGTCACCCTCTCCTACACGCCGGATGCGCCCTACCACGCGGCGCTCGGCATCGGGGGAGTGCTGGCCGCGGTCCTGGCGTTCCTCGCCCTGCGCGCCCGCCCCCTGCTGCCGCGCCGCCGCGGTGCCGCCGCTGCACGGTTCCCCGAAGCGGTCCCCGGACGGCTCGGGCGGGCGCCGCTCCTCATCGCGGCCCCGCTGTACGGCCTGTGGGTGGCCGGGGCGGCCGGCGTGGCCGTTGCCGCGGCATCGACGGGTGCGCTGTGGTGGCTGAGCCGGCGGCCGTCGGCCAAGCTCCGGCACGCCAAGCCGGGCCGGCCGGCCCTCGGCGGCCGCGTGCTTCGCTGGGTCGCGGGGCCGTGGACCATCCTGGCGGCGCTCACGCTCGCCGGCGCCAGTACGGCGGCCGGCACCTACCTGGCGATGTCGATGCCGTTCCACGACGTCAGCGGGCTGCTCGCCGATCCGCTCCGCGGCGCGGTGCCGCAGCTATTGTGCGTGCCCGCGCTGGTCCGGCTGGTGCTCGCGCTCGGCGAGGCGCCCCGCACCTCCGGCGACGCCGGCGCCGACGCGGAGTACGCCGAAGGCGCGGAGCCTCCGGCGGATGCGGCCGGCTCCGGCGGGACCGGTGACGGCGGCCGCCCCGCGGACGGCGGATCCGGGCCCGAGCCGCCCGGCCCGGACGATCCGGACGGCGGTGGGCCGCCGGACCGAGCGCCGCGCGTCCCGGGCGGCGGCCGGTCGGAGGAGGTGACGGCGTGAAGACCATCCGCCGCAACGCGGTGCCGATCGCCGTCGCGCTCGGCGCCTTCCTCCTCACCTCGGCCGTGCTGCTGCGGTTCTACGTCTACGAGGGGATGGCCATGCTGCCCCCGGAGACCGACCTGCAGCTGCAGATGGCCGACGAGGACGCCGCCTACCTCGACACCTCGACCTGGACCTCGGTCCGCGGTGTGGAGGTGGAGCAGACGACGGAGATCAGCGGGCGGCCCGCCGCCGGCAACCCCGACTGGTCGACGTGGCAGATGACGACGGGCACCGTCAGCGGGTCCACCACGCTCGGACACCTGGACCGGCGGGTCATCGTCGACCGGACCACCGGCCGCGCGGTGAACTGCTGCGGCGAGCACGTGGGCGGCGACCGGGCCGTCCGCCAGGCTGGCCTCGTCCTGCACTGGCCGGCCGGCGCCTCCGGCGGCGACCACCCCTTCTACGACGCCGACACGCGCTCCGCACCGCCGATGCGGCTGGAGGGCAGCGACGAGGTGGCCGGGGTTCCCGTCCAGCGCTACGTGCAGAAGGTGGACGCCGCCCAGGTGCCCGGCTCCGCGCGCAAGGTGCCGGCGTCGGCGCTCGGACTGGAGCAGCGGGGCGCGGTGGCCGCAACCCGCTGGGTCGAGATCGAGCGGGTGCACTGGGTGGAGCCGGTCTCCGGCCGCCTGGTCGACGCGGCGGAGCACCGGGTGGAGACGCTGCGCGGCAGCAGCGGCGGGGAGCGCACCCTGCTCAGTGCGGACCTGGAACTGACCGAGGCCAGCGTCGCCGCCTACGCCGAGGCAGCGGCGACCCAGCGGACCCTGCTGACGGCAGTGCGCACCTGGATCCCCATGGGCGCGGGCGCCCTCGGCGGCCTCGTCCTCGCCGCCGCCCCGCTCCTCGCGCTGCGCCGCCCCGAAGACGACGGCGGGGACGGCGGGGACGGCGTGCTAGGGGAGGGCAGCGAAGACAGAGCAGACGGCGCAGACCGCGGCGACCAGGGAGCCGCGGGGGACCGCTCCGGCGCTCCCGCCGCCGGCGGCGGATCGGCGGCCGGCCCCGCCGAGCCGCGGCATGCCCTGCCCGGCCCGCCCGACCTGGATCGGCCGGAGCGGAGGAGCGGGGGAGCAGCGGAGCCTGGGGCGGCGACCGGACGGCACCTTCCGGACCGCCCCGCAGCGCGGGAGAGCGGCCCCGGCACCGGCCCGGCGGACAGCTCGGCAGACGGCTTGACCGAGCCGCCGGGCGGCCCCGCCGCCGCGAAGCGCCCGTCGCCCCGCCGCTGGCTGCGCCCGACCCGCTAGGGCGTGCCTTCAGTTCGGGTGGGGCCGCGCAGCCGGATCCGGACGCGGCGGCCCGCACTGCTCCGTCGAAGACCGCTGCCCGCTTGCCGCGGGCGGCGGCCTCCCGGGAGCCGCCGAGTGCTTCAGCGCCGTCCGATCCGTCCCATGCGGTGTCCCTGTCGCCGCCGCGCCGGCGGTGGGGGAGCGGGCGCGCAGGGTGGCGGAGCCGATGCTGGCGGCCAGCCCTTCGCCGGTGGCGGCCGTCGATCCTGGACCGGTCGCCGATGTGCTGCCAGGTGCCGCCGTCAGACCAGTGGCGACCTGGTCCGGCGCGAACTGCCCGTGCGCCAGAGCCGTATCCGCGGGCGCCTCGGGCCAACCTGCTGGCCGCCTTCCGGCCGACGGAGCGCTGCAGGGGCCGGATCGCAGTCGGCGGCTGCGGGTCCGCTCTGGGCTGGCCAGACCGGGTGCGCGGGGGAGCGGCCGACATCCCGGCCGAGGCGTGCCCGGGCTTGGCCCCGCAGCGAGCAGGACCGCCGAGCCGACCGGCGCACCGGCCCAGCAGGCGCTACGAGCCGGGAGAGAGGGAGTCCCGGTGCTGCAGCCCAGCGAGAGCCGCGAGGACCGGGGAAGAGCGGGGGGTGAGGGGCGAGAGCGGCCGCGACGACTGCGGCCGCAACCGCAGCGTCCCGCTTCCGTGCCGGCTCGGGACGGCAGAAGGAGCCGGGTGCTCCGCTGGGGAGCGGGTTGCCCGGACCGCCGGGGTGCGCCAGCCGCCCCGCCCGGATCAGCCCGTGCGGCGCAGGACGATCAGCAGGTTCCAGGTGATGAATTCACGCAGCAGCGGGATGTGCACGACGGGGCTGATCCACCCGGGGAGGTAGCGGGGGGTGATGTCGACGATCTCGACCTGGGAGCGCGTGCGGGCCCAGCGGATCATCTCGGCGGCCGAGACGGCGAACATGGTGCGGCCGAAGTCGTTCTTGGGGCGGCGGCCGTTGCGGCGGGCGAAGCGGTCGGCGGCGTAGGTCCCGCCGAAGAAGTGCCACGGCGACGTCTCGTGGCCGCCCCACGGCGACAGCCACAGCGTGTACGAGAGGTAGACCGTGCCGCCCGGCCGCGTCACCCGCACCATCTCGTCGGCCATCCGCCGCGGGTCGGGCACGTGCTCCAGCACGTTGGAGGAGAAGCACACGTCGACCGAGCCGTCCAGCAGCGGAAGGTCCAGCGCGCTGCCGAGCAGGGCCGTGTCCGGCAGGGCGCCGTCACGCAGCCGCAGCTCGCTGTCGTCGGCGTCCACGCAGACGCAGCGCGCGCCCGCGGCCCGCAGCTCGTCGGCGAAGTAGCCGGGCCCGCCGCCCACGTCGACCACCGAAGCGCCGTCGAGCCCGGCGTAGCGGCGCAGCTGGGCGACGGTGTCGCGGGCCAGCGTGCCGTAGAAGTGGTCCGGATCGGACTGCTCCTTGGTGAAGGCCGAGAACAGCCGCACCGAGCGGCCCGCGGTGGCGCGGAACGGGGGTGCGCCGGGCGAGTCGGCCCGCTCCGGCGCGCTCACCGGCCGGCCCGCCGGGTGCCGTCCGCGCCTGCCGTGGGAACCGCGACGCTGTGCCGCAGGTGCACCCAGTGGTCGCCGCCCCAGTACTCGTCGGAGGCGGCGATCCGCGGGGCGCCGGCGCCATCGGCAGCGCCGCCGGCGGACAGTGCGGCCGCGATGCGCCCGGCCGACCAGGTGTGCATCCGCATCGGCGCCGGGTAGCCGAGCAGCCGCCGCTGGGCGAACCGGATCAGCGGCCACGGGGCCCAGCGGAACACCAGGCCCTTCAGCGTCGCCCGCTCCCGGGCCGGCACGCCCAGCACCATCGCCCCGCCGGGCTTGACCACGCGGGCGAACTCGGCGAGGTAGCCGGCTGCCAGATCGGGCGGCAGGTGCTGGAGCACCAGATCGGTGTAGACGAGGTCGAACGCGGCGTCGCCGAACGCGGCCAGGTCAGGCGTCTCGTTCAGGTGGAAGGTGATCCGGCCCCCGCTCCGGTCGAGCCGGCGGGCCTCTGCCAGCATGGGCGCTGAGACGTCGACGCCGTCGACCCGGGAGAAGTGCCGCGCGAGCGCGTTGGAGAGCCGGCCGGCACCGCAGCCGAAGTCCAGGGCGCGGTCCCGGCCCGGGTGCAGGCCGAGCGCGCCGAGCCGGTCGAGCGCCGCATCGACCTCGGTGGCACCGGAGGCGAGGAATTCGTCGTCGTCCCAGCCGCCGTTGCGCTTGTCCGGGTCGACGCAGACCGCCCACAGCGGAGCCTCGGACCCCAGCCGGGTCCAATCGCGCCGCACTTCGGCGAGTCCGCCGGTCGACTGAATCGCGTTCTCACTCATGCCGGGCCACCGTCCGATATCACTGCTGCACCTGCGATGACCACCGCAGAGACATGTGAAACATGTTGTATTGTGTCACCCTCTCATGGGGCCGTGCCAACCGGGCGGCCGCGGCGTTCGGGAAGAGAGCGGCATGAGCGCATCCGAAGCGGGCGACGGAGACGCGGCGGCCGGCGGCCGGGACTCCGACGGCGGCGCCGCCGGATCCGGTCCGCAGCATCCAGGGGACTCCGCACCGCAGCCCGGTGGCGCGGACCCGGCCGACGCGCCGGGGGCGTCCGAGAAGGCCAGCGGCTCCAGCGCCGCCGACCCGGAACCCGGCGCGGCCGGTTCCGGCAGCGCGGGCGCCGAGGCCCCGTCCGGCGGTGCAGCCGACGGGGGAGAGCGGGCTGCGGCGGCGAAGAAGAACGGCTCCGATCCGAAGGCGGCGGCCGCGACCGCGGGGGCGCGCCGGCCGTCCGCTCGCACGCGGCAGCGGAGCGACGGCAGTCCGAAGAAGACCCGCGAAGACGCGAAGCCCGGCACTCCGGCTGCACGCCGGGGCAGCGCCGGAGGCGCGGGTGCCCCCGGGCGGCAGGCGCAGGGCTGGATCGCCGCTGCGATGCGCGACCCCGTCCTGGTCGCCGGCGTCCTCCTCATCGCCGCTGCGGTGCTGCTCAAGGGGTGGGTGCTCCGGTCCGCCTACTTCATCGAGGACGACTTCCTCTTCTTCGGCGACGCAGCCGCCTCCACGCTCGACGCCGACTACCTGGCCTCGCTGCACAAGGGCCACTTCATGCCCGGGGCGAAGCTCCTCGCCTTCGTGCAGAACGCCATCGCCCCCTACCACTGGGGCCTCACCGCCGGCGTCATGCTGCTCTTCCAGGCGGGTGCCATGGCCGGCCTGTTCCGGCTGCTGTGGGTCCTGTTCGGCCGCCGGTGGGCGATCCTGCCGCCGCTCGCCGTGTTCTGCTTCGCGCCGCTCACCATGCCCGTCCTGGCCTGGTGGTCGGCCGCGCTCAACGCCGTACCGTTCCAGCTCGCGATCGTGCTGGCGCTGCTGTGGACGGTCCAGTACCTGCGCACCGGCGAGCCCCGGTACGGCTGGATGACCGCCGGCGCCGTCGTGCTGGGCATGGCCTTCTCCGTCAAGGCGATGTTCCTGCCCCCGCTGCTGTTCGCGTTCGCCGCCGCGTTCGTGGTGCAGGGCCGGATGCCGCGCGTCTTCTGGCGGACCCTCGACCGCGACCTGCCGTTCTGGATCGGCATGGCCGCGCTCAGCGTCCTGCACGGCCTGGTCTACCTGTCCCTGCAGGACACCGCGGGCGGCGAGGGCGCGGGCCGGCCGGACGGCGACACCGCCTTCGGCATGGTGCGCCGCATGCTCGGCGAGACGTTCCCCGTCGGCGCCGTCGCCGGCCCGCCCGAATGGGGCCCGGTCACCCCGTCCGGCGGACTCCTCAACCCCGACGCCTGGCTGGTCGGCGTCGCCTGGGGCGTCCTCGTGGTCCTCGTCGCCGCGAGCATCCTGGTGCGCCGCCGCGCCTGGCGCGCGTGGGCGCTGCTCGCCGGCCACCTCATCGTCGTCGACGTGCTGCCGACGATCATCGCCCGCGGCCGCTACGAGGAGGCGGTCGGCTACGACCCGCGCTACGTTGCCGACGCGGCCCTGATCTTCGCCATCGTCCTCGCGTGCGCGTTCCTGCCCACGAAGGAGGAGCGGCGGGCCGACGCGTCCGTCCGCCGCCGCTCGGCCGGCCGGCGGACCGTCGCCGCCGGCTCAATGGCGGCAGCCCTCGCCGCGTCGCTGGTCGGCGGCTACTCCACCGCCGCGTTCGCCGACACGCTCTCCGGCGACCGGGTGCGCTGGTACGTCGACACCGTGCGCGCGTCGATGCAGGGGGTGCCGTCCGAGGCGGGGATCTACAGCCGCCCGGTGCCCGACGACATCGTGCTGCCCTGGAACGGGCCGCGCCGGCTCAGCTCGCACGTCCTCAGCCCGATGGCCCCGGCGGGCCTGGAGGAGCGGATCCGCTATCCGCAGCCCTCCGACACCGCGCTCGTCTTCAACGACTCCGGCTACCTGGTGCCCGCCCAGGCGGCGGAGGAGAGCGCGTTCTTCGGCCCGCCCGAGGACGAGGAGTGCATCGCCACCTTCGGCGGCGACACGAGGTGGGAGGTCAACTCCTTCGGCGGTGCCTCCATGGTGCTCGGCATCAACTACACCTCCGAGACCGACACCGAGGTGCACGCGGTGCTCGGCGACGCATGGGAGGCCACGGTCCTTCCTGCCGCGCCCGACGGAGGATCCTGGTACCTGCCGCTGGACGGCGCGGGCACCGAGCTGGCGCTGGCGACCAGCGAGGAGGAGCTCTGCATGACCTGGGTGACCTACGGCGAGCTGGTGCCCGCCGCCGAGGGCGACCCGTGGTCCGAAGACGAGGAAGACGCCGGCGGCGACGGCGGAGAAGAGGGCGGGGACGGGGAGAAGGAGTCCAGCGGGGGCGCAGAGGAGAGCGGCTGAGACTTACCGCCGGCGCCGCGCCCCGCGGGTGCCGCCGGGCGGGTCAGTCCTTGCCGGTCAGCGGTGCCTTCTCCGGCCGCGGCGCACCGGCCGGCCGGACCAGCCCGGCGAACCGCTGCAGGGGCTGCTCGACCCACCGGTAGGTGGCCGCCGCCAGCAGCACCGTCCCCGCGGTCACCGGGACCATGTCCAGCCAGAACGAACCGGTGAAGATCTCCTGGCCGGTGAACGCCCGCCACAGGTACAGCACCACGAACTGCCACAGGAAGATGCCGTAGGAGATCTTTCCGAGGTAGAGCGCGACCGGGTGGGCGAGCGCCGCCCGCAGCCAGTTGCCGCCACGCAGGCCGCGGCCGTCGTCCTCCGGCAGCGCGGGAAGCATCGCGACCGGCGCGATGAGGAAGAACGCGAACAGCATCGAGGTGACCGTGGAGAATCCGGAGATCCAGATGCCGTCGACGCCGACGAACCGCGGACCGGCCGCCGGGGTCGCGTTGAGCGCGTAGAGGATCGCCGCGAGCCCCCAGCACAGCGCCGTGTGCCGGCGCAGTGTGGCGCAGAACCGCTGCACCGGGCCGCCGTGCTCCTCCCGCCACGCCCACTCGGTGAGCACCGCCAGCGCCATGCCCACCGCGAACAGGCCGAGGCAGCGCGGCAGCCAGGCGTGCATGTAGGCGTTGGGCTCGGGATAGAACTGCGGCACGAACGCCAGCAGCCCCAGGACGCTCAGCACGCCGAGACCGCCGAGGAGGCGGCGCGCGCGGCGGTCCACGCTGACCTCCGCGGGGCCGGCGGTGCCGGCGCCCTCCCGCCCCGGGCCGGACCGCGCCCGCCGCGCCGTGCGGGTGGCGTGCCGTCCCAGGAACCACGCGAAGACGGGCAGCAGCGCGTAGAAGCTCACCTCCACGCAGAGGCTCCACATCTGGCCCAGACCGTACGGACCCGTACCGACCCACCACGGATCGGTGTTATAGGTGAAGGTGAGCGTCATCACCTCCAGCCACGCGGTGAAGGTGCCGGGGGTGTCGTCGTTCCAGATCAGCAGGGCGGCAGCGGCGACCAGCCAGTAGGCCGGGAGCACACGCAGCGCGCGCCGCCACAGGTAGACGCGGACCGGCGGGCCGGCGGTGCCGTCCAGGAACGCGCGCACCCACGGGCGGAAGAGCAGCAGCCCGGACAGGGCGAAGAACAGCGGGACCGCGAGTTCGGCCGCGGAGAGCAGGGCGCCGGGCACCCCCGGCGCGAGCGCGGCGCCCGTCTCCACGGCGACGTGGAAGACGAGGACCATCAGCGCGGCGAGGGCGCGGATGCCGTCGAGTGCGGGGAGGTGGCCGCGGACCTGGGGGAGGCCGCGGCGGTCGTCCGGCGCCGAAGAGGGGGGCGCTCCGTGCGGAGCGGTCATCGGGGCGACCGCAGACTAGAACCCGTTATAAACATTCGGACACGCCCTGGTGACGTTGGTCTCTACTGGGGAGTACTCTACCTCAGATTGAAGCAAGTTCCAGCGTGGTCTGGTTGTGTCCCATTGCCCGGGAGGGCTCATGCGCCGAACCGTTGCAGCCGTCTGCATCGCGTTGGGGGTGTTCTGTCTCGTTCTGGCCCCCCTGATGCGATTCTGGCTGGCCGGTGCCCTGATGAAAACCCCGATGGACTACTACAGCGAGCAGGTGAATCGGGGCGAGAACGTCACTTACTTCAGCATCGAAGAGCTGGAGCTCGTCGAGGACGCCACCGTCGAGGCGTACAGCACCGTGCGCGCCGACGTCGCGGCCAGTGACGACGACGTGGTCGTCTGGGACCAGTTCACCTGGATCGAGGACACCGAGCGCGACTTCGCGATCCAGTCCTCCAGCCGCCGCGCCGGCCACGACCGGGTGACCGGCGAGGCCGTCGACTGCTGCGACGCCGCGATCAACGAGGAGCCGACGCCGCAGAGCGGCCAGGCGTGGAAGTTCCCCTTCGACGTGGAGCAGAAGGACTACGAGTTCTTCGACACCACCGCCAAGGAGACCTACCCGATCGAGTTCGACGGCGAAGAGACGATCGACGGGGTGGAGACCTACAAGTTCGTCCAGGAAGTCGAGCCCACCAAGATCGGCGAGCGCGAACTGCCGCGCTCCCTGGTCGACATGGAGGGCGACGGCGACGTGGTGGCCGACGAGATGTACAGCGTCACCCGCACCTACTGGATCGAGCCGAACAGCGGCTCGCCGATCCAGCTGAGCGAGGACCAGCACCGCGGTGCCGAGGTCGACGGCGAGGAGGTCCTCGTGCTGTTCGACGGCGACCTGCGCTCCGACCAGGAGACGATCGACAACAACGTGGAGAACGCCCAGACGGCGCTCACCGCGCTGCCGCTGCTGCGCGTCACCGGCCCGCTGGTGCTCATCGGCGCCGGCGCCGTCCTCGCGGTCGGCGGCGGAGTCCTGTTCGCCACCGCGCGGCGGACCTGAGCCCGCCCGATGGGCACGGCTTCCGCCCCCGGCGCTGAAGAGGCGCCGGGGGCGCAGGTCCCGGCCCGGGAGCCCGGTACCCCCGGCTCCCGGGCCCGCGCGCTGCTGCGCGCCTGCCGCCCGAAGCAGTGGCTGAAGAACCTGCTGGTCTTCGCCGCCCCCGCGGCGGCCGGCGTGCTCGCCGACCCGGCCGCCCTGGCCTGGTCGGCGGCGGCGTTCGCGGCGTTCTGCGCGGCCGCGAGCGGTACCTACCTGCTCAACGACGTGCGCGACGCCGAAGCCGACCGGGCGCACGAGCGCAAGCGGCACCGGCCGGTCGCCTCCGGCGCCCTGCCGCGCGGTACCGCGCTCGCCGCGGGCTCGGTCCTGGTGGCCGGCTCCGTGCTGGCCCTGGTCCCGACCGGGCACTGGACGCTGATCGCGGTGCTGGCGGCGTACCTGGCGCTCACCGGCGCGTACACGCTCTACCTCAAGCAGGTCATCATCTGCGACATCGTCGCCGTCGCCGGCTGCCATGTGCTGCGCGCGCTGGCCGGCGGAATCGCCGTCGGCGTCCCGTTCACCGCCTGGTTCCTGGTGGTGGTCTCGCTCGGCGCGCTGCTGGTGGTCGCCGGCAAGCGCGAGGCCGAGCTGCGCAACCCGGAGGCGGGCGGCGGGCGCACCGCGCTGCGCGGCTACACCGTCGGCTACCTGGTCCAGGTGCGCACCATGGTGTCGGCGGCCATGATCGTCACCTTCTGCCTGTGGGCGCTGGAAGGCGCCGACCACGGCGCCGCCTCCCCGTTCCACGCGGCGAGTATCGTGCCGTTCATCGTCTTCGTGCTCCGCTACCACCTGCTGGTCGACCGCGGCGGCGGCGAGGAGCCCGAGGAGATCGCACTGCGCGACCGCCCGCTCCAGCTCTGCCTGCTGGCGGTCGGCGCGCTCATCGGGCTCGGCGCCCACTTCGCCTGAGCCGCCGGCCGCTGCTGCACCGCAGCCGCCGCCCGCGCGCCGCTGGCGCGCACCACCGATGACAGAGAGGGGTGGGGACGGTGCCGGAACGGCGCCTGCTCACCGGCTGGGGGCGCACCGCGCCGACCGCTGCGACGGTCGTCCGTCCGCGCACCGCCGAGGAGGCCGCCGCCGCGCTCGCGGAGGCGGCGGCGGGCCGCGGCGCGGTCGCCCGCGGCCTCGGCCGGTCCTACGGCGACGCCGCGCAGAACGCCGGCGGCCTCGTCCTCGACACCGCCGCACTCGCGCCCGGCTTCCGGCTCGCCCCCGGTTCCGGGACCGTCACCGCCTCCGCCGGGATGACGCTCGGCGCGCTGATGGAGGCGCTGCTGCCGCACGGGTTCTTCCTACCGGTCAGCCCCGGTACCCGGCAGGTCACGGTGGGCGGCGCGATCGGCGCCGACGTGCACGGCAAGAACCACCACGCCGACTCCTCATTCGGGGCGCACGTCCGCTCGCTCACGCTGGCCGCGCCGGACGGCGTGCACCGTATCGGGCCCGCAGGCCCGGACGCCGAGCTCTTCTGGGCCACCGTCGGCGGGATGGGCCTGACCGGCATCGTGACCGAGGCCGAGTTCGCGCTGCGCCCGGTGGAGACGTCGTCGATGCGCGTCGACACCGACCGGCTGCCGGACCTCGACGCCGCGCTCGCCGCGATGGAGGCCACCGACGCCGACTACCCGTACAGCGTCTGCTGGATCGACCTGCTCGCCACCGGCCGGTCGCTGGGCCGCGGTGTGCTCACCCGCGCCCACCACGCCGGCCTCGGCGAGCTGCCCGCCCGGCGCCGCCGCGATCCGCTGCGCTTCGCCGACCGCACCCTGCTCGCCGCGCCGCCCGCGGTGCCCCCCGGCCTGCTCAACACGCTCACCGTGCGCGCCTTCAACGCCGCCTACCACGCCAAGGCGCCCCGCGCCGAGCGCGGCCGGATCACCCCCATCGGCTCCTTCTTCCACCCGCTGGACGCCGTCCGCGGCTGGAACCGGCTGTACGGGCCGGCCGGCCTGGTCCAGTACCAGTTCGCCGTGCCCTTCGGCGCGGAGGGGACGGGCGTGCTGCGCGGCATCGTGGAGCAGCTGGCGCGGACTGGAGCGCCGTCGTTCCTGGCGGTGCTCAAGCGCTTCGGTGCGGGCACGCCGGCCCCGCTGTCGTTCCCGCGGCCCGGCTGGACGCTCGCCCTGGACCTGCCCGCCGACCTGCCCGGCCTCGGCCGGCTGCTGGACGGCTTCGACGACCGGGTGCTCGCCGCAGGCGGCGCCCTCTACCTGGCCAAAGACTCCCGCGCCGCGCCCGCTGCGGTGCACGCGATGTACCCCGGGCTGAACCGGTGGCGCGCCGTGCGCGACCGCGTCGATCCCGACCGGGTGCTCACCTCCGACCTGGCGCGGCGGCTGGAACTATGACCATCGCGGCGGGCGGGGCAGCGCGGTGCGGCGCCGTGCAGCACGGCACTGTGCTCCCGGGCCCGCCGGGACCGACCGGGACGGCCGCGCAGGGCGGCCGCATGGAGGGAGACGGATGCGCGACGCAGTCGGCGGCGTAGGCACGGTGCTCGTGCTGGGCGGCAGGAGCGAGATCGGGGTGACCGTCGCCGAGCGCCTGGTACTCGGCGGCGCTCGCCGGGTGGTGCTGGCCGCCCGCGGTGCGGAGGCGGACTCCGGAGGCGCCGGCTCCGGAGTGGCGGCGCAGGCGGAGCGGCTGCGCGGGGCCGGCGCGGACGAGGTCCACCCGCTGGACTTCGACGCCGCAGACACCGCCGCCCATCCGGCCGTGGTGGAGCGCGCAACGGCCCTCCTGGGCGACCTCGACGTCGTCATCGACGCGTTCGGCGTGCTCGGCGACCAGGCCGCGCTGGAAGCCGATCCGGCCGCCGCGGCGGACGCCGCCGCGGCCACCTTCACCGGGCACGTCTCGGCCGATCTGGCGGTCGCCGCGCGGCTGCGCGAACAGGGGCACGGCACACTCGTCGTGCTCTCCTCGGTGGCGGGGGTCCGCGTGCGCCGCGCGAACTTCGTCTACGGCGCCGCGAAGGCGGGCCTGGACGGCCTGGCGCAGGGCCTCGCCGACGCGCTGCACGGCAGCGGCGCGCGGGTGATGGTGGTGCGCCCGGGATACGTTCCGACCCAGATGTCGGCGGACGTGCCCGCGGCGCCGTTCCCCGCGACCGCCCGGCAGGTCGCCACGGCGGTCGCCCGCGGCCTGCGCACCGGGGCGGGCACGGTGTGGGTGCCGGGGGTGCTGCGCTACGTGTTCACGGCGATGCGGTTCGTTCCCCGCCCGATCTGGCGCCGCATGCCCCGCTGACCGCGGGCGGACGCAGGGGAGAGCCCGTGCTGCGGCGCCCCGCCGGGGCGCCGCAGCACAGGAGCAGCGGCTGCCGGCGGAGCAGGACCCTGCCGCTGAGGTGTGTATGGCGAGTGGCGTTCACCGCGAGCGGTGCCCGGGTGCACCCGTTGCACGGTCGAGGAGTCGGTGCGGGCAAGGGCTCCGCGCGGCAGGACGGTTGTCCACCCGGCACGCCCACCCGACACGTCTATACCTGGTCGGCCGGCTCCGGGCTGCTCGCGGGGCCGCCCTGCGGGGGCAGCGCCTGGCCGGGCGCCGGGACGCGGTCGCGGCTGCCGGACACGTCGACCGTCGTCAGGTCGTGCGGAACCGGGCACGCCTGCGGGAAGGTGCCGATCCGGCTCGGCTCGAACCCGTCCGGGTAGCTCTTGATGTTGGGGTTGTCGGCCTCGGTACGCGGCTCGACCCGCGGCGGCATCAGCCGCACCACCCGGGCGCGGGACTTGAGCGCGAACTTCGCCGCGCCCTTCCAGAACCCCGACGCCGGCGTGTAGCGGAACGCCTCGGCGAGGTGGTCGTCCATCAGGGCCATCGTGAACTTGCGCATCAGCGGCCGCTGCCAGTTCGGCGAGAACGACAGCATGAGCTCCAGGGTGGCGTCGGAGACGTCCCGGCCGCCCTGGGTGAAGTCGAAGTGCTCGGCCTCGTAGTCCTCGAAGTACTTCAGGAACGCCTCGTAGGTCTCCGGGATCTCCTTGATGCCCATGTGCCGGCCGAGGGACCGGTAGTAGTTGGTGTTGGCGCGCACCTCGTGGGCGCTGAGCCGCCGCCACCCGAAGCCCCAGTCGTTCAGCCAGCGCACCGGCATCACGACGAACGTGCTCAGCACGTAGAGGTAGTCCTCGTTGCTGATGTCGTAGCTGCGGTGCATCTGGTTCATGCGGCGCAGGGCGTCCCGGCCGCGGCCCGGCTCGAACCCGTGCTCCATCATCGCGCCGAGGATGAGGGCGGTGTCGTCGTAGCGGTGCTGCGTCCGGTCGGTGAACTCCTCGGTGTCGCCGAGCAGGCCCCCGACGCTCGGCACCGCGTAGGTGCGGTACAGCGCCAGGCCCAGCGCCTGGCCCATGTCCCAGGGGAATTCGTGTGCGGTGAGGATGAACGTGATGCGCCGGGCGTCGGCCTCGGCGTCGAGACGGTGCGTCTCCTCGTACCAGTCGAACCGCTTCATGGCCCTCTCCGGATCGGCGGTCGTGGGGATCGGCGCGGGGGATGCGCGCACGGATACCGGCGGGGGTTTACCGGTCGGTAGTGACGATACCCCTCGGCGGGATCGGCGAGAACGCCGGCGCGGCAGGCGATCCAGCGCCGTCCGGTGTCCGGGGCCGGGGTGTCGAGAGGTGCCCGGCGGCCGGCTACCGGGTCGGGGCCGCCACCCGGTCGGCCACCTGGCGCACCAGTGCCAGCAGCACCTCCTTGCTCGACTCGCGGCGGCGCGCGTCGCCGAGCATCACCGGCACGTCGTCCGGGATGCTCAGAGCCGAGCGCACCTCGTCGGCGCTGTAGGAGTGGGCGCCGTCGAAGCAGTTCACCGCCACCACGAAGGGCAGTCCGCGCCGCTCGAAGAAGTCCACCGACGGGAAGCAGGTCTCCAGCCGGCGGGTGTCGGCGATGACCACCGCGCCCAGCGCGCCCAGCGCCAGCTCCTCCCACATGAACCAGAATCGCTGCTGGCCGGGCGTGCCGAACAGGTAGAGCACGAGGTCGTCGCTGATGGTGATGCGGCCGAAGTCGAGCGCCACCGTCGTGGTGTCCTTCGCCTCGACACCGGACAGGTCGTCCACGCCCAGGCTCGCCTCGGTCATCAGCTCCTCGGTGCGCAGCGGCGCGACCTCGCTGATGGAGCCCACCAGGGTGGTCTTGCCCGCGCCGAAGCCGCCGGCGACAAGGATCTTGATCGCGGCCGGGATGTGCTCCGCCGCGGGGTCAGAGTCGTTGGATGCCATCGAGTACCGCCTGCAGTACGTCCCGGTTGACCGGGCTCTCGGACGTGTAGGGAGCGCGGGCCAGGACGTAGCCCCGGCCGATGAGGTCGCCGAGCAGCACCTTCACCACGGCGACGGGCATGTCGAGGCGCGACGCCACCTCGGCGACCGACTGGGCGCGGCGGCACAGTTCCAGGATGCGGACCTGCTCCGGCTCAAGGGCCATCTCGTCGACATCGGCGCGGGCCGCGATGACCACGCTGACCAGGTCGAGCCGGACGGTGTCGCCGCGGTCGCGGCCCTGCGTGAGGATGTAGGGGCGGACGACCGAGCCGCCGTCGTCGTCGGCGTCGAGCCCGCCGCTGCCGGGTTCGGACATGGAACTCCCCCTATCCGGGCTGGTCGGAGGCTGACTCGGCAGCCCTCGGCGCGGCGTCCAGGGACCGCCCCACCTGCTCGACCAGGACATTCATCTCGTAGGCGATCAGGCCGACATCGGAGCTCTCCTCGGCCACCACGGCAAGGCAGGCGCCCGATCCGGCGCCGGTGACGAAGAGGTAGGCGCGCTCCATCTCGACCACGGTCTGCAGCACCCGCCCGCCGTCGAACTGCTTGCCGGTGCCGCGGGCCAGGCTCTGGAAGGCCGAGGCGATCGCGGAGAGCTGCTCGGCGTCGTCCTTCTCCAGTTCCGAGGAGTTGCCCAGGAGCAGGCCGTCCGCGGACAGGACGATGGCGTAGCGGGCTCCCACGGCTCTCTCGACGAGGCCGTCGAGGAGCCAGTTCAAGTCCTTCGCAGCGTTGTTCGTCACGATCAGGAGTCCTTCTCCGTGTCCTCGGTTTCGGTCTGCTTCGTGCGGCCGGCCGCACGGCCCCGCTGCGTCCCCTGCTGGAAGGCCGCCATGTTGCGGCGGAGCCGCTCCGACCGCTCGGCGTCGCCGGCGGGCGGCGCCGAGGCCCGCTCGTCCTCGACGGGGTCGGCCGCGAGCTGCGGCGCAAGGGACGTCTGCGGCGTGCGCTTGGGCAGGTCGGGCCGACCGCCGTCTGCTGCGCCGTCGGCGCCGTCGGGTTCGGGCGCCGCGGCCAACCGGGACTTCGGGCTGAAGAGCCCGCCGCCCTTGGTGTCGTCGCTGCTCCCGGTGGAGCCGGCCGTGCCCTCGGCCCCCGCCTGCCCGGTGCGCCGGGGGCCGCGCCGCGGCAGCGCGGGGCGCTCGCCGCCGGCCTCCGCCGGCCCGGGCACGGCGGAGCCGTTCGCACCCGCGCCGTCCGCGGCGGCGCCGGAGCCGCTGTCCCCGGTGCCGCCGTCGGTGTCGGCGGTGCCGTCGGCGGCACCGACGCCCGCAGCGCTGCTGCCGCCCGTGCTGCCGGAGCCGGAGCCGTCGGTGCCGCCGGTGCTGTCAGCGCCGACGGAGCCGTCGCCGCTGCCGGTGTCGGTGCTGCCTGCGCCGCCCGTGGGCGCACCGCTGTCGGAGGGCGACGCGGGCAGTGCGAACGCGCCGGTCTGGCGGACGCGGCCCGGGCCCGAGCCGAGCAGGTCGCCGCCGGACTCCTCGGCGGAGGTGACCGCCGGGGCGGGGGGCGCCGGCTGCGGCGCGTCGGCGATCACCGAGGGCGGGAGCAGCACGATCGCCTGGACGCCGCCGTAGGGCGAGGAGCGCAGCCACACCTTGATGTCGTGCCGGCGGGCCAGCCGCGACACCACGAACAGGCCGAGGCGCATCTTCTCGTTGAGCCGCATGACGTCGAACTCGGGCGGGTCGGCCAGCAGCTGGTTGGCCGCCTCGAACTCGTCGTCCTGCATGCCCAGGCCGCGGTCCTCGATCTCGATCGTGACCCCGTTGGGCACCTGCTCGCCGGAGAGCAGCACCCGGGTGTGCGGCGGTGAGAACGTCGTCGCGTTGTCCACCAGCTCGGCGACCAGGTGGATGACGTCGGCCACCGCCGGCCCGCGCAGCGAGACGCGGGCGATGTGGTTGCGCTGCACGCGCGTGTAGTCGCCGGACTCCGAGATCGCGCCGCGCAGCACGTCCACCAGCGGCAGCGGCTTGTGCCAGCTCCGGCCCGGGTTCTCCCCGCCGAGGATCAGCAGGTTCTCGGCGTTGCGGCGGGACCGGGTGGCGAGGTGGTCGAGCTTGAACAGCTCGGTGAGCTGCGCCGGATCCTCCTGGTCGCGCTCCATCTGGTCGAGCAGCCGCAGCTGGCGGTGGATGAGCGTCTGGCTGCGGTGCGCGATGTTCAGGAAGACGCGGTTGATGCCGCCGCGCAGCTCGGCCTGGCGGACCGCGGCGTCCACCGCGGTGTGCTGGGCGGTGTCGAAGGCGTGCGCGACCTCGCCGATCTCGTCCGGCTCCTGGTTGGCCTCCAGGTCGGAGCGGGCGAATTCGGCGTTGACGTCGACCGTCTCGTTGCGCTGCAGCCGCTCCATGATGGCGGGCAGCCGGGTCTCGGTGCGCTCCACGGCGTCGTCGCGCAGCCGGTGCAGGCGCCGGACGAGCCGCAGCGCCGACCGGTTGGCCGCGACGAACGCGACCACCGAGAGGCCGGCGACCAGCGCGCTGCCCGCGACCGCGAAGCCGACCGACCGCCAGGCGGCGTCCGCCTGCAGATCACCGGCGTGGGCGGCCTCGTCGGCGCCGAGCTGGGTGAGGGTCTCGAAGACCGGGCCGAACGCGGCGTCCCACTCGCTCTTCTCCATCGGCATCGGGAAGCGCTCGATGGTCTCGCCGGTGACCGGGTCGGTCTCGGTGACCGGGTGCCGCTCCACGATCTGGTGGACCTGCCCGTGCAGGTCGTCCCAGGCCTGGCTCTCGGTGAGCTCAGCGTAGGCGGCCCGCTGATCCGGCCCGAGGAACGGCGCCAGGTTCTCCATCCGCGACTCGAACGAGCTGAACGACGCGATGAACGCGTGCAGGTCCGGATGGCTGAGCTCGTCCTCGGTGAAGGAGCGGACCAGCTGGGCGTCGGCCATGCCGAGCTCGTCGACGGCGCGGAAGGCCGAGGTCGCGGTCAGGCCGGAGCCCATCGCGGCAGTGGCGTTGCCGTTGCGCGCCAGGTCGTCGAAGAGGTCGGCGGCGGCGCCGGTGACGCCGCCGTAGAAGTCGAAGACGTCGTCCCGGCTGGCGTTGCCGGCCTTGACGTCGGCCCGCATCGCCTCGATTCCGGAGTAGCGCTCCTGCAGCGTGGTGACCCGGTCCGCGGTCGCCTCCGGCAGGATCGGCTTCAGCTCGTCGTAGGAGTCGATCACGTCGCCCATCTGCTCGTCCGACGCTGCCTGGGCGTCGCTGAGCGCGGCGGCGTTCTCGCCGGGCCCCTCGAGGTAGGAGATGGTGACGCTGCGCTCCTCCATGACCGTGGCGAGGCCGATGGCCGAAGGCGTCAGGTACTTCTCATTGCCGTCGGCGAGGGCCACGTCGATGAACGCGTTGTAGGACAGCACGCCGCTCACCACGAGCCAGACGGCGATCAGTGCGCCGGTCGGTGCGAGGACGATCCGGCGGAGTCGCGCGCGGATGGTCGGCGTCCGTCGTTGCTTCGCTTCCTGCACTGCTCTCCTAGGGGACCGAGTCTGTGCACGCCGGTGGGCACTGCGGCGGTAAGGCCGGCTGCTGCTGTCGTCGGGGACAGGCCGGTGCGGCCCGCGCGGAACGGACGCCGCTCGGGCCGGGCGCCGAGATCCGTATGCCGATTGCGGCACGGTGGGCTGCGGGCGACGGA
This sequence comes from Nocardiopsis coralliicola, assembly GCF_054779695.1. Lineage (NCBI taxonomy): Bacteria > Bacillati > Actinomycetota > Actinomycetes > Streptosporangiales > Nocardiopsidaceae > Nocardiopsis > Nocardiopsis coralliicola. Next base: position 123,927 of record NZ_BAAGXT010000007.1, on the reverse strand, counting down.
ACGCGGGGGAATCGGCCCAGGGATCGTATCTTGGCTTGGAACGGGCGGAATCCCCGGGTGGGCGGGGTTGTCGGCCTCGTGGGGGCGTTGGGCGGGGGATGGGCTTTCGTCCTGAACAGGACTTCCGCGGTCACCGAGTGCGAAATGCCGGTTCTCCTGCGCGGTGAGAGCACCCGGGGAGCCGGGAAGAATTATCAAAAAGTTACGGATTGGTCGCGGCCGTAACGGAGAGTGCCGCGATTCCCCGGTTCTTCCGCCGGGCCGCCGGGTCCGCCGCTAGCCTTTCTGCGATATGGGAGCGTTCTCAGGATCTGCCGACTCCGCGGCGGCAGCCGCCGTCGCCGCGGTCGTCGCAACCGCCCTGCTCTTCGGTGCGGTCCGGCTGCGCCGCCACGGCCGGTTCGCGGGCTGGCAGGGCCAGGTCGACCTCGCGGTGCTCGCCACCGGGCTGGGGCTGGCGGCCTTCGCCTTCTGGCCGGCGCCGCCGGCGCTGACGGCGCTGCTGCCGGGCGGTGCGTCCGCCGCGCCGGGGGCGTGGTGCGTCGCGGGCGGTGCGCCGGTGCTGGCCGAGCCGTTCACCCGGCTCGGCGAGGGTGCCGGAGGAGGGCTGCGGGGAGCCGCGGCGGCGTTCGCGGTATTCCTGCCGTTCGGTGTGCTGGCGCGCTACCGGTACCGCGCGGGGGCCGTGTCTGCCGTGCTCGCCGGCGCCGCAGCCGCGTGCGCGGTCGAGGCGGTCCAGGCGTCCGGCGGCCTCGGCGCGCTGCCGTGCGCGATGCGCACGGCTTCCGTCGACGACGCCCTGCTCGGCGCTGCCGGGACCCTGGCCGGCTGGCTGCTCGGCTGCGCCGCGGTGCGCCTCCTGCCGCGCGGCTGGCCCGGCGCCTCCGTCGACCTCCTGCCCCCCGGCCTGTCCCGCCGCGCCGCCGGACACCTCTTCGACGGCGCCCTGCTGTGGGCGCTGCCGGTGCTCGCCGCGCCCGTGGCGGCCCCGCAGCGCGGCACCGGCGCCGGCGCCGCCCGCGACGAGCTGGTCGCGGCCGGGGCTGCCGTCCTCGGCGTGCTCCTGCCGCTGCTGCGGGACGACCGCTGCACGCCGTGCCGCGCGGCGCTGATGCTCGCCGTCACCGCCCGCGCCGGCGGCCCCGCGCCGCGCCTGCGGGTGCTGCTACGCAGCGCGCTCCTCTACGGCCCCGCGGCGCTGCTCGTCGCGGTCGGACAGCCGTGGTGGATTGCGGCCGTCGCGGCGGTGCACGGCGCCCCGGCCCTCTTCCGCCGGGACGGCGCCGGGCTGGCCGACCTGATCGCCGGAACGCGGATCGCCACCCGTGCCGCGATCAGTCCGGTGCTGCCGTCGCTCCTGGTCCGCAGCGACGTGCCGCTGCCGCCCCCGCCGCCTCCCGTACCGGCCCAGCGCGAGGGGGAGCCGGTCGGCTGACGCCGAGGGGTATCCGCGCTCGCCGCCCCGGCACGCCCCTCAGCCGACCCGGGGGCGAACCGGCATCCGAGGCCGCCCATCGCGACCGCGGGGCGCGAGCCGAGCCTCGTGCCCCGCTTGAGTCCGGCGCCGGCCCCGCGGTCCGGCGGTCCCGTGTGTCCGTGCCGGGGCAGCTGCCGCCGCGGCCGGCCCGGGCATGCCCCGCGGCGGAGGGACGGGCGGGGTAGCGGCCGCTGCCGGTCGGGCGGTGCCGGCAACCGCGGTCCGGGCCGCCCCTGTGCCGCGAACAGTCCGGTGCTGCCGCAGCGCCGGATGCGCCGCCCCCGCTGCCGGGTCGGCGGGTGGTGCCGGGCTGCGCCCACCGGTGCAGGTAGGCGGGATGTGCAGCCGGGGCCGGCCGTCGCGGTCGCAGCCGCGGGAGAGCGGGGCGCTGCGCGCGCCGCTGTTGAGCCCGTTCCGGTCTGCAGCGGCGGGGCCTTTTCCGCGGCCTTCGGCGCTGCTCCGCCGCTCCCGCGGCCCGGGGTCTTCGCGTCGGGGCCGTCGCCGTCGCGGCCGACTCGGGCACGTCTCCGGCGGAGAGGGGGGCAAGGGAGCGGCCGATGCTGCCCGGGGCGATGTGGGCCATCGCGGTCCGGCCGCGGCGCCGGGGCCGGCGGGGCAGGCCCATCGGTGCAGGTAGACGGGAGGGCAGTCGACGCCGGCCATCGCGGTCGCGCGGGGGCCGGTGTGCCGTGGCGGTCCGGCGCCGGTCTCCCATCGGGCGCCGTTTCCGCGATCCTGGCCCCGGGAACGCGGGCCGCTCACCGGGACGTGGCCTGTGCGGTTCGGCTGCCGCGCTGGTCCGCAGCGGCGTGCCGCTGCGGCGGGTGTGTCGGCGCCGGTCCGGCGGGTTGGTGCCCGCGGCGCCGGGGCCGGCCGGGTCAGGCCCACCAGTGCAGGTAGGCGAGGTAGCAGCCGATGCCGATCAGGGCGACGCCGACCACGGCGAACATGCCGTGCACCCACTGGCTGAGCCAGGGGGCGTCGATGATGCGCGCGTGCTGCGGCGCGTTCGGGTGGTAGGTGACGGTGACCTCTTCGCCGTGCTTGGAGGCGGTCCACCCGGTGCTCTCGTGCAGGGCGTCCACCTCGTCGCCCTCGTGCGTGGTGAAGCGCACGACCATGCGGGCGGTGGTGCTGGATTCCTCGTAGCCGACGATGGTGCCCTGGGCGCGGAAGCCGTTCCGCAGCAGGAGGCCGGTCCACATCGCGTGGCGGAAGTATCCGTAGAGCACTCCGATCCCCGCCAGGATCGGGAGGAGCGGATAGATGTCGGCCATCGGTGGGCCTTCCTGCGCGGCGGCGCCCCGCGGTCGCTCCCGGTGCGGCCGTGCGGGAAGGGCCGGACGGGTGGGGATCGGGCGGCCGCGGCGCCGCTCGGCGTCCGCCCGACCCCTCACTATGCCGTCGTCGGCCCCGGTCCGCATCTGCACGGCGCAGGCGCGCCGGTCCGGGTGCGGACCGGGCCCAGCCCGGGTGCCGCGAAATCCCGCAGTCCGCTGGGGAATGCGTCCCGTGCGGCGGCCGGGCTGCCGGTGGAGAAATGTCATCGGTGTCCCATGAGGCCCCTCCCTCTCGGGAGGGAGACCGAGGCACTGCGGCTGCCGCCTTTCGTCGTAGGCGCAGATACGCAACGTGGGCGATGTGCCCGCGGCGGTGCGGCCGTAGCGTTGGGGTCATGGCGGCGCGGAATACGGGGCCGCGATCCGCCGCACGGGGCCCGGACGGGCGCGCTCGGACCCCGGACGCAGACGGCCGGGACCGGGGGGTGTCCCCCCGCAGTCCCGGCCTTCTCGCGTAGAGGGGCGCGCGGTGCGGGGGTTACCGCTCGTCGGCGGCACCGCCCCCGTCCTGCCCGGCCGGCGGGTCCTCGGCCAGGATCCGGTACAGGCTGCGGCGGGTGGACTCCAGGAGCCGGCGTGCTTCGGCCTGCTGCGCCGGGGTGCCGGCGTGCGACACCTGCATGACGGCCATACCGACTTCCCGAGTGAGCTGGTGCAGCTCCCGCTCGCTCTTACTGACCCCGTCCGCCACCGCGTTCCACGGTTCGGCATAGGTGTCCGGGTCGGCCTCGACGGCGTCCCGGCCCTCGCCGGTCAGCTCGAAGATCCGGCCGCCGCCCTCCTCGGCGGCCCGGACGAGCCCTTCGTCCTGCAGCTGCTGGAGCGCCGGGTAGACCGAGCCGGCACTGGGCCGCCAGACGCCGTCGCTGCGCCGCTCGATCTCCCGGATCAGCTGGTAGCCGTTCCGGGGCTCCTCGGCGAGCAGCGCCAGCGCCGAGGCGCGGACGTCGCCGCGGCGGGCCCGCGGCCCCCGGCCGAAACCGCCGCGGCCGCCGCCGGGCCCCCGGCCGCCGGGGCCGCCCCAGGGCGGGCCGCCCCAGCGCCCCCGGATTCCGCCCGGCCCGCCCGGTCCTCCCGGGCCGCCGCGCATCCGGTACCCCGCCTTCGGCCCCATCATCGCTTCGCGTGCGCCCTGCGCGCCGGGGCCGTGCGGCCCGAACGGCGGGAAGGACATCTCGTGCTGTGCATACATGGTCCTGCCTCCATCGGATCGTGCGACCGACGTGTTCGGTTCGCTGTTCTCGATAACTCAACGATATATCGAGATATTCCATCCGGCGACAGGTGTGGCCGAGAGGGCATGAGGATCTGCCGTTCGGCGACCGCGCGGACCAGGCGGTGCGCCGACGGGAAAGCGCCCGGTCAGAGGTTCAGCACCGGGTGCAGGCGGCCCATCGTCCAGGTCCGCTTGCCGGCGCAGGCCGCCCAGGACAGCAGCAGAGCACCGGCCGTGAACGCGGCCAGCACCAGGCAGCCCAGCAGGACGACGCCGGTGTTGCCGCCGCTGATCAGGTGCCGGGCGCCGGTCACCACCCAGTACATGGGCGCGAACGGGGCGATCGCCTGGAAGAAGCCCGGGCTGGTCTGCAGGGGATAGGTGCCGCCGGCCGAGGTGATCTGCAGGATCAGCAGCACCAGCACGATCACCTTGCCCGGCGCACCGAACTGCAGGTCCACCCAGTGGACGATCGCCGTATAGGCGGCCGCCCCCAGCGCGAGGAAGCCGATCAGCCCCGGCCAGTTCACGGACTCCAGTCCGAGCAGCAGGTGCAGCGCTCCGGCCATCACCGCGGCCTGTACCGCGCCCAGCACCGCCACCGGCAGCCACCCCGCAGCCGCCACCCGCCAGGACGCGGCGCTGGAGGCCAGCGCCCGGCCGGATGCCGGCGGCAGCACCATGTAGGCCACCATCGCGCCCACCCACAGCGACAGCCCGAGGAAGAACGGAGCGAAGCCGGTGCCGTAGTCGGGCACCCTGTTGTCGTGCTCTTCGGCGAGCTGCGCCGGGCTGCTCATCATGTCCGCGCGCGCGGCGCGCTGGTCCGGGTCGAACACGGGGATCCGGTCGGCGCCGTCCGACAGCGCGCCGGCCAGCTCGTCGGAGCCGCTCTGCAGCTTGCCCACCCCGTCGTCCAGGTCGTCGGCGCCGATCCGCAGCTGTGCGACGCCCTCGTCGAGCGCCCCGGCGCCGCCGGAGAGCGTACCGAGGCCGGTGTCCAGCTCGTCGGCGCCTTCGGACAGCGTGCCCAGTCCGCTGTCCAGTTCCACCGCGCCGCCGTGCAGCTCGGCCAGCCCGGACTCCAGCTCGTTTGCGCCGCCGGCCAGAGTGCCGAGCCCGGTGTCGAGCTCCTCGGCGCCGTTGACCAGTGCGTCGAGGCCGCTGTCCAGGTCCGCGGCGCCGCCGTGCGCGGTATCGATGCCGTCCCGCAGCTCGGCGGAGCCCTCGGCCAGCTCCGCGAGCCCGTCGTTCAGTTCATTGACCTGGCTGCGGGCGTCCTCGGCGTCGTCGGCGAGGTGCGGCGCTGCCTCGGACAGCTCGTTGGCGAGGTCGCGTACGGACCGCGCATCCGCGGCCATGCCGCGCAGCGTGCCGCGGTGCTGCTGCACATAGGAGTCCAGCGCGACGGCGCGGTCCGCCGCCCACTGCGCGTCGCGCACCAGCGCGTACAGCTCGGGGTCCTCCGCTGCCAGCCCCGGACGGGCCTCCTGGTAGGCGGCGAGCCGCGCCGACAGCCCGGAGAGCACGGCCGCCTCCTCGGCGCCGAGCTCCGGCAGCGTGTCGAGGGCGTCGGCGAGCCCGCCGGACGCCTCGGCAACGGTGTGTGCGCCGTCGGCGATTCCGGGGCCGCGCTCGCGCAGCAGCGGGATCCACTCGTCGGCGAGCGCGTTGAGTTCGTCGGTCTTCGCCGCGACCTGCTCGGAGGCGCTGCCCGCTCCGGAAGCCAGCGTCTGCGAGCCGGTGGCCAGCGAACTGAGCCCGCTCTCCAGGGAGTCCGCGCCCGCCTCGGCGTCTTCCAGGCCGGACAGCAGCGCGCCCGCGCCGTCGTGGGCGCTCCCGGCGCCGCCGGAGAGCTCCGCGGCACCCTCCTCGGCCCCGGAGAGCCCGCCGGCCAGCTCGCCCGCACCGCCGTGCGCGGATGCGGCGCCGCCGGCCAGTTCGTCCGCTCCTTCAGCGGCGCTGTCCACCCCGGAGGAGAGCTCGTCGGCCCCGTCTTCCGCGTCGCCGAGGCCGCCGGCGAGCTCGCTGGAGCCGTCCTTGGCGGAACCGGCGCCGTCGGCCAGCTCCCCGGCGCCCTCGGCGGCCTCCTCCGTCTCGGAGTGGATCTCGTCGAAGCCGATGAAGAGGGTGTCGAAGTACTTGGCGGCGGCCGTCTCGGCGACCGCCTGCTCGATCTCGCGGAACCCCATCGACAGCAGCTCGGTCGCGATGTAGTTGGTGGCATCGTTGAAGTGCACCTGCAGGGTGGCCGGCGTGGGGTCGCGGCCGGTGTCGGCGGGGGAGACCAGGTCGGCGCTGAAGTCCTCGGGGATGGTGATCGCGGCGTAGTAGCGCCCGTCGGCGACGCCCTCGGACGCGTCCTCGGCGCCGGTGACCTTCCAGGCGAGGTCCCCGCGCTCGGTGAGCCGGTCGGTCAGCTGCCGCCCTGCGTCGACGGTCTCGCCCTCGGCTTCGGCGGGCTCGTCCTCGTCCACGAGTGCCACGGGCAGGTGGTCGATGCGGCCGAACGGGTCCCAGAACGCCCACAGGTACATGCCGGTGTAGAGCAGGGGGATGACGGCGAGTGCGGCCAGCGCCGCGATGAGCAGCGGGTGCCGGAACCACGACCGGACCGACAGCCACGCCACCCGCCCGACGCCCAGAATCCGCGGCCGCCCCCGAGGCGCCATACGCTCACCCCTCCTCCGCTTCCGCTGTCCCCTCCGGGCCGCCCGGCGCGCCGGGCGGGCGGTCTTCCGCGCCGGCTGGTGCGCCGTCCGGCCCGCCTCCGAGCGCTCCGCTGCCCGAACCGCTGACCGCGGTGCCGTCCCCGGCGGCTCCGCCGCTGCTCGGGCTGCTGCCGCCGGCGTCGCTGAACGGGCCGGCCGGTGCCCCGGTGCCCGCGACCTCCGCGCCGCCGCCTTCGCCCGTACCGGCAGCCCGGCCGCGTGCCCTGCCGGAGAACAGGTCGGCGAGCCGGAGGCGCCCGCGGGCGGCACCGGCCGAAGCCGCTTCGGTACCGGCGCCCCCGGCTGCATCGGGGACCGGGCGCAGCGGGTGCACGTCCGCGCCGGATCCGGAGGCGTCGGCACAGGTGGCGATGGCGGTGAGGCCGCCCTCGGCCAGCTCGTGCAGCAGCGCCCACATCGCCGCGCGGTGCCCGGCCCCCAGCCCGGCGCCCACCCCGTCGGCCAGCAGCAGCCGCGGCTCCTCCAGCAGCGCGAGCGCCACCCCCAGCCGCGCCCGCTCCACCGCAGACAGGTCGCGGACCAGCCGGGTGCGGTCCAGGTCGCTCAGCCCCGCCGCGGAGAGCGCCGGCGCGACCACCCCCTCGGGCGCCGGCCGGAACCGCAGCAGCATCCGCTCGGCGAGGTGCTCGCGCACCCGCAGCCGCTCGTCGAGGTCGTTCACGCCGGACAGCAGCGCCGGGGCCGCGATGCGGCGCACCTTCCGGGCATGCCTGGGCAGCACGTGGCCGTCCACCCGGAGCGCCCCGGAGCTCGGGCGCATCCGCCCGCCCAGGGTCAGCAGCAGCGCGGTCCGGCCGCTGCCGGCGTCGCCCTCGAACACGGTGAGAGTGCCGGGCATGGCGGTGAAGGAGACGCCGGTGAAGACCGTGCCCTCTCCGGTGCGCAGCTCCAGCTCGTCCGCGTGGACGATCGCCCCCGTGGCGCGGCGCATGCCGCCTCCCTCCGGTTCGCCCCGGTCTCCGATGCCTGGACTCGGTAGGGCGTGATCCGCCCGTTCTGTCTGAGCTTCGGCGGTGGATCCGCGCAGGGCAACGCGCCACGCTCGGACTTGGCCGTCCGCAGACCGGGGCCGCCGGCGACGTGCGGGCGTGCGGGGGCGCGGCCGCGGCCGGGGGAGTTCAGCGGTGGCGCGGCGCGGCACCGCGCTATGGAGTGCCCGTCCGGCAGGTCAGCGCTGGTCCGGGCGCTCGGCCAGCAGCACGGCGTCGACCAGCCGCATCACCGCGGCGTGGACCTCCTCGATCGGCCGGCCGGGGGAGAGGGTGCGCCACTCCAGGGCCGTCGTCACCCCCATCCCGAACAGCGCCGAGCCGGTGAGGCCGGTGTCGAGGTCGGACCGGAGCGCGCCTTCGCCGACCATCGCGTCCAGCAGCCCGGTCAGGATGTCGATGGCCTGGCGGCGGATGCGCAGCGCGGTCGCCTGCCACGCCTGGTTGGAACGCCACGCCTCGGAGAGCAGCAGGCGGGCCAGCCCTTCGCGGTCGCGGATGAAGCGCAGCTCCGCCAGGAGCACCCCGCTGAGCGCCTCCCGGCCACTTCCCTGGGCGCCTTCGGCCAGCACTGCCCCGAACCGGTCGACGCCCCACTCCATGAAGGCCGTGAACAGCTCGGTCTTTCCGCTGAAGTTGTAGTAGACCGTGCCCTTGGCCAGTCCGGCCCGCTCGGCGATCTGGTCGACGGTGACGGCGTCGAAGCCGCGCTGGACGACGAGCTCCAGCGTCGCCTCGAAGAGCCGCTGCCGGGTGGCCTCGCGTCGGCTGCTCACTGCTGCTCCCAGTGCGTCGGGTGGGGCGCGGACCGGTCTGTACGGGCTGCGCGTGCCGTGCCGGACGGCCGGACCCCGCCGGCCGCACCGCAGGCATTATCCCGGGCCGGGGCGGCGGGGCGCGCCCTGCCGCGCACCGCGGGCGGCGGGCCCCCGCGGGCAGGGTGGCCGCCGGCCGGGCTCACAGCGAGAGCGGCGGGTGCAGGTCGGCCAGGGTCCAGGTGCGCCGCCGGGCCACCGCCCACCAGGTGAGCAGGGCGAACACCGCGAGGTAGGCGGCCAGGACGCCGCAGGCGGCCGCCGGGATCGCGGGATCGCCGCCGCTGATCAGCACACGCAGGGCGGACACCACCCAGCTCATCGGCAGGTAGGGCGCGATCGCCTGGAAGAACCCCGGGCTGGTCTCGATCGGGTAGGTGCCGCCCGCCGAGGTGAGCTGCAGCATGAGCAGGATGAGCGCCACCACGCGGCCGGAGGCCCCGAACCGCGCGTTGGCCCACTGCACCACGGCGGCATAGGCGGCCGCGGTGAGCAGCAGTACGCCGATCAGCGCCGGCCAGCGGTCGGCCTGCAGCCCCAGGGCGAAGTGCAGCACGGTCAGGCTGACCAGCACCTGGCCGGCGCCGATGGCGGCCGCCGGCAGCCAGCCGGCCAGTGCGATCCGCCAGGAGGGCGCGGCCGAGGCCAGCGAGCGCGGCGGTACCGGCGGCAGCACCATGAAGACCATCATCGCGCCGACCCACAGCGAGAGCGCGATGAAGAACGGCGCGAACCCGGTCCCGTAGTCCGGCGCCTCGTTCGCGGTGGCCGAGGCCAGGTGGACCGGGTCGCCCATGGCCTCGGCACGGTCGGCGCGCTCGCCGGAGCCGCCGAAGTCCGGGATCGCGCCGACGCCGTCGGACAGTCCGCCGGCCAGCTCCGAAGAGCCCTCGGAGAGGTCGGCGAGCCCGCCGTCCAGTGCAGCGGCGCCCTCGTCCAGGTCGCCCAGGCCGTCATGCAGGTCGCCGGCGCCCCCGGACGCCTCCTCCAGGCCGTCCCGCAGGTCCCGCGCGCCGGAGGCGAGGTCGGCCAGGCCGTCGTCGAGGTCGTGCACCTCGTCCATGGCGTCCTCGGCGCCGTCGGCCAGGTCGGGCGCTCCGTCGGCGACCTGTTCGGCGGTCGCGGCCACCTCGCCGGCGCGTTCGGCGACGCTGTCGATGGAGTCGCGGTGGTCCGCGACGAAGCCCTCCAGCTCCGCGGCCCGGTCCGCGGAGGTCTGCGCCTCGGTGAGCAGCGCGAACGCCTCGGGTTCGCGCTGCTCCAGGCCGGGGTCCTCGGACAGCCGGGTCCCGATCCGATCGGCGAGGCCGGCGGCGTCCACCGGCTCGCCGGAGCCCGGCCCGGCGGCGGACCCGGCCCCCGCCGGGTCCGCGGCGCCGGGCTCCGGCAGCTCCTCCAGCGCATCGGAGACCGCCGAAGCGGCGTCCGCGATGTCCTGCGCGCCGCTGGAGATGTCCGGTGCGTCCTCGCGCAGCTTGGGGATCCACTCCTCGGCGACCGGGTCGAGCCCGTCGACGGCGTCCGAGACCGCCCCGGAGGCGTCGCCGGCGCCGCTGGCGAGGTCCCGCGAGCCGGCGTAGAGCTCGGCCACGCCGGAGGAGAGGTCGCCCGCCCCCTCCTCGGCGCTGCTCGCGCCATCGGCGAGATCGGCGGAGCCGTCCTTGGCCTCGGAGCTGCCGTCGGCCAGCTCCCCGGCGCCGTCGGCGGCCTCCGCGGTGGCCTCCCGCACGTCGCCGAAGCCGACGAACAGCGCGTCGAGGTAGTCGGCCGCCGCCGAGGAGCTCGCGGCCGCCCGCACCTCGGCGAAGGCGGAGGAGAGCAGCTGGCGCACGGTGTAGCCGTTGGCGTCGTTGTAGTCGGCCTGCAGCAGCGCCGGCACGGGCGTGCCGTCGCCGCGCTCGGGGGCGGTGAGCTGCTCGCTGAAATCGGCGGGAATGGTCAGCGAGACGTAGTAGCGCCCCTCGCGGACGCCGTCGGCGGCCTCGGCGGCGTCCGCCTCGTGCCAGTCGAGCTCGCCGCCGTCCAACAGCTCGTCGGCGAGCGCGTCGCCGGCCGCCAGCTCGCCGCCGTCCTCGCGCTCGGCCGGCCGGTCCTCGTTGACCAGGGCGACCGGGAGGTGGTCCATGCGGGAGAAGGGGTCCCAGAAGGACCACAGGTACAGGCCCGAATAGAGGATCGGGATCAGGGTGAGGGCCGCCAGGGCGGCGATGGTGAGCCGCGAGCGGAAGAACGCGCGCACCGACAGCCGCCCGATCCGGGCGGTGGGCAGCAGGCGCGGGCGGCGGAGGCGGGTGCGGCTCATGCCGCCTCCTCCGCGCGGGTGTGGCGCCCCGTACCGCGTTCCGCGCTCCTGCCGCGGTCCGCGGCCGGCGCGGCCGGGGTTCCGGCCCGGTCGGGGTGCAGCTCGACGACGTCGGCCAGGCCGGCCGCCCGCTCGGCGTCGGCGCAGGCGGCGACGGTGGTGGTACCGGCGTCGGCGACGTCGCGGAGCACCGCCCAGAACGCCTCCTGCTCGGCGGCGTCCAGGCCGGTGTCGGCCTCGTCCACCAGGATCAGCCGCGGCTCGTCGAGCAGGGCCAGTGCGACGCCCAGCCGGCGCCGCTGCGCCGCCGTTAGCGCGCCCGTGCGCCGGGCGGGGTCGAGGCCGTCCAGGCCGGCCGCCGCCAGCGCCTCGGCGCGGGCGGCGCGCGGTGCCGGGCGCAGCCGCAGCAGCAGCCGCTCGGTCAGGTGCTCGCCGACGGTCAGCCGGTCGTCCAGGTCGTTGACACCCGGGCACAGGGCCAGGGAGGCGATGCCGCGCACCCGCCGCGCCGCCCGCGGAAGCGGATGGCCGTCGACGGCGAGCTGCCCGCCGCTCGGCCGCATGCGCCCGGACAGGGTGAGCAGCAGAGCGGTCCGGCCGCCGCCGGACCCGGCGCGCACCGCGGTCAGCGATCCGGGTGCCACCGCCAGGTCGAGTCCGGTGAACACCGGCCCCTCGGCGGAGCGCACCGCGAGCCCTTCGGCATCGATCCGCGCTCCCGTCGCACGCCGCATCCGGCCCTCCGCTTCCGACCGTACCGGGGCGTCCGCGAGCGCGCCGCCCCGTTTTTAGACTGACCAGTCAGTTCAAATCGGGATCCACGATAACTCCGGCGCGGGGCGCGCGGAGGCGGGGCCGGCGTCGGCTGCGTCACACCGGCGCGGCCGCGCGCCGGTAGAACCGGATTCGTTTACCGCGGCAACCGGCCGAATGCGGACGGAAAGAGCGAAGAGGGCGTCTTGACCGCACGGGGGGTGGCCGCAATAGCGTCGTTACATCCCCCTGAAACGGAGAGGTGTCCCCCCGGATGACCCCAGCGCCCCCCGTCCGCGCCGTTGCCGCCCGCGTGGACGCGGCCCTCTACCGGGCCTCCGGGTGGCCTGCGCGGCGCCGCACCTGCCTGCTCACCTCCCGCGGCCGCAAGACCGGACGGCTCCGCACACTCCCGCTCGGCTACGTCGAGGCCGACGGCGGCGTGATCGCGGTCGCCGCGTCCGGCCGGGGCGCCCCGCGGCACCCCATGTGGTACCGGAACCTCCTCGACGACCCGCGGGCCACCGTCCAGATCGGCCGCGAGGTCCGGCGGGTCCGCGCCCGCACGGCCGGCGGCGGCGAGCGCGCCGGCCTCTGGGAGCAGCTCACCGCAGGCCACCCGCGCCTCGCCGATGAACAGGCCGGCACGCGCCGGGAGATCCCGGTCGTCCTGCTCGTCCCCTCCGACTGGGTGGCCTAGGGCCGAGGGGCGCGCACAGGGAAGGGCCGCACGGACGGGATCCGTGCGGCCCTTCCCTGTGGGGACTGCGTGCTGCGGGTCAGACCTGCAGGCGGCGCATCTCCTTCTCGTAGTCGCGGGTGGCCAGCCACAGCTTGGCGATGATGGCCAGCTCGAAGGCGAGCAGCGCCGCGCAGGACAGGATCGTGACGCCGACGATGAACGGCGTCGTCAGGGCCGGGGAGGCCAGCGCGACCAGGGCGGTCAGCGGCGCCACCACGCAGACGAACATCTCGAACTCGATGCCGCTGAACAGGTGCGGCCGCACCCTGCTGCGCAGCAGTGCGTCACGCACCCGCTCGTAGAAGCCGAGCCGCTCCGCGAACGCCTTGTGCACGTCGACCACGCGGGCGCCGGTCGCCTTGGCGCGGGCGTAGACCTGCTCGCGGTCGAGCGACGGGTCGTCGCGCAGCGCCTCCTCCATGAAGACCACGGCGGGGCCGTCCTCGACATCCCCCTCGCCGGTGCCCGGCGCGGGGCTGCTGCTGCCGGCCTCCTCGGTGCTCGCGCTCTCCGCGTCGGCCGCGGCCTGCGCCGGGCGGCCCTGGGCGGCGGCGCGCAGGTTCTCCCGCATCGTCAGCCGGGTCTTGCCGACCTGCGCGCCGTTCAGGTAGCGGAACAGGTCGAGGAAGGTCACCACGCCGATGAGGATGAGGAAGACCGAGTGCCCGGTCACCACCCACTGCCCGATGAACAGCGCCATCATGCAGCCGAAGAACCGGATCCGGTCGAACACGAAGTCGACCCAGGCGCCGAACACCGAGCCGTTGTGCTTGAGCCGCGCGATCTTGCCGTCCATGCAGTCCAGCACGAAGCTCAGGTGGAACAGGACGGCGCCGGCCACCAGCCACGGCCAGGTCCCCAACGCGAACGCGACCGCCGAGCCGAGGCCCAGCACCCCCGCGCCGAACGTGATCTGGTTCGGGGTGATCGAGGTCCGGTTGGCGGTCCAGACCACGAGCCGGGCGGCGAGCGGGTCGGTGAGGAACACCGTCCACCAGGCATCCCGGCTCTTGTACGTCCGCTCGCGGACCTCCGCGAGGGTAAAGGTCGTCATCTCATCTCCTGCGGGTCCCCCGGCGCGCCGCCGAAGGGGCGGTCGTCTGCGACGATCGGCCGGAGGGGAGTGTTGCTCCCATACGGGGGGAGTCACGGGCGGGCAAGTCGGAGCCGCACGATCATTGCAGACCGCGGCCCGGGGATCACCCCAGGCCACTGGTCCGGTCCGCCGCGCGGCTCGTCCATAATCGACAAGTAAGACGGGTACGGTACCGGCGCCGGCAGGCGGCCCCCGACCCGGACGGCATCGACCGAGGTAGAGGCGTGCGCTTTCTCAACAACCAGGTCCCCGCACACGACCTGACCTACAGCGACGTGTTCATGGTCCCCCGGCGTTCGACCGTCGGGTCGCGCCTGGACGTCGACCTGTCGTCGGACGACGGCACCGGCACCACAATCCCCATCGTAGTGGCGAACATGACGGCGGTGGCCGGGCGCCGCATGGCCGAGACCGTGGCCCGCCGCGGGGGCCTCGCGGTCATCCCGCAGGACATCCCGATCGACGTCGTCACCGAGGTCATCGGCTGGACCAAGCAGCGCGACCTGGTGCACGACACCCCGCTCACGCTCGGCCCGACCGACACCATCGGCGACGCGCTCAACCTGCTGCCCAAGCGGGCGCACAACGCCGTGATCGTGATCGACGGCGACCGCCGACCGGTCGGCGTCGTCACCGACGCCGACTGCGAGGGCGCCGACCGCTTCACCCAGCTCCGCGAGGTCATGTCGGCCGAGCTGCTGACCGTGCCGGCCGGCACCGACCCCAAGGAGGCGTTCGGCACGCTGCACGAGCGCCGCCACCGCCTCGCGCCCGTCGTCGACGCGACCGGCGCGCTGGTGGGCGTGCTGACCCGCACCGGGGCACTGCGCGCCACCCTGTACACGCCCGCGGTCGACGCCGCGAACAGGCTGCGCGTCGCCGCGGCCGTCGGCGTCAACGGAGATGTGGCGGGCAAGGCGGCCGAGCTGCTGGAGGCCGGTGTCGACGCGCTCGTCATCGACACCGCGCACGGGCACCAGGAGAAGATGGTCTCCGCGCTGCAGCGGGTGCGCGCGCTCAACCCGCAGGTGCCGGTGGTGGCCGGCAACATCGTCACCGCCGAGGGCACCCGCGACCTCATCGAGGCCGGCGCCGACATCGTCAAGGTCGGCGTGGGCCCGGGCGCCATGTGCACGACCCGGATGATGACCGCCGTGGGCCGGCCGCAGTTCTCCGCCGTGCTGGAGTGCGCCGAGGCCGCCCGCGAGATGGGCAGCAGTGTCTGGGCCGACGGCGGCGTCCGCCACCCGCGCGACGTCGCGCTCGCGCTCGCCGCCGGAGCCTCCAACGTCATGATCGGCTCCTGGTTCGCCGGCACCTACGAGTCGCCCGGCGACATCGTGCGCGACGCGCAGGGCCGGATGTACAAGGAGAGCTTCGGAATGGCGTCCTCGCGCGCGGTCCGGCTGCGCACCGCCGAGGACTCGGCGTTCGACCGGGCCCGCAAGGCGCTGTTCGAAGAGGGCATCTCCTCCGGCCGGATGTACCTCGACCCGGAGCGGCCGAGCGTCGAGGACCTGATCGACGAGATCATCGCGGGCGTGCGCAGCTCCTTCACCTACGCGGGCGCGACCACGGTGGCCGAGTTCGCCGAGCGCGCCACCGTCGGCCTGCAGAGCACCGCCGGCTTCACCGAGGGCAAGCCCGTGCCCACCAGCTGGTAGCCGGCTGCCGCGCGGCGCCCCCTGCAACGGCGAGGGCCCGCCCCGCATCCCGAGAAGGGGTGCGGGGCGGGCCCTTTCACGCTGGGGGCTGCCGGAGCGCCGCGGGGCTACGGCCGCGGCCAGGACCGCGGCGTGATCGACGCCGCTGGGTGCTCCTCGCGGTCGCGGCGCAGCATCCAGTCCAGCTTCGGCTCGACGATCCAGCTGGTGCAGCGCTGCACCCAGTTCGACATCAGCACCAGGGTGAGTCCGACGGCGAGCACCCCGTTGACGACGAACGTGCCGTTGGGGCCGAAGAACGCCTCCGACCACTCGAGCCAGCCGAAGCCCTCGGCGATCCGGATCACCAGCCCGTGCAGCAGGAAGGCGTACATCGTCAGCGCGCCGTAGCGGGTGAACCAGGTGGTCCGGCGCGGGGTGAGCGAGAGCAGCGCGACCGTGAGCCCGAACGCCAGGCCGAGGAAGAGGAGCCGCCCGGGGATACCGACCGGCAGGTCGACGTCGCGGTCGACCAGGCTCTCCCGCCAGTAGACCCACTCGCGGCTGACCCGCTCCAGGTAGAAGACGGTGGCCGCCATCGTGGCGAGCACGAAGACCGCGGAGGCCGCGCGCACCCAGGTCGCCTTCAGGTAGTCCAGGTGGCGCTGCTCGATGACGAGGCCGGCCACGAAGAACGGCAGCAGGCTGAGGATGCGGGAGATGCCGAGCACGTCGCCGGTCACCACGAGCCCGCCGGCCAGCGAGACCGCCACCGAGACCGCGAACGGCCAGCGCACCCGCCGCCACAGCGGAACGCTCAGCCGCCACACGAACAGCGCGGCGAGGAACCAGGTGAGCCACAGCGGCTCCAGCGGGCTGTCCGGCAGCTTGCGGCCGACCGACAGCGACTGCAGCGCATAGATGCCCCAGAAGATGAGGTAGGGGCCGGCGATCGTGGTCAGCAGCTTGTCGATGCGCCGGCCCGAGCCGTCCTGGGATCGCGACAGGTAGCCGCTGATCAGGACGAACGCCGGCATGTGGAAGAGGTAGATCCAGAAGTAGACCCCCTCCGACAGGCTCCCGTCCACGGTCGGCTCGATGGCGTGTCCCACCACCACCAGCACGATCAGCAGGAACTTCGCGTTGTCCAGCAGCGCGTCGCGCTGGGGCTTGGGCTTTGGCTTGGGCGCGCCCGGCGCCGCGCCGGCGGACGTGCTGTCGGGGCGGCTGCCGCCGCCGGTCTGGTCAGCGCGATCGCCGGGCATGCTGATTGTTGAGGCCACGGGGTCTCCGGTCACCTTTTCGGGGCTGGGGAGTGCCGGGTGCGGTCGACCGGGCGGCGCGGCGGCAGGGCCGCTGGCGCGGGGGACGGGCCGGTCGGTGTCGGCTGGGAATCCTGAGAGGAACCGCCCGAGCACTGTACCGGGCGGTGGCGGGCACGGCCATACCGCACCGTGTCCGCGCCTGTGTTCTGCGGCACGGTCGCAGGTCGGCGGGGTGGCCGCCGGCGCTGTCCGGCGCGGGACACGCCCGTGAGGATAACACGGAGATAACGGGCGCGGTGTAGTGCGGGATGCGGACTGCTCTCAGGCGGAGTCCCAGGTTCTCAGCTTTCTCCCGCTCCGGGCGGGCCCGCAGGCATGCCGGGGCGGGCCGGCCGCGCGGGCGGCTACCGTGGGCGGCTCAGCCGCGGCGCCCGCCGCGGGCCGGCCGGCCACCCCCCCCGTTTGAGATTCCCCGGGTCGAACGAGACAATCGGCGCGCGGCCGGGACCTACGGCCCACGTGCACGGAGAACCTGAGAAGGCGGTGGATGCGGTGCCGGACGCGGTCGATCCCTCCCGAGTCGCCCAGCACGGCGGCGCTGTCCTGAGGCTGGTCGACGAGATCTTCCCCCTCGTCGAGGGCTTCTACGTCGATCTGCACAAGAACCCTGAGCTGTCCCACCAGGAATACCGGACCTCCAGCGCCGTCGCGGAGTGGCTCCGCAACGCCGGCTTCGAGGTGGAGACCGGCATCGGCGGCACCGGTGTGGTCGGCGTCCTGCGCAACGGCGACGGGCCCACCGTGATGCTGCGCGCGGACATGGACGCGCTGCCCGTCGAGGAGCAGACGGGGCTGCCCTACGCCAGCACCGCCCGCGGCACCGACGAGTCGGGCAACGAGGTGCCCGTCATGCACGCGTGCGGCCACGACGTGCACACCGCCTGCCTGGTCGGCACCGCCGACCTGCTCGCCGAGGCCCGCCGGCACTGGAGCGGCACCCTGATGGTCGTCGCCCAGCCCGCCGAGGAGGCCGCGGACGGCGCCGCCGGCATGCTCCGCGACGGCCTCTACACCCGCTTCGGCCGCCCCGACATCGTGCTCGCGCAGCACGTCGGTCCGCAGCCCGCCGGAATGGTCTCGCACCGCGCCGGCATCATCCTCGCCTCCAGCGCCACCCTGCGCATCCGGGTGTTCGGCAAGGGCGGCCACGCCTCCCAGCCGCACACGACCGTCGACCCGGTGCTCATCGCGGCGAACATCGTCACCCGCCTGCAGTCGGTGGTCTCCCGGGAGATCAACCCCTCCGAGATGGCGGTCGCCACGGTCGGCGTGCTCCGGGCCGGCACCAAGGGCAACGTCATCCCGGACGAGGCCTACCTGGAGATCAACACGCGGGCGCTCAACCCGGCCGTCGCCGACCAGCTGATCGAGGCGGTCACCCGCGTCGTGACCGGCGAGGCCGCCGCCTCCGGCGCGCCGCGCGACCCGGAGATCGAGCTCATCGACACCAACGGGGTCACCGACAACGACCCCGCGCACACCGCCGGTGTGCTCGGCGCGCACCGGGCGTTCTTCGGCGACGACTACGTCATCGAGCTGCCCGAGCCGATGACCGGCAGCGAGGACGTCAACCTCTTCGGCCTGCCGGACGACCCCGAGCCGGTGCCCTACGTTTTCTGGTTCATCGGCGGTACGCCCTACGACGTGTGGGAGGCGGCGCCGGGCAGCACCCCCTTCGAGAAGCTCTCCGGAGTGCCCAGCAACCACTCGCCGCACTTCGCTCCGGAGCGCGAGGAGACGCTCCGGTCCGGCCTGGCTGCGCTGACCGTCGGCGCCCTCACCTACCTCGGCAGCGCCGATCAGGTGCCCGAAGCCGAGGAGCGGCCCGCGGCCGACGCGGCGGTGCCGACCGGCGGACAGGCCGCGATGGGCGACGGCGGCGCGGAGGATGCGGGCGCCGGAGCGTTCCCGCCGCCCCCGCCTCCGCCGCCGGCTGCCGAGCCGGAGCCCGCTCCGGCGCCGCAGGGGCCTCCGGTCCCGCCCGCGCCGCTCGCCCCGGGCTCCGCCGACCTGGCGGGCGTGCAGTTCTCCGACGCCCCGCTCGCCGACGACCCCTTCCCGCGCCAGGACCCGGCCTCCACCCACGAGGCCGACATGGACGCGCTGCTCGCCAACGGCCCGGAAGAGCAGGCGCCTCCCGGGCCGCCCGGGCCTCCGCCCGCGGGCCCGCCCGCCTACGGTGCTCCGCAGGGGCCCCCGCCGCCTCCGCCCTACGGCGCTCCGCCGCAGGGGCCGCCGGTCGCGGCACCGCCGCCCCCGCCGCCGTCCGGTCCGCCGGTGTCGGCGCCGCCGCCGGAAGACGCGCCGGAGGATCCGCGCCAGTACTGATCTGCGGCCCATCGGCAGGGACAATGTGCGCATGGCGAAGCCGTGCCGCTTGTCCAGCCGCCTGACCAGCCGCCGCAGGATCCCCGGGCTCCGGCACCCGTGGGAGAACACGCTGCTCGCCGTGTGCGTCGCCGTCTCCGTCCTCGCCGTGGTGGGGGCGGCGGCGCGCACTGCGGACGGGGAGAGCGGCCAGCCGCTCGCGCTGCTGGCCGTGCCGGTATCCGTCTTCTTCTTCCGCGGGCACCTCTACGCCAAGCAGCGCGTGAACGGGGTCCGGATCACGCCGGACCAGTTCCCCGAAGCCCACCGGATGGTGGTGGAGGCGGCCGACCTGTACGGGCTGCCCGAGCCGCCCGACGCCTACGTGGTGCTCGGCAACGGCGTGGTGAACGCGTTCGCGTCCGGGCACGGCTTCCGCCGCTACGTCGCGGTCAACAGCGACCTGTTCGAGATCGGCGAAGGGTTCGCCGATCCGGATGCGCTGCGGTTCATCATCGGCCACGAGGTCGGCCACATCGCCGCCGGGCACGCCTCCTTCTGGCGCCAGTTCGGCATCTCCATCGCCAACGTGATCCCCGGCGTGGGCGCCACCCTGAGCCGCGCCCAGGAGTACACCGCGGACAACCACGCCTACCTGTTCCACCCCGAGGGCGCGCCGGGGCTGCGGGTGCTCGCCGCGGGCAAGCACCTCTACCAGCGGGTGGACTTCGGCGCGATCGCGGCCCGCTCCGCTACCGACAGCGGCCTGTTCGTCATGCTGGTCAACTTCCTCTCCACCCACCCCGTCAACACCTGGCGGTTCCAGGCCCTCGTCGACCGGGCCCGCCCGGGCCGCGTCCTCTAGGACCGCCGGTCGCCGCTGCCGCGGCGCAGGGGTGCGGCCGCGCCGGGGCGCCGGGTATCCAGGCCGCAGCGGGACAGGCGCGGACGGGCCGGATCAGCCCGCGGACGCGCCGGCGGCGCCGCTGTAGGCCGCGGCCAGCTGCGGGGGAAGCGGCTCGTACCGGAGCGGGCTGCGGCGGAACGAGCCGGTGCCGTGTGCCACCGAGCGCAGGTCGACGGCGTAGCGGACCGTCTCCAGCCGCGGCACCTCGGCGCGCACCACCGTGCGCCCCGGCGGCCCCGCCTCGGTGCCGACCACCCGGCCGCGGCGCGCGGCCAGATCGCTGAGCACCGCTCCGACGTGCTCGTCGGCCACGACGACCTCCAGCGCGTCCAGCGGTTCGAGCAGCGCGGTGCCGCCCTGCTCCGCCGCGTCGCGCAGGGCCTGCCGGCCCGCTTTCTGGAATGCCATGTCGGAGGAGTCCACCGAATGGGCCTTGCCGTCGTAGAGGGTGACCCGGATGTCGACGACGGGGTGGCCGGCCCGCCCGCCCGCCGCCATCTGCGCCCGGACCCCCTTCTCCACCGACGGGATGTACTGCCGCGGCACGGCGCCGCCGACGATCCGGTCGACGAACTCCAGCCCCGCCCCCGACTCCAGCGGCTCCACCTCGATCCGGCACACCGCGTACTCGCCGTGCCCGCCGGACTGCTTCACGTTGCGCCCCAGCCCGCGGGCCGCGCCGGTGAACGTCTCGCGCAGCGGAACCCGCACCTCTTCGGTCTGCACCGCCACCCGGTGCCGGTCGCGGAGCCGCTCCAGCGCCACGTCCAGGTGCGCTTCGCCGGTGCACCAGAGCACCAGCTGCCCCGTGTCGGCGTCGACCTCGGTGTGCAGCGCCGGATCCTCCGCGGCGAGGCGGGACACCGCCTGGGCGAGCCGGTCCTCCTCCGAGCGCGCAGCGGCGCGCACCGCCACCGGCAGCAGCGGCGGGGGGAACGTCCACGGGCGGATCACCAGCGGCTGCTCCGGCGCGGAGATGGTGGCGCCGGTCGCGGCGGCGAGCTTGGCGACGGCGCCGATGTCGCCCGCAGCGACCTGCGGTACCGGGGTGAGCCGCCGGCCCAGCGGCGCCGACGGCGCGCCGAGCTTCTCGTCGCCCTCTCCGCCGTCCGCGCCGCCGGCCACGTGCACCGGCATGTCCGGGCGGAGCGTGCCGGAGAAGACCCGCACCAGGCTGACCCGGCCGACATAGGGGTCGCTGAGTGTCTGCACCACCTCGGCCAGGAGCGGGCCGTCCGGATCGCAGGTGAGCCCCTCGACCGGGCGGCCGCGCTCGTCCTGCACCGGCGGCAGGAGGCGCTCCTCCGGGGACGGCGTGGCGCGCGGCAGCTCGTCGAGCAGCTCGGCCACGCCGACCCCGTGCACCGGCGAGACCGCCAGGACCGGGTGCAGGCCGCCGGCCGCCACCGCGCGCTCCAGCGAGGCGACCAGCTGCTCCGGGTCGAGGGCGGAGGCGCCGCCCTCCATGTAGGACTCCATGAGCGACTCGTCCTCGCTCTCCTGGATGACCTCCTCCACGAGCGCGTCGCGCAGCGCGTCGGCCTGTTCGGCGACGCTCTCGGGCAGGGACGGCGCGGGAACGGGAGCCCCGCCGGAGCCCCCGGCGCCGGCGCGGTAGTCGAAGAAGCGCCGGGAGAGCAGCCCGACCAGGCCGTGCAGCGTCCGCTGGTCGCCCTCGCCGCCGAAGACCGGCAGGTAGGCGGGCACGACCCCGGGGCCGAGCACGGCGCGGCACTGCTCCACGGTCTCGGCGAAGTCGGCCCGCGGGTGGTCCACCCGGCACACCGCGAGCGCACGGGGTGTGCCGGCCGCGGCGCACTCGTCCCACAGCAGTCGGGTGCGGGCGTCCACGCCGTCCAGCGCGGAGACGACGAACAGTGCCGCGTCCGCCGCGCGCAGGCCGGCCCGCAGGTCGCCGACGAAGTCGGCGTATCCGGGGGTGTCGACCAGGTTGATCCTGCAGCCGCCGGCGGTGAGCGGTGCGACGCTCAGATTGACCGAGCGCTGCTGGCGCACCTCCACCGCGTCGTAGTCGCTCACTGTCGTCCCGTCGGCCACCGAGCCGGCCCGCGGGGTGGCGCCCGCGGCGTGCAGCAGCGCCTCGACGAGGGTTGTCTTGCCGGCTCCCGAAGGGCCGACCAGCACCACGTTGCGTATGTCCGCGGGCCGGGCGGCCTCGGGCGCCCTGCCGCCGGCCGCAGGACCGGATCTCTCCGCCATGCTCCCGTCCTCTCTCCCTGCGCCCCCGCCTGCCGCCGCGGGCGCCGGGCGGGTCAACGATGTGATCTGGCGCACTCTCCACCGTCGCCCGAGCGGCCCCGGATCACAAGGGGGTGACGGCGGCACCGGTGGCGGGAGTCCCGGCATCGGGCGCGGAAACCCCGGGGGCGCAGGAGAACGGCTCGCCGGGAATGGGCGACGGGGCCGTCCGTATCTCTTAGGCTGTCCCCCGTGCCGTGGTCCGAGAGCGTTCTCCAGTTCAGTGCAGTCGGCATGGTCCTCGCGGTCCTGCTGCTGCTCTACGCCGTCGTCGGTGAGCCCCTGCTGGGCCGCTACGCCTATGCGCGGCTCGACCGCAACCGGGACCGGGACCCGCGCGCGCTGGTCCGGTTCTACGGGCTCACCATGGGGGTGCAGTGGGGGTGGGCGGCGCTCATTGTCGCCATCCTGCTCGTCTCGCCCGACCTGACGGCGGCCGATCTGGGCCTGGGCCTGCCGATGGCCTTCGGTCCGGTCGTCGCCGCCGCGCTCGGCTTCGCGCTCGCCTTCGGCGTGTTCTGGGTGCTCACCCGGGGCGACCAGAAGCCCAGCCGCCGCCGGATGCCGCACCTGGACCCGTCGTATGAGCCGGGCGGCGACGTCATCTCGCGCCTGGCTCCGCACACCCGCACCGAGCGGCGCGCGGCAGCGGCCCTGGCGGTCACCGCGGGCATCTGCGAAGAGCTGCTCTACCGCGGCCTGCTGACGGCGCTCGGCGTCGGCCTCGGCCTGCCGGTGTGGCTGGCCGCGGTGCTCTCCTGCGTGCTGTTCGCGGCCGCCCACCTCTACCAGGGCTGGTGGGGCCTTGTCGGCCCCGGCCTGCTGGGCGCGCTGCTCATGGTGCTCTACCTCGGCACGGGGAGCCTGCTCTTCCCGGTGCTGCTGCACATCGCCATCGAGGCCCGGTCGCTGCTGTTCACCGGGCGCGGCCGGCGGCACGCGGGGCGGGGGCGGCGCGGCCGCTCCGGCGGCGAGGAGCCCGGTGACGACTACGGCGACTACGAAGACGACGCCCGCTACGACGACTACGACGAGCGCGGCTACGGAGACCGGCGCGGGGACGGCGACCTCTACACCGGTGGCGACGACGGCAGCGGGCGGCGCAGCGATACGGCCCCCGACGGGCTCCCGCTGGCCGGTGCCGGCGCCGACGCGGCGACCCGCGTCCACGGCGCGGTGGACGCCCCGCCGTTCCCCGACCCGAACGGCTCCTCTCCGCAGGGCCCGGGCGGCGGCCCCTACCCGCCGCCGGACGCCCCGGGCCAGACCGCCTACGGCGCCGCTGCCGGATTCCCGGGCACCGGCCCGCAGGACGCACCGCTGCGCTCGGAGCCCCCGGCCGGCACGGGGTTCCCCAGCGGACCCCAGCCGTCGTTCGGCGCAGAGCGGGCGGGCTACCCCGGTGCCCCGGACCCGGGTCCCGCTTTCCCCGGCACCGGTCCGCAGCAGCCCTACACCTCGGTTCCGAGCGCACAGGCGCCGTGGGGGCCGGAGTCGGGCCCGCAGCCGTCGTTCGGCCCCGACGCCCCGCCCGCCGGCCGCGCCGGGCCGCAGGACCCCTACGGCTCCACGGCCGGCTTCCCCGGCACCGGTCCGCAGGACGCGTACGGTGCTCCCGCGCCGACCGCCGGCTTCCCGGGGGCCGGAGCACCGGATCCGTACGCCTCTCCCGGGTCCGCGCCCGGCTTCCCCGGGGCGGGGCGGCAGGAGCCGCCGAGCGGCTACTCCGGTCCGCAGGAGCCTCCGTTCGGCC
Organism: Nocardiopsis coralliicola; assembly: GCF_054779695.1. Classification (NCBI taxonomy): domain Bacteria; kingdom Bacillati; phylum Actinomycetota; class Actinomycetes; order Streptosporangiales; family Nocardiopsidaceae; genus Nocardiopsis; species Nocardiopsis coralliicola. The sequence goes on along the minus strand of NZ_BAAGXT010000007.1, from coordinate 100,271 downwards.
GGGTGCCGGATACCGCCTTCGGTGCCCCCGCCAGCGGCCCGCAGGCTCCGTTCAGCTCCGGCCCGGACGCACCGTACGGCGGAGCCCCCAGCGGCCCGCAGGCGCCGTTCGGCGCACCGGGGCAGGATGCTCCGTACGGGCCGGGCTACGGCGAGGCGGGCAGCGGGCCCGGTTACCCGGGCGACCCGCAGGCGCCGTACGGTGCGCCGCAGGGCTACCCCGGCACGGGCCCCCAGGAGCCGCCGTTCCGGCCGCCGGAGCCGACCGGGTACGCGAGCGGTCCGCAGGCCCCCTTCGGCGCCGGCGCCCCGGGGTCCCAGGACACCGGCCAGGGCTTCCCTGGCACCGGTCCGCAGCCGCCGTTCGGCCGCGGGCCGGGCTACGGCGAGGCGGGCAGCGGGCCCGGCTACCCCGGCGACCCGCAGGCGCCCTACGGTGCGCCGCAGGACTACCCGGGCACGGGGCCGCAGCAGCCGCACCGCCCGGCGCAGGACTACTTCAACCCGGGCAGCCCGAGCGCTCCGGCCTGGCCCGGCTCCGCCGACGGGGGAACCGGCTACGGCACCGGTCCGCAGCCGCCGTACGACGCTGCGCCGGATGCCCCGGAGGCGCCGTACGGTCCTCCGCCCCCGGTCCAGTGGGGCCCCCGTCCGGCGCAGCCGCACGACCGCGCGTGGGACACCGACGACGAGCAGTGGCCGCCGCGCCGCTGACCACCCCGCGGCACCGGGACACCCCGCGGCCCGGCGCGCCGCCGGCGCTGTGCCGCCTCCAGGTCGGAGCTGCGGTTTCGGCAGCCGGCTCCTGCAAGCCCTCTGCCGGGGGTGCCGCGGGGCGCCCTCCGCGCGGCCTCAGCCCGCGATCCGAGGCAGCGGCGCTGCGCCGCGGCTCGCGGCCGTCGCGCCGCTGACGCTGCCTGCCCTCGGTACGCGGGCGGAAGCGGCCCCCAGCCGCGGCCGGGCGCCGGGCCGGCCGCGGGGCTGGTCGATCCGCTCCGGTGCTGCCACCGCCCCCCGGTGGGGTGCCGCCGCCGGGCTGCGGGGCATGGCGCCGAACCGGCCCGCCGCCGGCTCCCGCCGGCCACCGGTGCGGACGGAACGGATACGGCGTGCTGCGTTTCGGCGAGGGGCGGGGATGGCCCGCCGTGCTGGCGGGCGCCGCCGCTGCGGGCTGGCCGTCCCAGCGCTCCGGCCCCGACCCCGCGTCCCTCGCGCCTCGCGCGCAGGGCCGCCCCTTCGGGCGCCCCGGCCAGTCCCGCCGAAGAGGCGGGGCGGTCGCGCGTACGGTGCCGCCGAGCCCGGAGACACCGGGGGCGCGGCGCGGGCCGCCGCTGTCCGCGCCCATCGCGCGCTGGGCGGCCGCTCCTGCGCGCGGCGCCGACTCTGCCGGACATCGCGCTCTCCGCTGCCGCTCCCCGCCCGTCCGGCGGCATCGGCCGGGACGTGCCGTCTGAGTGCGGTGCCCTGCGCGGGCTCTAGAGAGTGGTGGGTGGAGACCTGTCCTGCTGCGCACCGGCCTGACACGCCCCTCGCTGCGTCCTCTCCTCGACAGGGAAACCCGCCTTGACCCCTTCGTCGGCCTGGCGATGAACGCACCTCCGACACCGCTCGCGATAACCGCCATCCGCCCAACACGCCCTTAGCCCGCGCGTCCATTCCGGACGGCGCCGCGGCAGGCCGGGTGGTGTTTCGGGGCGCCGGTACGCAGCGGCTCTGCGTCGCTCGGGGCGGGTGCGGGGTGATCCGTGCCACGGTGCGCGGTGGGGCAGCGGTGCCGGCGCCCACTGCGGTGCTCTTCACCCCCGGTGCGGGTTGTCCCCACCCGCAGGACACGTGCACGCCTCCCGGTACGCGCCGGGCCGGATCGGGCAGGATGAGGGGGTGACCGATGCATTGTCCAGAATGACCCGTCCCGACCACCCCGAGCGGCGCCGCCTCACCACCGCGGACGGCGTCGGCATCGACTCCGTGCTGCTCCGCGGCGGCCGCCCGACCAGCAGCGCGGTCGTGGTCGCCAACGGTTTCACCGGGACGTGGCGCAGCCGGGACACCCGGATGATCGCCCGCCGCCTGCTCACCGCCGGCGACGTCCTCCTCTTCGACTTCCGCGGGCACTACGACTCCGACGGGATGTGCACCGTCGGCAACGACGAGGTGCTCGACCTGGAGGCCGCGGTGGGCCACCTCCGCGGTCTCGGCTACGACGACATCAGCGCCGTCGGGTTCTCGATGGGGGCCGCCGTCGTCGTGCGGCACGCGGGCTCCTACGGCGGGCTGTCCGCAGCCGTCTCGGTGAGCGGCCCGAGCCGCTGGTACTACCGGGGCACCCGCAGCATGCGGCTGCTCCACTTCGGCGTTGAGCATCCGGTGGGCCGCTGGTTCCTGCGGACCGCCCGCAACGTGCGCGTCGTCGACCGCGAATGGGACCCGGTTCCGCCGGACCCCACCGAACTCGCGGCCGCCGTCGCCCCGACGCCGCTGCTCGTCATGCACGGCGACTCCGACGGCTATTTCCCGCTGGAGCACCCGCGCCGGATCTACGAAGCCGCCGGCGCCCCCAAGGACCTCTGGATCGAATCCGGCATGGGCCACGCGGAGGGCGCCATGACCATCGAGCGCGCCGACCGCATCGCCGGCTGGCTCGCCGAGCACCGCATCAGCACCGCCGCCTGACCGCCCGCGCCTCCCACCGCACGTCCGGGCGGCGGGAGACGCGGGCTGCGGCGCGGCCGCCCCGGCGCTCGCGGGAAGCAGCCCGGGGCGGCCCCGGCCGGCACGCGGAGCGGTGCCCCGGAGCGGCGGATGCGGGTCGGGGGCAGCGGGAGCGGCGAAGGTAGCATCGCCCGGTGACCCGATCGTTCCGACTTCTTCTGGCCGCCACCGTGGCGAGCGTGACCGGGTACGTCCTGCTTCTGCCGCTGGTGCCGCTGTGGGCGGAGCGCGGCGGTGCCGACGCCGCCGGCGCCGGCGGCACGACGGCCGCGTTCATGGGCACGACGGTCGCCGCCCAGCTCGCCATGCCCCTGCTGCTGAGCCGCGCGAACGGCTACCGGTGGACCTTTCCGGCCGGTGCGCTGCTGATCGCGCTGCCGACACCGCTGCTGGTGTTCACCGACGCCCTGCCCGCCGTCACCGCGATCTCCGCGGCCCGCGGGATCGGTTTCGGCCTGTTCACCGTGGCCGGGTCAGCGCTCGCCGCGAGGCTCGTGCCGCCGCGGCTCATCGGCCGCGCCGCGGGCCTGTACGGCCTCGCCATCGGCCTGCCCAACCTGGTGTTCCTGCCGACCGGCGTGGGCTTCGCGCTGCAGTTCGGCTTCGCCCCGGCCTTCTGGGCGGCGACGGCGGCGCCGCTGCTCGGCGCAGTGCTCTCGCTCGGTGTCGGCGGGTCGGCGCGGACCGGCGGGGAGGGCGGCTCTGCGGCGGACGGGGAGCCGGAGGGCGGGCCCGGAGCACCGCTGTCCCCGCTGCGGCTGCTGCTGCGGCTCTGTGCGCCGCTCGCGGTGATGCTGGCGCTGTCGTCGGCCGCTGCCGCGTTCCTCACCTTCCTGTCCATCCCGCTCCAGGACACCCCGGCGGTGGCTGTGCTCGCCCTCCTCGGCTACGCCGCCGGTGCACTGGTCACGCGCTGGCTCGCGGGGGAGCTGAGTGACCGGTACGGACACGTCGTCCTCATCGCGCCGGCCACCGCGTCGGGAGCCCTGGGCGCCGGACTGGCGGCGGTTGCACTCTGGACGCCCGCAGCTCCCGCCGCCCCGGTGCTGGCCATCGCAGGCGCGACGCTGTTCGGGGCCGGCTTCGGTGCGGTGCAGAACGACTCGATCGTGGTGATGTTCCGCCGCGGCGGCCGCGCCGGCTACGGCACGGCCAGCGCCGTGTGGAACATCGGCTTCGACGGCGGCACCGGGGTCGGCGCCGTCGTCCTCGGCGTCGCCATCACGGCCGCCGGATACGGCCCGGCCTTCCTCATCGCCGCCGTCGCCGTCTCCGCGGCCCTGCCCACCGCCGCCGTCCTCACCCGCGCGCCGCGTACGCGGAGCTGACGGGACGCCGGGCGGTGCCGGCGCCCGCGCGTGCCCGCGCGGCGGCCGCCCGGGCGCGGGTGCCCGGAACCGGAACGGCATCGGCGGCGAGGAGCGCGGTCCGGGGCACGCGTGCGTCCTGGCGAGTGCCGGTCCGCAGGACGGTGTGCACGGCGTAGCGGGCGCGGGCGGGCCTTGGCGCCGGCCCGGCGCCCCCTGGCGGCTGGTGGCGGAGGCCGGTGCCGGAGCTGTTCCGGGAGCCTGCGGTGCGTGCACAGGCCGGCCCGGCCGCAGAGCAGTCCGCGGCCGGGCCATGCGCGCTGGGCGCCTGCGTCAGAACGACGAGATGTGCACGTGGTCGAAGTGGTTCTCGGTGACCGAGCCGCGGTCCTCCATCGGCTTCCAGCCGATGCCGGGGTTGCGGCTGTCCCAGATCTGCTGCTCCCAGATCACGTACTTGATGCCGAGGCGGTCGGCGTTGGACACCGACCAGTCCGCGACCGACTGGCCGATCTGGGCGTTGCCGCCGTCCGGCATCGCGCCGCCGGCGCTCATCATGAAGTCGCACGCCTGGCCGGTGCCGTGGTCGTCGGCGCTGGAGCGCACGCAGCCGACCTCGTAGGGCAGGTCGAAGTTGGCGATGACCTCGTCGCGGATCGACGCCATCCGCGGCGTCGCGCCGTCGAAGCCCCAGCCCTTCAGCCGGTCCGGGACGGGACCGCCGCCGGTGCCGCCACCGCCGCCCGCGGCGGCCTGGGCGTCCTCGGCCTCGTAGCGCTCGATCCGCTCCTTGATGTCGCCCTGCTTCTCCTCCAGCTCGTCGACGACCTCTTCGGCGTCGTCGAGGGTGGAGTTCGCCTCCTCGGCGGCCTCTTCGAGGTCGGCCTTGGCCGAGGTGAGGGAGAGCAGCCGCTCGCCGTTGTTGTGCGAGAGCTGGCCCACGAGCGAGGCATTGTGCAGCGTCTCCTCGGGGTCGCTGCTCATCACCACCTCGAAGGCGGGGTCGACGCCGGAGCCCTTGTACTGCTCGGCGGCGAGTTCGGAGACGTCGCCGCGGGAGGTCTCGTAGGCGTCCTCGACCTCCGACAGCCGCTTGTTGGCCTTGTCGGCGGCCTCCTTGGCCTCTTCGTAGACGACGAGCTCGCCGTCGAGCTCCTCGGAGAGCTTCGAGGCCTTCTGCTCCAGTTCGTCCAGCGAGGGCTCGTCGTCATCGGCGTAGGACGCCGGCGCGAAGAGCAGGAGCGCTGCTGCTGCGGCCGCGGTCGCGGCGGTCAGGGCGCCGGAGCGCGCACGGCCGCGGACGGGTCTGCTGTGTCGATTCACTGTGGGGTTCTCCGTGAACGGGACCAGTGGCCTCGCCCGGGGGAGCGGGGGCACAGGGGGCAGGGGGGCCACACGATGCTGCGCCACACCTTACGTGATCGCACCGTTATCCGTGCCGGGGCCCGCATCTGCGGTTGCGGTCCGCCGCATCCGCGGTGGCGGTTCCGCCCGAGGCGGGGGGCGGAGCGGGGGCGGGTGTGGCGCGCGGCTGCGGTGCACCTTACGTGATTGCACCGTGATGCGTACAGCCCCCTGCCGCGCGGGAGGGGCCCGGCGCCGGCGGCCTCCGCCCTACCGCGGTCCGCCGAAGGCGGTGGGGAGCTTGGACCCGGCGGCCGGCTCGGGCTGCGGTGCGGCTCCGGCGCCGAGGAACCAGGGGGAGGTGCGGATCTCGCGGAGCGCCGAGCGGCGGTGCTCCTTGTCGAGCCGGTCGATGTAGACGGTGCCGTCCAGGTGGTCCGTCTCGTGCTGCAGGGCGCGGGCCAGCAGGCCCGAGCCGCGCACGGTGACCGGATCGTTGCGCCGGTCGACACCGGTGACCACGGCGTGCATCGCGCGCCGTGTCGGGTACCAGAGGCCGGGCACCGACAGGCAGCCCTCGTCGCCGTCCTGCTCCTCGTCGGAGCGCTCCGCCAGCTGCGGGTTGATGACGTAGCCGATGCGCCCGTCGACGTTGTAGCTGAACGCCCGCAGCGCCACCCCGATCTGGGTGGCCGCGACACCGGCGTGGCCCGGCGCGTCGACGGTGTCGAGCAGGTCGCGGACCAGCCGGTCGGTGTGCTCGCCGAACCGGGTGATCGGCGTGGTCGGCGTGGTGAGGACGGGGTCGCCGAAGCGGACGATGGCGCGCTTGGTCATGGTTCCAGCCTAGGGCGTGCTCGGCGGGCGCCTGTCCGGCTGTGCACCGCCCTGGCACGCCCCTCGCGGCGTTCTCCCCAGTCGAGGAGGCGAGGAGGCGAAGAGGGCCCGGCCCGGAACCCGGCCGGGGCGCCGGCTTCAGACGGTGCGTGCCTCCAGGGCGTCGTCGATGACCATCTCGATGTAGTCGAGGGCGGCCCGGCGGCGCACCAGCGAGTTGTCGAACAGCGACGGCCCGTTCCCGCCGCGCCGCACCCGCAGGCACTCGTTGACGATCTGGTGCCACCGCTCGTCGAAGGAGTGCAGCGCGTACACGCCGGCGCCGGACTTGGAGGTGATCTCGGAGGTGCGCAGCGTGAAGTGCAGCCGGGTGACGCTCAGCACACTCCAGGACGGAGCGAGCGACCCGAGCGCGGCCAGGCCGCGCGGGGTGAGCAGCCGGCCCGCCTTGGCGCGCCACCGCCGCCAGTGCTCCTCCAGGTTCCCCAGCGACCAGGTGCGCAGGCTCTCCGCTCCGTCGCACACGTCCAGCTCGGCCGGGTGCGGGCCGCGCACGGTGATGCCGCGCTCGGCCAGCACGTGCCAGGTGACGGGGTTGAGTTCGTGGCGGGAGGCGGTGCGGAAGCGGCCGCCGACGACGGCCGGCGCCGCGGCGCACTCCGACGGCGGTGCGACGAGGTCGTCGGCGGTGAGGTGCACGCCGTTGAACTGGAGCCGGTGCCCGGCGGCGCGCGCCGCTGCGTGGGCGCGGCGCAGGGCGGCGTTCTCTTCGGGCGTGGTGCGGTGGCGGGTGACGGCGACGAAGTCGACGTCGCTGGCGTGCGGCCGGAAGTCGCGCAGCGCCACGGAGCCGGTCAGGTAGAGCCCGACCACCAGCCCCGGTGCCTCAGCGTCCGCGCTCGCGAGGAACGTGTCCGCGAGGCTGCGGACTCGGGGATGGATCGCCATGGTGCGGTACTCCTGACGTGCTCGGGGCCGGAGCGGGGCGGTGGGGGTGCCCTCTCCTCACCACAAGTCTGAGCGGCGCCGACACGCCGATGCAAGTGGTCACGCCGCATCCGCCGCCTGTCTCCCCAGGCGGAAGGGTGGGCGGACCACTGCCCGGGTGGTGCGCGCACCCTTGACGGGGTTCAGGGTATCCGCTAGAGAGCCCTGGTCTACGGGGTGACGAGGAATGGGTGCTGCGCGGGATTGCATTCCCGAAAATGCGCCCAATTGCGATCGGGAAACGTTTTCCGCGGGAAAGGGGGGTCGCGTTATGCCGCGGTCAGGCCGGGTATTCTCGCTTTCCCTGATGCGCGCGTACGCGGATGCGGAGGGAGGTGGTTCTGCGGTGGCCCGAGTTCTCTGGAGCGGTTGCCCCGAGGGTGACGAGCGCGACTCCCCGGGGAAATGGAAAAAGGCCCGCCCTCCGTCTACCATCGCAGGCATACCCCGTCATTCCTGGTGAGAACCGCGCCCGCTGCGGGTTCTGTGCGAGTTCTTCTGCGTGTAACACCAGGTCATTGAAGTGAAATCGCGGATCCGTACCTTTTCCTGCCCGGGAGGGGATTTCCGCGGTGATGCAAAGGAGGCGGCAGATGATGCCGGCGATGGTTCTGGTGGCCGATGGTACAACCGATGCGCGCCGCTCCGCGTCGCTCAACGCCCTTGCCCGGGCCGTGGCGGCCCGCGGGGAAACCGAAGTCGTCCCTGCTTTCGGGGGAGCCGAGGACGTCCGCTCGGTCCTGCGGGGACTGCGCGGCCCCGCCGTGGCCACACCCGCCTACGTCGCCGGCGGCGACGTTGCGAGCGCCGCGCTCTTCGACCGGATCGACCTCGGTGCCCGGCCGGACCGGTGCGCCACCGACCCGCTCGGCGCCGTCCCCTCCCTCGTAGCCGACCTGGCCGTCCGCCTCACCGCCGGCGGCCACCGCTCCGGCGGCGGCGTCGTCCTCGCCGCCGACGGACCCAGCGGTCAGGACGAGCGGCGCGCCGTCGCTGACGTGGCGCGGATGCTCAGCCGGCGGCTCGAAGCACCGGTCCGGGTCGGCTACCTCAACGCGTGGGCCCCCACCGTCGCGGACGCGGCCGACCGGCTGCACCGCGGCGGGCACCGGGTGTCCATCGCCACCTGGCGGCTGGTGGACGACGCCGGCTCTGCGCGGCTCCGCGCGCTCGGCGGCACCGTCACCGTCACCGACCCGCTCTCGTCTTCCGGCCTCGTCGTCGACGCCCTCCTGGCGCGCCACCGCGCGGCCACCGCTCGCCTCGCCGCGTGACCGCAGCCCGCGGCTCCGGCAGCGGGCGCGGAGCCGAAGCAGGGCGCCCCCCGGCAGGTCCGCGTCGCCACGGTCCGCCGGGGGGGCGCCCCTCACGGTGCCCGGGGGTCAGGATCAGTGCCCGCCGTGGCCCCCGCCCTCCTCGGAGCCGCCGGAATCCCCGCCGCCGGAGTCGCCCGAGTCCCCGGAGCCGCCGTCCGGCGTTCCCACCGAGCCCTCCTGCAGGTCCTCCATCTGGGCGATCTCGTCCTCCTGGGCGGCCACGATCTCCTCGGCGAGCTCGGTCGCCTCCGGGTCGGAGCCGTCCTCGATCTGGGCCTCCGCCATGTCGACGGCGCCCTCGTGGTGCTCGATCATGAAGGCGGTGAACAGGGCGTCGAACTCGGCGCCGTCGGCGGCCTCCAGCTCCGCCATCTGGTCATCGGAGAGCATGCCGTCCATGCTGTGGCCGTCGTGGTCCCCGCCTTCGGGGTCCTCGCCCCAGCTGGCCAGCATCCCGGTGAGCTGCTCGATCTCCGGCCCCTGCGCCTCGGCGATCTCCGCTGCCAGGTCGCCCACTTCGGGTCCGGACCGGTCTTCGGCCAGATCGGCCATCTCCAGGGCCTGCTCGTGGTGCGGGATCATCATCTGCGCGAACATCACGTCCGCGTCGTTGTGCTGCGCCCCGCCGCTCCCGGCGGCCTCGCTGTCCTCTTCCGGAGCGCCGCAGGCGCCCGCGGCGAGCAGTGCAGCGGCGGCGACGGGCAGCAGCGCCCGCACGCCCCGGCGGGCGGCGGTGCCGTGCGCCGCAGCGCGGGGAGCTGCCTCGGCGGTGTCCGGGCAGGGGCGGTCAGCGTTGTGGTCCATGGTGCTTTCCGTTCTCACAGCGGCACGGTGCGTGCCGGAAAGGTGCTCGTGCGTCATCGGTGCGCGGGCGGGCAGCCGCCCGGGCATCTAGATCCGCAGCACCTGGAGTGCGGAGAGCGAGGGAGGCGCCGGCGGCCGCTCGGCGGATGGCGCGCGGGTGCGGCCGCCGCGCACCGGCGCGGCGGCGGGTGCGGGCGTGCGCGGCAGCGCGGAGACCGCGAGATGCAGCGCAGCGAGGGCCAGGCCGGCCAGGGCGAGGCAGACCGAAGCCGGATCGAGCGGTGGGAGGCCGGAGCCGTCTGCACCGGCTGCAGTAGCCGAGGAGTGCTGCTGCCCGGGGGTCTCGGGGCCGGCAGCGCCCTCGGTGCCGGCTGCGCCGGCGGGGTGGCCGGCAGATGCGGCGGGCCCGCCGCTGCCGGGCTCGGCGAGGCCGGCCACGGCGGGCCCCTGCGGGGCGGAGTGCTGTGCGCCGCCGGAAGCGCCGGTGCTGTCCGCCGCGGCCCCGGACGCCGCGTGGCCCGCATGCCCGTGGCCTTCGAAGTGGCCCAGGGTGTGCATGGCGCCCACGCCGAGCAGAACGGCGACGAAGAGCAGCAGCCGCAGAGCAGGGCCGACCCCGCCGCCCGCACGCCGCTGCGTCCGCTGCCATTGCATGCCGCCATCGTAATGGCCCCCGGGGGTATAGAGCGCCGGGGGCGGTGGGTAGGACTCCGGCAGCGCCCCGAACCGGGTGCCGGCGCGCACTCCGGGTCCGGGCCACCGGATGGCCGCGCCGCTCCGGGGTGGGTGCACCGGACCGGCGGACGGACGGGCAGCCGGCCCTCGAAGCCGGGCGATGCGATCCCTGAGGTGGAGTAATGAGCGACGTCACAGCCCAGTTGTACGACGAGAAGCAGCGCCAGCGGCTGGTCCGGAGGTTCGGCGCGGGCGTCGAGCAGTGGCTGTCCGGCGTCCCCGCTACGGCCGAGGCCATCGCCGAGGAGTGGGACCTCGTGATCGAGGGCGCGGCGCCGCACGGCCGCACGTCGCTGGTGCTGCTCTGCAAACGCGCCGACGGCACCCCCGCCGTCGTCAAGATCACCCCCGATACGCGGCTGGTCAGCAGTGAGGCGGCGACCCTCCGCCAGTGGGCGGGGACCGGCCGGGTGCCGCGCGTGCTCGGCCTCGATCCGGCGCGCGGAGCGCTGCTGATGGAGGCGATCGGCGACGGCCGCACCGTCTCCATGGGCGAGACGGTCCCGCCGATGGAGGAGGTCGGCGCCCTCATCGCCGACCTGCACGGCGTCGAACTGAGCGACCGGGAGCGCGCCGAGCTCAACCCGCTCGTCGGCCGCATCAACTTCGTCTTCGACTCCTGCGAGCGGCGCCGCGCCGAGGGGCCCGCGGCCGAACGGGTGCCTGCGCCGCTGCTCCACCACGGCCACGCGTGGGCGCGCGCCCTGGCCAACGGCGCCCGCGACGACGGCCCCCTCACCCCGCTCCACGGCGACCTGCACCCCGGCAACGTGCTGGACGGCGGCCCGGAGCGCGGCCTCGTCGCCGTGGACCCCCGAGCCTGCCTGGGCGACCCCGCCATCGACGGAATCGAATGGCTGGTGTGGCGCTCCAGGAGCAGGGACGAGATCCGCGGCCGAGCGGCCCGCCTCGCCCCCGCCATGGGCGTACCGGAGCAGCGGCTCCTGGACTGGGCGGGCGCATTCGCGCCGGTCTTCGCCGTCGTCCTCGCCGACCGCGGCCGGGACGGCACCCCCGAGTTCGACTTCCTGCTGGACGCAGCGGCCAACGGGGTCTGACGGCTGCCCGCGCGGGGGCGGCACACGCCGCTCGGAGCTGCGCTCCGGCCCCGGCCGCGCGGGGGAGTGCGCCGCGGCTGCGGTTCAGCGGGAACGCCGCGGGGAGCGGGGCCTGCAGCGCTGCGCCCGGCTGCGCACGGGCGCTGAGCAGCGGCGCGGGAAGCCGCGGGCCGGCAGCGGGCAGTGCGGCGGGTCCGGCCGCGGCGCGGCTGGTAGCAGGATCGCGCAGCAGCGGATACACCGTGGTGGCGGCTTCCTTGCGCGGCGTCCACAACCGGCCGTGCAGTCGGACGGCCCTTCACTTTTCGGCCGTCGGTGGGGTGTCGTTCAAGCACCGTGAAGGCGAGCGACGCGCGCGGGCGGCAGTGTCCCGTGCGTCGTGCACGCACCAGCGCATCGAAGGAGACCCATGCGGCGCAGTTCCGACGCCCCCCGATGGATCGCCGTCGCCACCGGCTTCGCCGCGGCGGCAGCCCTCGCCGTCGCCCCCGCCCCTGCGGCCGCCGACGCAGCCGCCGCCGGCACCGCCGCGGCCGACGGAGGCCCCAGCGCCTCCGACACGCCGTGGGTGATCGGCCACCGCGGCGCCTCCGCCTACCGCCCCGAACACACCCTCGCCGCCTACGACCTCGCCCTCAAGCAGGGGTCGTCGTTCATCGAGACCGACCTCGTGCCGACCTCCGACGGACACCTCATCGTCCGGCACGAGAACGAGCTGGGCGGCACCACCGACGTCAGCGACCGGCCCGAGTTCGCCGACCGGCACACCACCAAGGTCATCGACGGCCGGGAGGTGACCGGCTGGTTCTCCGAGGACTTCACGCTGGAGGAGATCAAGACGCTCCGCGCCGTCGAGCGCATCCCCGACATCCGGCCGGACAACACCCGCTACGACGGCCGGTACACGATCCCCACCTGGGAGGAGGCCGTCGCGTACTGGGAGAAGCAGACCGAGAAGCGCAAGTACCGCGACGTGAAGCTCATCCCGGAGCTCAAGCACGGCGCCTACTTCGACGGGCTCGGCCTGGACATCGAGGAGGCCATCGCGGAGTCGCTGGTCGAGCACGGCCTGGACGGCGCGGACGCGCCGGTCTACGTGCAGTCCTTCGAGCCCGAGTCGGCAGCCGAGGTGAGCGAGCGCGTCGACACGCCGGTGGTGCAGCTCATCGGCGCGAACCAGCCCGAGCTGACGGCGCCCGAGGGGCTGGACGGGGTCGCGGAGTACGCTGACGCGATCGGCCCCGAGCTCAACCTGGTCCGCCCGATCGGCGAGGACGGCAAGGCCGCCGAGCCGACCCCGCTCGTCGCCGACGCCCACGACCGCGGCCTGCTGGTCACGCCCTACACGCTGCGCAGCGAGAACGAGTTCCTGCCGGAGGGCTACCGCACCAGCGGCGACCCCACCGCCTACGGCGACTACCTCGACTACTACATCGCCATCCTGGAGACGGGCGTCGACGGCGTCTTCTCCGACAGCCCGGACCACCTCGCCGAGGCCCGCGAGATCTACCTGGACGCCCGCGGCTAGAGCGGCAGAGAGCGCCGCGCCCGGCCCCGCAGGCCGCGGGACCGGGCGCGCTCCGCCGCGGGGTGAGGCGGGTGAGGCGGCCGCCGCTCCCCGCCCCCGCCCGTCACTTCTCGAAGCGGTAGCCCATGCCGGCCTCGGTGATGAGGTGGACCGGGTGCGCCGGGTCGGGCTCCAGCTTGCGGCGGAGCTGGGCCATGTAGACGCGCAGGTAGTTCGTCTCGCTCTGGTAGACCGGCCCCCACACGTCGTGCAGCAGCCGGCGCTGGCTCACCAGGCGCCCCGCGTTGCGCACCAGGATCTCCAGGATGTGCCACTCGGTGGGGGTGAGCCGCACCTCCTCGCCGCCGCGGCTGACCCGCTTCGCGCCCAGGTCCACGGTGAACGCCCGCGCCTCGACCACGGGCGCCTCCTCCACCTGCACCGACCGGCGCTGCGCGGCGCGGATCCGGGCGAGCAGCTCGTCCATGCCGAACGGCTTCGTCACGTAGTCGTCGGCGCCCTGGTCCAGGGAGCGGACCTTCTCCCCGGCCGAGTGCCGCGCCGACAGCACGATGATCGGCACGGCCGTCCAGGCGCGCAGCGCGGCGATGACCTCGTCGCCCTCCATGTCCGGCAGCCCCAGGTCGAGAAGGACCACGTCGGGGTGGTGCTCCGCGGCGGCCTGCAGCGCCGACGCGCCGGTGGCGGCCGTCGTCACGTCGTAGCCCCGCGCCCGCAGGTTGATGCGCATCGCCCGGATGATCTGCGCGTCGTCGTCGACGACAAGAATCCGCATCGTCCGTCCTCGTCAGCGGTGGGTCAGCGGCGTCCGTCTCCGCCGGAGGCGCCGGGACCGGCACCCCCGCCATCTTCTCCGCCGCCGCCGCGCTCCGCACGCGAGGGGCCGCCATCGGCGCGGCCGGGTGCACCCGGCGCCGCCCCGCCACCGGCCTCCGCCCCTCCGTCCGCGGTCTCGTGCGCACCGCCGGCTGCTGCATCCGCACCCGCGCCCGGTGCGCCCGGTCCCGGGGCGGCCGCGCTGTCGGGCGGCGCGGCGGGAAGGGTGAAGACGAGCGTGAGGCCGCCGCCGGGCGTGTCCTCGGCGCTCAGCCAGGCGCCCATCGCCTCGCTGAACCCGCGCGCCACCGCCAGGCCCAGGCCGACGCCGGTGCCCCGCGGTGCGTCGCCCAGCCGCTGGAACGCCTCGAAGATCGCGTCCTTGTCCCGGTCGGTGACGCCAGGCCCCTGGTCGACGATGCGCAGCTCCACCTCGTCGCCGTGCGCGCTCGCCGCGATCCGGACCGGGCCCTTGCCCGCGGGGTTGTAGCGCACCGCGTTCTGCACGACGTTGGCCACGGCCCGCTCCAGCAGGCCCCGGTCGGCCGACACCCGCGGCAGCGCGTCGGGCACGGCGACGGCGACCGTGTCCGGCGGGACGCCGATCAGCGTGGCCGGTACGACCTCCTCCAGGCCGATGCGCTGCATCTTCGGCTGTACCGTGTCGGTCTCCAGCCGGCTCATGTCGAGCAGGTTGCCGATCAGGCCGTCCAGCCGGTCCGCGGACTCCTCGATGTTCTCCAGCAGGTCGCTGCGGTCGGTCTCGTCCAGCGCGAGGTCGGGCGAGCGCAGGCTGGAGACGCTCGCCTTGATCGAGGTGAGCGGTGAGCGCAGGTCGTGGGAGACGGCGGCCAGCAGCGCTGTGCGGATCCGGTTGCCGGCCGCCTGGCGGCGCGCCTGGGCCGCGTCCCGGGCCAGCCGCTGGCGCTCCAGCGCGATGCCGATGTGGCTGGCGAACGCGTTGAGGAAGGTGCGGTCGGAGGCGGCGATCATATGCCCGCGCAGCGCCAGCACCAGGGTGTCGCTCACTGAGACCAGGGCATCGGCCTGGTCGGGGTCGGTGCACGGCGGGTCGCCGTATTTTCCGACCACCCGCCACTGGGCGCCCTCGCCCTGCTCCAGCAGGGTCACCGAGCGCTGAGCGAACACGCTGCGGATGCGCACCAGCAGCGCGCGCAGCGGCTCCTGGGACGCCAGCACGCTGCCCGCGAGCAGCGCCAGGGTCTCCGCCTCCGAGCGGGCGCGTACCGCTTGGATCGAGTTGCGGTTGGACCGGTCCACCACGAACGACACCAGCAGCGCCACCAGCACGAATGCGCCGAGCGCGAGCACGTTCTGCAGCCCGTTCACCGCCACGCCGGACGCGGGCGGCGTGAACAGCACGTTCAGTAGCAGGCTGCCCCAGAGCGCCGACGCCAGCGCCGGCCACAGGCCGCCGACCAGCGCCACCGCGACCGTGCCGATCAGGAAGATCAGCGTGTCGGTGGTCAGGCCCAGATCGCTGAACGGCGGCAGGCGCAGCACGGCGCCGCCGAGCGGCGGCAGCGCCAGCGCAGCCACCCAGCCCCAGGCCACCCGGGTCGGGCCGAGCGAGAAGCGCAGCGGCGGGACGAGCCCGCGGCCGCGTCCCACCTCCTCGTGCGTGACGATGTGCACGTCGATGTCGCCGGACTCGCGGGCCACCGTCGCGCCGACACCGGGCCCGAACACGAACTGCCAGCCGCGCCGCCGCGACGACCCCAGCACGATCTGCGTGGCGTTGGCGCCGCGCGCGAACTCCAGCAGCGACGTTGCCACGTCGTCGCCGATCACCCGGTGGAAGGAGCCGCCGAGCTCGGCGAGCAGCCGCTTCTGCCGCACCAGCTCCGGGGAGGGGTGCGCCAGCGCGGTTCCGGACGCCACGTGCACCGCCATCAGGTGGCTGGGCTGCGGCTGGCCGCCGCGGGACCGGGCAGCTATGCGCGCCGCGCGCCGGATCAGCGTCTCGCCCTCCGGCCCGCCGGTCAGCGCGACGACGATGCGCTCCCGCGCCTCCCAGGTGTGCCGGATCTTGTGCCGGCCGCGGTAGCGCGCGAGCCCTTCGTCGACGCGATCGGCGAGCCAGAGCAGCGCGAGCTCGCGCAGCGCGGTGAGGTTGCCCTCCCGGAAGTAGTTGGACAGCGCGGCGTCGACCTTCTCCGCCGGATAGATGTTCCCGTGCGACATGCGGCGGCGCAGCGCGTACGGCGACATGTCGCACAGTTCGATCTGGTCGGCGCGGCGCACCGTGTCGTCGGGGATCGTCTCGTCCACCGGCACCCCGGTGATCTGCACGATCACGTCGTTGAGGGATTCGAGGTGCTGGATGTTGAGGGTGGTGACGACGTCGATGCCGGCCGCGAGCAGCTCCTCCACGTCGTGGCGGCGCTTGGGGTTGCGCGCGCCCGGGCCGTTGGCGCGCGCCACCTCGTCGATCACCGCGACCTCCGGCGCGCGGGCGAGGACCGCGGCGACGTCCACCTCCGGCCCGTCGGCCCCCGCGCGCGGGGGCACCTGCTCCAGCCGTTCGGCGGCTTCCGCGGTGCGCGGCCGGCCGTGCGCTTCCACCAGGGCGGCGACGACGTCGGTGCCGCGCTCGCGGCGCCGGTGGCCCTCGCTCAGCGCGGCGTAGGTCTTGCCGACGCCGGGTGCGGCGCCCAGGTAGATGCGGAGTTGTCCACGTGTCACCCGTCCATTCTCGGCGATGCCGCGGGCATGCTGGCGGACCCGCGTGCGGACGCGGAAACGCAGGTCAGCCAGTCTGCGCCGGGGCGGCTCCAGCAGTGCGGGCCGCGGCGGGGGCGCCGGACGCGGAGGCGGGTGCGTGCGGTGCGGCGTCGGACTCCTCCCCTCCGCCTATTCCGGGCCGTCCGAGCCGTTGAGGGGGGCGAAGCGGGGCGGGCGCCGCTCGGTGTAGGCGGTGATCCCCTCGGCGAAGTCGGGGTGGGCGAACGCGCCCGGCATGAGCGCGGCGGCGTCCTCCTCCGCCGCGGCGAGGTCCTGGTCGCCGGAGCGGAGCAGCTGGCCCTTGATGGCCGCCATGGAGGCCGGCGAGCAGTGGGCGGCCAGGTCGCGGGCGTAGCCGACCGCGGCGGGCAGCACCTCCTCCCGCGGCAGCACGTGCTCGACGAGGCCGATCCGCGCCGCTTCGGTGCCGGTGACCACGCGGCCGCTGAGTAGCAGGTCGGCGGCGTGCCCGGCGCCGACCAGGCGGGGCAGCCGCCACGCGATGCCGTACTCGGCGATCAGGCCGCGCCGGCTGAAGGAGGTGGTGAGCTTGGCGTCCTCGGCGGCGAACCGCACGTCGGCGTGGAGCGCGACGACCAGCCCCAGGCCGGCTGCTGCACCGTTCAGCGCCGCGACCACCGGAGTGCTCAGCAGCAGCGGCAGCGACTTGGGCCGGTCCGGCTGCCGGTAGTCGGAGCCGTCGCCGATGCCGGCGAGCCCGTCCATGTCGGCGCCGGCGCAGAACCCGCGGCCGGCGCCGGTGAGCACGACCGCGCGGATCCCCGGGTCGCGGTCGGCGTCCTCCAGGTGGTCGAAGAGGAGCTCTTCCATCTCCGGCGTCCACGCGTTGAGCCGGTCCGGGCGGTTGAGTGTGAGCACGCACACCCCGTCGCCGTCCTCCCGCAGGACCGGTGCCGCCTCCGCCATCCGCGCCTCCTCGCCCTCGGTGCCGGCTGTCCGCTGCCCGTGCCGGATCCGCCGCCGATGCTACGCCGGGCAATGTGGTGCGGATCACTCGGGGTCTGCTCCCCGGGGCGTGCGCCGCAGACCTGCGGGAGGACGGCACCGCCGGCGGTCGCGGGAAGCGGATCGGGTGCGGTGGCGGCGGTGCGCGGTGAAGCTCCGCAGGCCGGTGCGGCGGCCTCCGCCGGAGGGCGGGCCGCCGCACCGCACAGCGGGCCGGCCGGAGGACGCCGGGGCGGGTTTTCCTGGCGAGGAGAGGAGGATGCCGCGAGGGGCGTGCCAGGGCGACCCGCAGCAGGACAGGTGCCCGCCCGACACGCCCTAGTCCGTGTCCGGGATGAGCTTGCCCGGGTTGAGGATGCCCTCGGGGTCGAGGGCGGACTTGACCGCGCGGAGTGCCGCGGCGCCGAGGGGGCCGATCTCGGCGGCCATCCACGGGCGGTGGTCGGTGCCGACCGCGTGGTGGTGGGTGATGGTGCCGCCGCCCGCGGCGATCGCGTCGCCCGCCGCGCGCTTGGCCCGCGCCCACCGCTCCAGCGGGTCGTTTCCGGCCGGCGCCGCCACCGTGAAGTACAGCGATGCGCCCTCCGGATAGGTGTGCGAGATGTGGCAGAGCACGATCGCGCGCCCGTCCGGCCCGTCCAGGGCGGTACTGAGCGCCGAGCCCACCGCCTCGTACAGCGGCAGCAGCGACGACCACGGGGCCGCCGTCTCCAGCGTTTCGGCGAGCACGCCCGCGCTGAGCAGAGCGTCGCGCAGGTAGGGGGCGTTGAAGCGGCCTTCGCGCCAGTGCGCCACCGGCTCCGGTCCCAGCGGCTCCCCGCCGGACTGCTCCAGCGTGCGCGCCGCTGCCGCGCGGCGCGCCGCGACCTCGCCGGCCGGCCCGTCGAAGCCGAGCACGGCCAGGCACCCGGCCGGCGCCGCCGAACCCGCCAGCGCGGCGTTGACGAAGGTCTCGGTGGCGTCGGAGAGCCGCGCCACCGTCGGCCGCAGCCCCGACTGGGCCAGCCGGCGCAGCGCAGCGGCGCCGGTCGGGTAGTCGTCGAACCGCCACGCATCGTCGACGGCTGCCTCCGGGAGCGGGCGCACCCGCACGGTCACCGAGGTGATGACGCCGAACACGCCCTCCGACCCCAGCAGCAGTGCCCGGAGGTCCGGGCCGGCGGCGGACGGAACGCCGCGGCCGGCGTGCAGGGTGCCCTGCGGGGTGGCTGCGGTCAGCGCGACCACCATGTCGTCGAAGCGGCCGTAGCCCGCCGACGCCTGACCGCTGGAGCGGGTGGCCGCGAACCCGCCGATCGTGGCGAACTCGAAGCTCTGCGGCAGGTGGCCGAGGGTGAATCCGCGCTCGTTGAGCAGGCGTTCCGCCTCGGGGCCGCGCAGCCCCGCCCCGAGCACGGCAGTGTGTGCCGCGGTGTCCAGCTCGTCCAGGGCGTCCAGGCGGCGCAGGTCGAGGGCGGCGACCGCGGAGAACCGGCCGCGCAGCGGGGCGACCCCGCCGACGACGCTGGTGCCCCCGCCGAACGGCACGACGGCCACCCCGTGCTCGGCACAGATGCGCAGCGCGGCCGCGACACCGTCGTGGCCGGCCGGGCGCAGCACCGCATCCGGGGCGGCGTCGACCTGGCCGCCGCGCATCCGCAGCAGGTCGGGCGTGCTCTTGCCGGCCGTGTGCCGGAGCCGGTCGGCCTTCTCCGTGCTGACGCCGTCTGCGCCCAGCGCGGTGCGCAGCGCCTGCAGGGCGCCGTCGTCCAGCGCCGGGCCGGGCAGCGGGATCGCTGCGGGGTCCACCGGCGGCCGCGGGGCCAGTTCGGTGCCGAGCGCATCGGCGATCAGGGCCCGCACCGCGTCGGACAGCTCGTGGGCGCGGCCGGGGTCGCCCCACGCCTGGGCGGGCATTTCGGGGACCCGATCGGCCACCCGGGTTCTGGGTCGGTCTCCGCTCATGCCGTACAGTTTTACACATGCCGTTAAGACGTAACGTTGAGGATCGGATCCTCGATGCAGCCCGGGAGTGCGTCGAGGCGTTCGGCGTCCGCCGCACCACCCTCACCGATGTGGCGCGCCGCGCCGGGGTGAGCCGGCCGACCGTCTACCGGCGCTGGCCGGACGCCGTCGCGCTCGTCGCCGACCTGCTCACCCGCGAGATGCTCGCCGTGGTGCACGGCGCCGCCGAGGAGCCGGCCGGCGGCCGCAGCGGCCGCGCCCACCTGGCCGACCTGGCCGCGCAGGTGCTCCGCGCGGTGATCGAGCATCCGCTGTTCTGCCGCATCGTCGACCACGAGCCGGAGATCCTGGCGACCTACGCCTTCCACCGGCTGGGTACGAGCCAGCTCGCTGTGCTCGACCTGGTCCGGCCGCAGATCGAAGCGGGCCAGGCGGATGGCTCCATCCGCCCCGGCGATCCCGCTGCCCTGGCCCGGATCGTGCTGCTCACGGTCCAGAACACGGCCACCTCCCGCCGCCTCACGGCGGACGTGCTTGCTCCCGCCGCCCTCGCCGGCGAGATCCGCACGCTCCTCGACGCCTACCTGGCCCCGCCGGAACCGCGGTGAGCCGCGCCGCGGCTCACCGCCGCCGGCAGTAGTGCCTGGCGCGCGTGCAGGGCTCGGCGGGCGGGTGAGCTGAACATTCGGCTTCGCAACGTCGCGGCAGGGGCCGCGGCAGAGAAAGGAACCGCGGTGACGGCAGTACAGGCGCCAGTGCAGGCATCGGTGCGCGGGACGGCGCTCAACAGTGCGCGGAGGGAGGAGGATCTGGCGGAGCTCGACGGCGGCACCGTGGACCTGCTCGTCGTCGGCGGCGGAGTCACCGGCGCCGGAGTGGCGCTGGACGCCGCGGCCCGCGGGCTGTCGGTCGCCCTGGTCGAGCGGCACGACCTCGCGCACGGCACCAGCCGGTGGAGCTCCAAGCTGGTCCACGGCGGCCTGCGCTACCTCGCCCGCGGGCGCCTGGGCCTCGCCTACGAGAGCGCCCGCGAGCGCGGCGCCCTGATGGGCACCATCGCTCCGCACCTGGTCCGCACCCTGCCGATGGTGCTGCCGCTGCACGGTGACGTCGGCCGGATGCAGGCCGCCGCGGTCGGCGGCGGCATGCGCACCGGCGATCTGCTGCGCGCGGCGGCCGGAACCGGATCCAGCACGCTGCCGCGCACCCGCCGCCTCACCGCGCAGCAGGCACTGCGGCTGCAGCCCGCGCTCCGCCCCGGCGGCCTGCGCGGCGCGATCCTCTCCTTCGACGGCCAGCTCACCGACGACGCGCGCCTCGTCGTCGCCATCGCGCGGACCGCCGCCGGGCTCGGCGCCCGCATCGTCACCCGGTGCGCGGCGGAGCGAATCTCCGGCGAGGGCGCCGACCTCATCGACCGGGAGACCGGGCGGCGGCTGTCGGTGTCGGCGCGGGCGGTCGTCAACGCAACCGGTGTCTACGCGGGTGCCCTCGCGCCCGACGTCGAGCTGCGGCCCAGCCGCGGCACGCACATCGTGCTGCCCGCCGCCGTGCTCGGCGGGCCGCGCACCGCTCTCACCGTTCCGCTGCCGGGTGCGCTCGACCGGTTCGTCTTCGCCCTGCCGCAGGACGACGGGCGGATCATCGCCGGGCTGACCGACGAGCCCGTCGACGGCCCGCTTCCGGAGGTGCCGGCAGCCCCCGAGTCCGACGTCGCGTTCCTGCTGGAGACGGTGAACCGGGTGCTAGGCACCGGGGTGCGGCGCGCCGACGTGCTCGGTACCTACGCCGGCCTCCGCCCGCTGCTGGCGGGCCCGGACGGGTCGGCGGAGGGCACCGCCGACTTGTCGCGGCGGCACGCCGTACTGCGCTCGCGGAGCGGCGCGCTCACCGTGGTCGGCGGCAAGCTCACCACCTACCGCACCATGGCGGCCGGTGCCGTGGACGCGGCGGTCGGCCAGGCCGGGCTGGCCGCCGGCCCGTGCCGCACGCGGGACCTGCCCCTGGTCGGCGCTGCGCCGCGCGACGTCCTCGACGCGGTCGATGCCCCGCGCCGCCTGGTCGCCCGCTACGGCACCGAGGCCGCAGACGTGGTCGCGCTCGCCGACGGCAACCCGGACCTCCTCCGCCCCGTCGCGGCCGGAGTCACCCCGGCGGAACTCCGCTTCGCCGTCGACCGCGAGGGCGCGCTCGACGCCGCGGACCTCCTCGACCGCCGCACCCGCCTCGGCCTCGTCCCCACCGACCGCGCCGCCGCCACCGCGGCCGCCGAAGCCGCGTTCGCCTGAGGCCCCCGCTGCTCCACCGTGCTCGCGGGGGTGAGCGGCTTCGCCGGCAGTCCTGCTGCTCTGTCCCGCCGCTTCGGGAGTCGGTGCATGAGCTGTGCTTCTGCTGTTCGCGGGGCTGGGGGTAGCCATGACAAAAATGGGCGGGGCCGCCGGTGGTATTTCCGCTCTGTCACACGGCTCCGGGGTGGTGCGTGGCCAGCGGTGCTGCTGTTCGCGGGGCGGAGCTCACGGCACAAAGGCGAAGGGCGGCTTCGCCGGCAGTCTTTCCGCTCTGCCCGCCGCTCCAGGGACGCTGCGCAACCAGAGTCACTGCTGGTCGCGGGGCTCGGGCGGCTTGGACCGCAGGCTCCTGCTCCTCTGCGATCGGCGTTCCGGTGTTCGGTGCGTCGGACAAGCGCACAAGCGGCAGCGACGGCGAGGCTGGGCAGGGGCTCCGGCGGGTCGGCCGGGTGGCGGACTGGTCGCGTGGCGGGACTGGGGGACAAATGATTTGAATACGGACACAACGGGGGCCCTGTAAACCCTGCCCAAGCAAGTACCATCCTCCTCTCCCTGCGGGCCCTGTACGCAGAGCCGATATCGCGCCGCGCTGAACTGCGCAAACGCGAGGTCACGCAGCGTGGCGGTGTCTGATTCCCGCGGGCCCAACTTTTTCGCGGCCCGATCGGCGAAAAGGTGGCAACCGCGACGCCAGGAGGCACCGCTTTAGGTGATTTGAGGCGGGAGAGGTTTCACTGCCCCGGGAAAAGGAACGCGCCGCGCTCCTGCGCGTGGGTCCCCGAACCGGACACTCAGGCTCCAGTAGTGACTGGCGCCCGGTTTCGACCTATATGTCGCCACGCAGAGTGAAAATGGCCCGGTGGACGGGCCCCGGAAGAACCGCTCCTCTCGATTCTGCGCGGATTTGCCGCTGAAAAGGCGGCAGCCGCGGCACCGATGGGGTGTTACCCGGGGTTCGCGAACCACGTGCCCGCGCCCGGCCCGCCGGCCATCGCGCCTGCAGTCCCTCTATTTACACCAGTCACACCCGCCCCGCGCGCCCGTTCCGTGACCAGTCGCCGCCCGGCCGCCGCCCCGAGGTCTGGGTAGCCCTGCCGCTGCCGTCTTTGGTGTGTCCGACGCACCGACCAATCACCACCCGGCTGCCGCCGCGAGGGAGCCCGCGACTTCCCCCGCCTCTGCAGTCACACCCGCCCTGCGGCACCGCCCCGCGCTCAGCCTGTGCCCGGCCGTCGGCCCGAACTTCCGGCCACCGCTGCCGTCGCTGGCGCTTTTCCGCTGGTCCGACGCACTGAACACCGAGTAGTCGGTGCAGGGGTGCGGGAGCCTTCGGCCTCAGCCGCCCAGTCCCGCGAACAGCAGCGCTACTGGCCACGCGCCACTCCCACAGCGGCCGGGCAGAGCGGCAAGCCGGTCGGCGAAGCCGCCCGTGTCTTGTTCTCTCTTTCTCCCAGCACCAACCCGCCGCCTTGCCGGCCACCCCGAGCGTCTGGCCGAGGAGAGCTCGGACGCCCCGTTGCCTCTTTGTTCTATGTCATCTATAACTAATAGAAGTTGTAGTGGACGATCGAGGCAGGGGGCAGGCATGCGGCAGGAAAGCGAGATCCGGATCGAGGGGCTCGTCAAGAGGTACGGGGAGGTCGAAGCGGTGCGCGGGCTCGGGCTGTCGGCCGGGCCGGGGAGTGTGACCGGCCTGCTCGGGCCGAACGGGTCGGGGAAGACGACAACGCTGCGGTGCCTGCTCGGGCTCGCGCGTCCGACCGCCGGGCGCGCGGAGATCGGCGGGGTGCCCTATGCGCGGATACCCCGCCCCACATCGGTGGTGGGTGCCGTGCTGGAGGGGCGGGCGGCGCATCCGGCATGGACCGGGCGGCGGCACCTCGACGTCTACCGGCGGTTGGCCGGGGTGCCCGCCGGCCGTGTCGGCGAGGTGCTGGCGGAGGTCGGCCTCGACGCAGCTGCCGACCGGCGCATCCGCGGCTACTCGACGGGCATGCGCCGCCGGCTGGACCTCGCCACGGCGCTGCTCGGCGACCCCGGCGTGCTCATCCTGGACGAGCCCGGAAACGGCCTCGACCCGGCCGGCGCGGCCTGGCTGCGCCGCCTGCTGCGCGCCCGCGCCGACGCCGGAGCCACCGTGCTCGTCTCCAGCCACCTGCTGGCCGAGGTCGCCCGCACCGTCGACCGCGTCGCGATCGTGCACCGCGGGGCCGTCGCCGCGGAGGGCGCCCTGGACGAGGTGGCGCCCGAGGGCACGGACCTGGAAGCGGTCTACCTGGAACTCACCGGAGCGAGCGAAGCGGAGATGGCGGCATGAACGCACGAACGACCAGCACCGCGGACCGGGCGACCGCGCAGCGGGCAGGGCATGCGCCCAGCTCTCCCGGACCCGCCCCCCGCCCGCCCGCCGGAGCATTCGCGCTTGTCGGTGCCGAGTTCGCCAAGTTCTTCGGGACCCGCACCTGGCTGTGGAGCGGGCTGCTCCTCGGCGCGCTCGCCTTCGGGGCCACCGCCCTGGTCGGAGTCGCCGCCCCCTACAGCGACCCGCCCCTGCCGGGGTTGGACACGGCCGCGGGCGTCGGCGTCGCAACCGGGCTGCTCGGCATGCTCGTCATCGTCCCCGCACTGGTGGGCATCACCGCGATGGGCGGCGAGCACCAGCACGGCACCGCGGTGCCGACCTTCCTCGCGGTGCCCCGCCGCGGCCGCGTCCTCGCCGCGAAGCTCGCCGCCTTCACCGCCGTCGGCGCCGGCTACGGCACGGTCGCCGCGGTGTCCGGCGCCGCCGGCATCGCGCTGGCCTCGGCGCTCACCGGCACACCGCTCGGTGCCCCGGCCGGAGCGATCGCCGCGGCCCTTGCCGGCGCCGCGCTGGCCATGACCACCTACACGCTGATCGGGGTCGCCGTCGGCGCGCTCCTGCGCAACCAGCTCGCTGCGCTGGCCGTTCTCGGCGCCTACCTCTACTTCATCGACCCGGTGCTGACCCTGCTGCCGGTGCTCGGCCCGGTGCAGCCGTTCCTGCCTCGCGGCGCCACCGACGCTCTCACCGGCGCCGGACACCTCGCCGCCGAGACCGCAGCCCAGACCGGGATCCCTGCTCCAGACCTCCTCCCGGTGGGCGCGGCGGCGGCCGTGCTGGCCGCCTACGCGCTGCTTGCCGCGGCAATCGCGATCGCCCTCCCGATGCGCAGGGACGTCCGATGACGCGTGGGATCCTGGGGAGCGGCGCCGCGCCGGATCGGCCGCAAGGGGGGAACAGTGATCCTGAGCATCGACCTCGACAGCGAGGTCCCCATCTACCAGCAGCTGCGCGACCGCGTGGTGGAGGCGGTCGCATCCGGCGAGCTGCGCGAGGGGAGCCGGCTGCCGCCGACGCGCACGCTCGGGGCCGATCTCGGGGTCAACTTCCACACCGTCAACAAGGCCTACGACCAGCTGCGCCGCGAGGGCCTGCTGCGGATCAACCGGAAGACGGGCGCGGTCATCCAGCGCGACCCGGCTTCCGGCCCGCCACCGCCGGAGTTCGCCGCCGAATGGGAGGAGCGGCTGGCCACGCTGCTGGCGGAGGCGACCGCGCAGGGGCTGACCGGCGGCGACGTGGCCGACGCGTGCACACGGCGCCTTGCGGCCTTCCGCGGCGCCGGCTCGGCCGAAGAGAGGACCTGACATGGTGACCTGGCTCGTCCTCGCCGCGGGGGTGGCCGCCGCGACAGCCGTGATGCTCGCCGCGCCCGCGCTCGGCCCGCCCACGGTGCCGTTCGGGGTGCGCGTGCCGCGCGGCCGGATCGCCGATCCGGCGGTCACCGCCGCCGCCCTCCGCTACCGGCGGGCCACCCTCCTGCTCGGCGCAGCCCTGCTGGCGCTCGTGACCGCCGGAACCCTCTCCGGCGCAGCCGCGGCCGCCGTGCTCGCCGCGGTGGCCGCCGCCGTGGGCGGCCACCTCGTGCTCCGGGTGCGCGCGCACCGGAGCATCTCCGCGGCCAAGCAGGCCGGCGACTGGTATTCCGGACTGCGGCAGACCGCGGCCGCCGACACCACGCTGCGCACCGACCCGGTGCCGATGCCGTGGCGCTGGCTGGCGCCGTCAGCCGTGCTGGCCGGAGCCACGGCCGCCGCCGGTGCGGCCGCCTATCCGCGGCTGCCCGGCGAGCTGATGGTGTCGGTCCGCTACTCCGGTGGCCAGCAGCTCATCGAGACCGCGCCGACCACGCCGCTGGTCGCGCTCTCCCCGGTCATCGGGCAGGTCGCCTGCTTTGCCGTGCTCACCGGGGTGCTCGCCGCGGTATTGCGGGCACGGCCGCAGATCGACGCCGACCGCCCGTCCGAGGCGGCAGCCCAGTACCGGCGCTTCCTCACGGTCGCCGGGCGCTGCATCGCCGCGGCCGTGTTCGGTTCGGTGCTCTGCCTGGCGGGACTCGCGGCGCTGATGTGGACGGGCACGCTGGACCGCCCGCTGCCGGCGGTGCTCGCGCTGGTCCCCGGGCTCCTCGCTGCGGTCGCCGCCTTCGGTGCGCTGGCGGCCGTGGGCCAGGGCGGCTGGCGGCTGCGCCAGGCCGCGCCTGCCGCGGAGGCAGGGTCCGGCAATGCCGTCCAGCGCGACGACGACCGCTCCTGGCGCCTGGGCGGCCTGGTCTACGCCGACCGCTCCGACCCCGCCCTGCTGGTGCCCAAGCGCAGCATGGGGCTCGGCTGGACCGTCAACCTGGGCCATCCGGTCGCCATCTGCCTGGCCGCGGCCGCCGTCCTGGCCTCCGCCGCGGCCGCCGCCGCCCTGTTCACGCTCGACCTCCCGCCCGGCGGGGCCTTCTACGGCTGGCACTGGAGCCCGTAGCGTCCCGGCTGCGCCGCACCGGCCGGGTCTCTGAGCGGGACAGCCGCGGCGGGTCCGCGGCCGGTGCGCACCGGCCGCGGACCCACCCGAACGGCCGTGCCCGGCCGAATAACCCTAGGAGCCGGACTTGCGGCGGGTGCCGGGAAGGACGCCGGCGTCCGCGAGGGCCGCGAAGGCCGGCGCGGTGAGTTCGGTGAGACGGGCTGCCTCGGCCGCGGTCAGGGCGGCCAGGGCCGGGAGGGCGAGGTCGTCGGTCCGGTCCTCCAGCTCGGCGCGGAGGGTCCGCCCCTTGTCGGTGAGGGCGGGGGAGTCCGGGTCGCTGCCCGGCACGGCCAGGCCCCGGTCGACCAGCCGCGCGAGGCCGGCCGCCCACTCCTGCTCCGACCAGACGCGCAGCTTGCGCAGCGCGCGCGCCGAGAACGGGCCGCCGGCCGCCGCATGCGACACCAGCGCCTCCACCGGGTCCAGCTCCGCCTCGACGAGCAGCGCGATGTGCCCGTCGCCGCGGAACTCCCGGATCAGGCTCGCCGCGTGCCACAGCACCAGGTGCGGAGCGTCGTCCGCCGGCCACTCCACATCGGCGTGGGCGGCATACAGCGGACGCCCCGCGGCGGACTCGCGCGACAGCCCTTCGGCCGCGCGCCGCGCCAGCTGCGCCGCTTCCGCGATCTCAGCGGAGTCCGCCATCGCGTCGCCGAGGTGGGCGCGCAGCCCCGCGTCGACCGCCTTCCAGCGGGCGGCGAGCGCTTCGTCGGGCGACACCTTCTCCCACACCCGCGGCACGACGCTGCCGATCGCGGCGGGGTTGAAGTTGTAGAACGCCGCCGCGACCGGTCCGGCGCCCACCGCCCCCATCGGCGCCGCCCGCGGCGCGACATAGGCGGCGAGCGGGTTGTCCAGGCCGGCCGCCGCGTACACCTGCTGGCCCTCCGGCGTGAAATACGCCTGGGCGTGCACCGGCTCAAGGGCGGCCCAGGCGGCGCGCGCGCCGCGCACGGTCACCGCTTCGCCGGCCGCCGGCGCGGTTGCGGGCTTCCCGTCTCCCGTCATGCAGGGCTCCATTCTGGTGAGGGGTGCTCGGAGCACGTCGCCGGGCCGGCCGCCAGCTGCTCTCGGCCGGCTCCGCCGCGGGCCGCCCGGTGCGGACCGCACACAGCAGCCTGCCCCAGAGGTGTGCCGGTTGGCGAGGAGCCCCCTCCGCCGGACCCGGTGCGCGGCGCGGCAGAACGGAGCGAGCGGCGGTCCGGCCGCGCGGATGTATGGGCACTGGCCAGGGCAGGCGTTCCCGATCCGGATGTCCGATGCCGGACATGGGCGGGCCTTTCGTCCCCTTGACTCCGTCCGGGGCGCTCCGTAGGACGGAAGACCTGTGGTGGCGACCGAGGAGGGGCGATGAGGGCCGTGGTGGACATCGACCCCGGGCGGGTCGCCGGCACCCGGGCCGGCGGCGTCACCGCCTTCACCGGCATCCCCTACGCCGCCGCACCCGCCGGGCCGCTCCGGTTCCGCCCGCCGCGCCACCCCGCCCCATGGGACGACGTCTTCGATGCCACCGGCTACGGCCCCACTGCGCCCGTCCCCGGATCCGGCCGGCCGCAGCTGCTGCCGAGCCGCACCGTTCCCGGCAGCGCCTACCTCAACCTCAACGTGTGGACGCCGGACACCGCCGCCGAAGGCCTGCCGGTCATGGTCTGGCTGCACGGGGGCGCGTTCACCCGCGGCTCCGGCGCCGACCCCGCCTACGACGGCGCGGAGTTCGCCCGGACCGGCGTCGTCGCGGTCACCCTCAACTACCGGATCGGCGCCGAGGGGTTCGCGCTGCTCGACGGCGGCACCGCCAACCTCGGCCTGCTCGACCAGATCCACGCCCTGGAGTGGGTGCGCGACAACATCGACCGGTTCGGCGGCCATCCGGGCCGGGTCACCGTCTTCGGCCAGTCGGCCGGCGCGATGAGCGTCGTCGCACTGATGGCGGCGCCCCGCGCCCGCGGCCTGTTCGGCCGCGCCATCGCCATGTCGGGCGCCGGGCACCACGCCAACCCGCCGGAGGACGCCCGCCGCGTCGCCGCGGAACTGGCCCGCCGCGCGGGCGCCGCCGCACCGACGCCCGAGGCGCTGGCTGCCCTGGACCAGGACCGGGTGCTCGCAGCGCAGGACTCCATCTCCGCCGACTTCGCCGACCGCCCGGACCCCCGGGTGTGGGGCGAGCGGCTCGCCGCGCCGGGCGCGCTCCCGTTCGCGCCGGTGATCGACGGTGAGGTGCTGCCGCGCCGGCCGCTGGACGAGCTGCGGACCGGCGGGGGCGCCTCGGTGGACCTGCTGATCGGCACCACCGCGGAGGAGTTCCGCTCGTTCCTGGTGCCCGCCGGGCTGCACCGCCGCGTCCGCGACCGCCACCTTGCGGCCGCCTGCGCCCGGTACGGCCTGGACGAGAAGGCCGCCGCCGTCTACTCGGCGGAGCACGGCGACGCGGCGTCGGCGTTCGCTGCCCTGCACGGCGACGCGGTATTCCGCATCCCGGCCTACCGCGCCATGGAGGCCCGCGCCCGGGTGGGCCTGCGGGTGTTCGCCTACGAGTTCGCCTGGCGCTCGCCCGCTCTCGGCGGCCCCGGCGGCACGACCCGCAGCGGGCGCGCCCGCAGCGGAAGCCGGAAGGCCGCGCGCAACGGCGGTGCCCGTGCCGCCGGCCCCGGTGCCCTGGGCGCCGCGCACGGTGTGGAGCTGCCGTTCCTGTTCGGCACGGAGCGCGAGGCCGCAGCACTGGTCGGCACCGATCCGCCGGCCGCCCTGGGCGCGGAACTCCGCGGCGCCTGGGCCCGGTTCGCCCGCACCGGCGACCCCGGCTGGGCGGCGTGGACGCCGGAGCGCCGGACCGTGTGGCGGTTCGACGCCCCCCGCTCGCACGCCGTCGACGACCCCGGCAGCGAGACCCGCCGCCTCTGGGAGGGCCGCCGCGGCTAGGGGCCCCTGTCCTGCTGCGCACCGCCCCGGCACGCCCCTCGCGGCGTTCTCCTTAGTCGACAGGGAAAACCCGCCCTGACCCCTTCGTCGGCCGTACGATGGGGTGCACCAGGACACCGTCCGCGGTGAACGCCATCACACACCCCTGGCCCCCGGCGGGAGAGCCGTGCCGCGGGCAGCCCGCCGCGGATCCGGGTGCGGTGCCCGCTGCCCCCCCACCCGGCCCGCGGCAGGGGAGCAGAGCGAGGGCCCGGGGCGTCCCGCGCGGGGGCCGTCAGCCGGTGGCGCGGGCGCGCTCCTGGGCGTCGGCGATGGCGTCGTGGGCGGCGGTGCGGTCCTGCCAGCCGCGGACCTCGGCGCTCTTGCCCGGTTCGAGGCGCTTGTAGATGTCGAAGAAGTGGTCGATCTCGCTGCGCTGGAACGCCGGCAGGTCGCGGAGGTCGCGGATGTGCTCCAGGCGCGGGTCGCCGGCCGGCATGCACAGCACCTTCGCGTCCGGCCCCTTCTCGTCGCGCATCCAGAACACCGCCACCGGCCGGACCAGCACCGTGCACCCCGGGAACGCCGGCTGCTCCAGCGGCACCATCGCGTCCAGCGGGTCGCCGTCTTCGGCGAGCGTGCCGGGGAAGTAGCCGTAGTCCGCCGGGTACTGGGTCGACGTGAACAGCGTCCGGTCCAGCCGGATGCGTCCCGACCGGTGGTCCATCTCGTACTTGTTCCGCGATCCCTGCGGGATTTCTACGACCATGTCGATGTCCATGCCGCCCACGGTGCCGCCTCGAAGCGCCCAGGACAAGCGGTCCGGGCGAGTCGTGCCCGGAAGCGGCGGCCGGCGATCGCGGGTTGCGGGTTCGCCCCGCCTGAAAGCACTCCGAGAGCAACGGCAGACGACCGCGGGTTGCGGGGGGTGCGGGGGGTCGTCACCCCGCTTGGTGGCACGGGTGCGGGGGGTCGTCACCCCGCTTGGTGGCACGGGTGCGGGGGGTCGTCACCCCGCTTGGTGGCACGGGCGCGGGGGGTGGTCACCCCGCTCGGCGGCACTGGCGGGGGGCGTCACCCCGCCCGGTGGCACGGGCGCGGGGCCGCCCCCGCCCGAAAGCACCGGCAGATGCCGTCACCCGCCCGGCGGCTGCCGCCCTACGGCCGCGGGATATTGCGCAGGTTCGACCGCGCCAAGTCCACCATCCGGCCCACACCGCCCTCGAGCACGGTCTTGCCCGCCGACAGTGCGAACCCCTTGACCTGCTCGGCGCTGATCGACGCCGGGATGGAGAGCGCGTTGGAGTCGGTCACCAGGTGCACCAGCGACGGCCCGTCGTGGTCGAGCGCCTCGCGCAGCGCACCGCGGATCGCGTCCGGCTCCTTCACCTGCACCGCGTGCATGCCGATGGCGCGGGCGATCCCGGTGTAGTCGACCGCCGGATGGTCGGTGGCGAACGCCGGCAGCCCGTCCACCATCATCTCCAGCTTGACCATGCCGAGCGAGGAGTTGTCGAACAGCACCGTGGTGATCGGCAGCCCGTACTGCTGCGCAGTGATCAGCTCGCCCATCAGCATGCTCAGGCCGCCGTCGCCGGACAGCGAGACGACCTGGCGGCCGCGGTCGGCGAACGCGGCGCCCAAGGCGTGCGGCAGCGCGTTGGCCATGCTGCCGTGCGAGAACGACCCGATGATGCGGCGCCGCCCGTTCGGCGACAGGTACCGCGCCGCCCACACGTTGTTCATGCCGGTGTCCACGGTGAACACGGCGTCCTCGGCTGCTTCCTCGTCGAGCAGCCGCGCCGCGTACTCCGGGTGGATCGGCGTGTGGTGGTCGATGTCGTGCGTGTACGCCTCGACGACCTTCGACAGCGCCCGCTCGTGCCGGCGCAGCATGTCGAAGAGGAACCCGTCGGAGTGCGCCTCCAGCAGCGGCAGCAGCGCGTCCAGCGTCGCGGCGACATCGCCGTGCACCGCCAGCTCCAGCGGAGTGCGCCGGCCCAGCCGGCGGGGGTCCCGGTCGACCTGCACCGTGTTGCGCTGGGGCAGGAATTCGTCGTAGGGGAAGTCGCAGCCGAGCATCACCACGAGGTCGGCCCGGTGCAGCGCATCATGGCAGGCGCCGTAGCCGAGCAGGCCGATCATGCCGACGTCGAACGGGTTGTCGTACTGGATCCACTCCTTGCCGCGGAGCGTGTGCCCGACCGGCGCGTTGACCGCGTCGGCCACCGCCAGTACCTGGTCGCGTGCGTCGCGCACGCCGGCGCCGCAGAAGAGGGCGACCTTCTCGGCACCGTTGACGAGTTCGGCGAGCCGCTGGACCGCGGCGGGGTCGGGGTGCACGGTCGCCGGGTGCGTGCAGGGGACGCCGTGTCCGGTGGAGCCGGTGGCTTCCTGGTCGGCGATGTCGCCCGGGAGGACGAGGACGGCTGCGCCCGGCTCGCCCATCGCATGCTGGACGGCGATCCGCGCCAGCCGCGGCATCTGGTCGGGGTGGGCGATGACTTCGGCCAGCCCGGCGGCTTCGCCGAGCAGCCGCTCCGGCCGGGTCTCCTGGAAGTAGCCGGTGCCGACTTGGCGGGAGGGGATCTGCGCGGCGAGTGCGAGTACCGGAGCACCGCTGCGCTGCGCGTCGTAGAGGCCCTGGACGAGGTGGGTGTTGCCCGGACCGCACGAGCCGGCGCACACCGCGAGTCTGCCGGTGACCTGCGCTTCGGCGGCCGCGGCGAACGCGCCCGCCTCCTCGTTGCGGACATAGACCCACTCGATGTCGCCACTGCGGCGGATCGTGTCCACCACCGGGTTCAGGCTGTCGCCGACGACGCCGTAGATGCGCTCGACGCCGGCTTCGCGGAGGACGGAGATGAGCTGGTCGGCAATGCGTTCGCGTGCCATGCGGCCACGCTAGGCGCCGGACCGGCGCGGTGCACGGCCGCGGCCCGGCATGTCGCCGGTGCGTGCAGGAATCAGGCAGAACAGGCCACCGCCCCGACCCGCCCGGGAAGAACCGGGGCGGGCCGGGGCAGCAGCCGCAACCGCACAGGTTGCAGGGGATTGCGAGCCCCTTTGAGTAACGGCAGGCGGTCGCGGGTTGCGGGGGTGCGGGGGGTCGTCACCCCGCCCGGAGGCACTGCGCGGGTTGCGGGGGGTGCGGGGGGTTGTCACCCCGCTCGGGGGCATCGTCGCCCCGCCCGGAGGCACTGCTGCCGCCTCAGCGGCCCACCGCGTAGCCCTGCATGCCCCGCGGGTTGGCGGCGGCACGCAGCACACCGCTCTCCGGGTCGCGGGAGACCGCGGACAGGCGCCCCTGCGACCACGGGTCCGACGCGACGACGCGGTGCCCGCGGCGGCGCAGCTCGGCGATCGCCTGTTCGCCGATCCGGTCTTCGATGACCAGTTCGCCCGGCGACATCTCGCGCGGGTAGAACGAGCTGGGGATCGCGTTGGAGTGGAACATCGGGGCGTCGACCGCCTCCTGCAGGTTCATGCCGCCGTGCACCAGCCGCAGGAAGAAGGTGAACGACCACTGGTCCTGCTGGTCGCCGCCGGGGGTTCCGAGCGCCATCAGGCCCTCGTCGCCGCGCGTCACCAGGGTCGGCGACAGGGTGGTCCGCGGCCGCTTGCCCGGGGCGACGACGCTGGGCGAGCGCGGGTCGAGCCAGAACATCTGGCCGCGGGTGCCCAGCGCGAAGCCGAGCGAGGGGATCGCCGGCGAACTGGCCAGCCAGCCGCCGGACGGCGTGGCCGCGACCATGTTGCCCTCGGCGTCCACCACGTCGATGTGGCAGGTGTCGCCGCGCTGGGCCCCGGACCGGTCCACAGTCGGCTCGCCGCCGGTCCGGTCCCGGACCGGCGTCGCACCGGTCTCGTGCAGCACTGGCAGGTAGGGGACGCGCCCGCCGGGCGCGCCGGGACGCAGCTCCAGCGACGCCTCGGCGCCGACCAGCTTCGCGCGCTCGGCCGCGTACCCGGCGGAGAGCAGGTCCGCCAGCGGCACGTCGGTGAAGGCCGGGTCGCCGTAGTGCGCTTCGCGGTCGGCGAAGGAGAGCTTCGCGGCCTCGGTCACCCCGTGCACGAACTCCGGCGACAGCACGTCGGCGTCGCCGGTTCCGAGCGCCTCGGCCAGCCGCAGCTGCTGCAGGAACACCGGGCCCTGGCCCCAGGGCCCGGTCTTGTGCACGGTCAGCCCGGCATAGTCGATGCTGGCGGTCTCCTCGTAGGTGGCACTCCAGCCCGCCAGGTCGTCGCCGGTGAGCAGCGCCTGCTGGTAGTCGCCCTCGCCGGAGGCGATCGGCGCAGCGGTGAAGCGGAGGATCTCCTCGGCGATGAACCCCTCCTTCCAGACCCGGCGCGCGGCGTCGAACACGCCCTCGCGGCCGGTGCCGCCCGCCTCGGCCTCGGCGACGATCCGCTCGAAGGTGTCGGCCAGCGCCGGGTTGCGGCGGAACGAGTCGGCGGCGGGCACGGCGCCCTTGTCCAGCCAGAGCTCGGCGGAGGTGGGCCACAGGCCGGTGAAGACGTCGCGCACCGAGGTGATCTTGTCGGTGATCTGCGGCATCAGCGGGAACCCGCGGCGCGCGTAGCCGATCGCCGGCTCCACCAGGTCGCGCAGCGGCCAGGTGCCGCGGTCGCGGGCGAGCAGCAGCCAGGCATCCCACGCGCCCGGCACCATGGCCGGCAGCACTCCGCTGCCCGGGATGCGCTCCAGTCCGCCGAACGCCTCGGGCACGGCCGCCGCGGGCGCGGTGCCCTGGCCGCAGACCACGGTCGGCGCCCCGTCGGCGGCCTTGAAGATGATCGGCACCTCGCCGGCGGGGCCGTTCAGGTGCGGTTCGACGACCTGGAGCGTGAAGCCCATCGCGACGGCCGCGTCGAACGCGTTGCCGCCGCGCTCCAGCACGCCCATGCCGACCGCGCTGGCGAGCCAGTGGGTCGACGCGGCCATGCCGACGGTTCCGCGGAGTTCGGGTCGGGTGGTGAAGTCGGCCATGCGGCGGAAGTTCCTTCCAGTCGTGCGGTCGCCGGTGCGGGCGGGGGCGGCGGATCCGGGGTCCGGGGGCCGGATGCGGCGCCGCACCTTCGCGATCAGGTTTAACGCATTGGTGATCTCGGGCATCCAGTGTTTTC
The DNA here is from genome assembly GCF_054779695.1 of Nocardiopsis coralliicola. Lineage (NCBI taxonomy): Bacteria > Bacillati > Actinomycetota > Actinomycetes > Streptosporangiales > Nocardiopsidaceae > Nocardiopsis > Nocardiopsis coralliicola. The sequence continues at coordinate 65,984 of NZ_BAAGXT010000007.1, read as the reverse complement.
TTGGACGAAAAGGCACCGGCCGGGACACTGTATACGGTGGACTCCTTCCTCCCTGTAGAGTCCAACCCCATCATGATCACCTTCTGGTGGTCCGTCCTGGTACGCCCCCTCATCCCCCGCGGAGGTGACTCCGGTGCGCGCAACCCCCGCGCCTCCCCCGGAACCCCGTCCCCCCGGCGCATCGCTGCGCCGCGCGCACGCCGGCGGCACCGCGCGCCGCGCCAGGCACCGGAGCCTGCGCCGGGCCGCCCCAGCGCTGGCCCTGCTGGCCGCAGCGCCGCTGCTGGCCTCCTGCGCGCCGCTCGTCGACTCCGTCGAAGCCGTCGGTGAAGAGCGCACCTCGGTCGAGGCGCCGCTGCAGGACGGCGGGTCGATCGCGATCGGCCTCGACGCCGAGCCGGACGCCCTCGACCCGACCCTGTCCACCACCCTCGTCGGCCGCCAGGTCTTCTCCTCGCTCTGCGAGAAGCTCTACGACGTCGACGCCGACCTGGAAGTGGTGCCGCAGCTCGCCGCCGGCGAACCCGAGGTCTCCGACGACGGCCTCGACGTGCGCATCCCGCTGCGCACCGAAGGCGTGCTGTTCAACGACGGCACCCCCTTCGACGCGGACGCGGTCGTGCAGAGCCTGGAGCGGCACATCGAGATGACGGGGTCGGTGCGCGCCACCGAGCTCTCCGCAGTGGAGGAGGTCAGCGCCGACGGCGACGACGCCGTCGAGCTGCGCCTCTCCCAGCCCGACCCCGGCCTGCCGGCCATGCTCGCCGACCGCGCCGGAATGGTCATGTCGCCGGCGAAGCTGGACGAGCTGGGCGACGACTTCGCCCAGGACCCGGTCTGCGTCGGGCCCTTCTCCTACGTCGAGCGCGTCGCCCAGGACCGCATCGTGCTGGAGAAGAGCGAGCACTACTACGGCGCAGACGACGTGCGCCTCGACCGGGTCGTCTACCGCGGCATCCCGGACGACACGATCCGCCTCGCCAACCTGCGCTCCGGCCAGCTCGACCTGGTCCAGGAGGTCGGGCCGCACGACGTCGCGCTCATCGGCGAGGAAGCCGGCCTCGAACTCCTCAACCAGCCGTCGCTGCAGTACATGGGCATCACCGTCAACGTCGCCAACGAGGACGGCGTCGGTGCCGAGCCGCAGCAGCAGGACTCGCCGCTGGCGCGCTCGCCGGAGCTGCGCGAGGCGCTCTCCCTCGCGCTGGACCGGGAGACCATCAACGAGGTCGTGTTCTCCGACGTCTACCAGCCGGCCTGCGGCCCGATCCCGCCGATCAGCGACTTCGCCAGCGACGCCACGCTCGCCTGCCCCGACTACGACCCCGATCGGGCCCGCGAACTCGTCGAGGAGAGCGGCGTCGACGGCCCGGTGCCGGTGAACCTGATGATCCCCAACGACCCGGTCAACCTGCTGCTCGGCCAGACCGTGCAGGCCATGGCCTCCGACGTCGGCTTCGACGTGAAGCTGCAGCCCACCGAGTTCGCCTCGGCGACCGCCGCCGCGCAGGCCGGCGACTTCGAGGCGTTCATCCAGGGCTGGTCGGGCCGCGTCGACCCGAACGGCAACATCGGCCAGTTCTTCGTGACCGGCGGCGGCAACAACTACTCGGGCACCTCCGACCCCGAGATCGACGCCCGCATCGAGGAGGCCGCCACCGAGACCGACCCGGAGGAGCGCAAGAAGCTCTACGACGAGCTCGTCCCGGACCTCCGGGAGCTCAACTCGATCATCTACCTGTACCGCAACCAGCTCTACAACGCGCACCGCTCCGACGTCGCCGGCATCACCGTCTACCCGGACGGCCTGATCCGGGTCGCCGAAGCCGGACGCACCGCAGGGGAGGGGTAGCCGTGGGCCGCTATCTGCTCGGGCGCTTCGCCCAGTCCATCGCCACCCTGTTCCTGGTGTCGGTCGCCATCTTCGCCGGAGCCCGCGCCATGCCGGGCGACCCGGCGGTCCTCATGGCCGGCGAGGACCCCTCGCCGGAGACCGTCGCCGCCATCCGCGAGGACCTCGGCCTCAACCAGCCCGTCCCGGTCCAGTACCTCACCTGGGTCTGGCGGATGCTGCAGCTCGACTTCGGCGACTCGGTGCGCACCGGCCTGCCCGTGTCCGAGGCGATCGCCGCGCGCCTGCCGATCACCCTGGAGCTGGCGTTCCTCAGCCTGCTGGTGGCGGCGGTGGCCGGCGTCCTCGGCGGCGTCATCGCGGCGGTCCGCCAGGGCCGCGCCGCGGACTGGGGCGCCAACGCGTTCGCGCTGCTCGGCATGTCCGTGCCGAACTTCTGGCTCGGCCTGATGGGCATCCTGCTGTTCGCCGTCGTCCTCGGCTGGCTGCCGGCCTCCGGCTACGTGCCGATGAGCGAGTCCCTCGGCGGGAACCTCGCCAGCATGCTGATGCCGGCGCTGGTGCTGGGCACCGGGCTGGCCGCGGTCGTGCTGCGCCAGACCCGGTCGTCGATGATCGAAGTGCTCGGCTCCGACTACATCCGCACCGCCCGCGCGAAGGGCCTCTCCCCGGCGCGCGTGGTGCTGGTGCACGGCCTGCGCAACAGCATGATCACCGTGCTGACCATCCTCGGCCTGCAGCTGGGGGCGCTCATCTCGGGCGCGGTCGTCACCGAGCAGATCTTCGTGCTGGCCGGCTTCGGGAACCTGATGGTGGACTCGGTCTTCACCCGCGACTTCCCGGTGATCCAGGCGACCGTGATGGTTACCTCGGTCGGCTACATCCTCGTCAACCTCGCCGTCGACGTCTGCTACTCGCTCGTCGATCCGCGAATCCGGGTCCAGGGAGGAAAGCGATGACCGCCGCCACCCCCGGCAGCACTCCCGACAGCGTGCCCGGCACCGCCCCCGGCGCATCCGACGGCGCCGCGGGCGCCCCCAGCCGCGGCCCCGGCGACAGCGCCGCGCCGCCGCGCACGGCCGCCTGGCGCCGCCTGCTGCGCAACCCGGCCGGCGTGGCCGGCCTGGTCCTGTCGGCCGCGTTCGTCCTGGCCGGGCTGCTGGCGCCGGTCGTCGCGCCGGCCTCGCCGTCGGCGGTGGACTTCACCGGGCTGTTCGAGGAGCCGTCCGGCGCCCACTGGCTGGGCACCGACGAGCTCGGCCGCGACCAGGTGGCCCGCGTGCTCTACGGCATCCGCTCCTCGCTGGCCGTCGCGGTCGGCGCGGTGCTGCTCGCCGTGGCCGTCGCGGTGCCGCTCGGTCTCGCCGCCGGCTACTACCGGCGCATCGTCGACCCGATCGTGTCCCGGCTCAACGACGCGGTCATGGCGTTCCCGTTCCTGGTGCTCGCGGTCGGTCTGGCGGCCATCCTCGGCCCGTCGCTCACCAATGCGGCGATCGCCATCGGCGTCTCCCAGGTGCCCACCGTGCTGCGGGTGATGCGCGGCGAAGCGATCCGGCTGGCCGGCGAGGACTTCGTTGACGGCGCGATCGCCGGCGGCGCCGGCGACGCCGCGGTGCTGTTCCGGCACATCCTGCCCAACGCCGCGAACGCGCTGCTCATCCAGATCACCGTCGGCATCCCGGCGGCGGTGATCGGCGAGGCGATGCTCTCCTTCCTCGGCCTAGGCGTGCAGCCGCCCACGCCGTCGCTCGGCACCATGCTCTCCAGCGCCCAGGCGTACTTCACCCAGGCGCCGTGGCTCGCGGTGTTCCCCGGCATCATCCTGGTGCTGGTGACGCTGGGCTTCAACCTGTTCGGCGACGCGCTGCGCGACGCCCTCGACCCGAAGGGAGCCCGCCGATGACCGCGACCACGCCCTCCGGTCCCGCCGCCGATGCGCCGCCGGTGCTGCGCGCGCAGGGCCTCGACGTCGTCCTGCCCGGGGAGACCAGGGACCGCCCCGTGCGCGCGGTCCGCGGCATCGACCTGGAGGTCCGCCCGGCCGAGGTCCTCGCCCTGGTCGGCGAATCGGGATCGGGCAAGAGCATCGGCACCATGTCGATGCTCGGCCTGCTGCCGCGCGGCGCCCAGGTCACCGGCTCGGCGCAGCTGAGCGGCCGCGAGCTGGTCGGCCTGCCCGAGAAGGAGATGCGGTCGATCCGCGGCAGTGAGGCCGCGGTCGTCTTCCAGGAACCGATGACGTCGCTGAACCCGGTGTTCACCGTCGGCTGGCAGCTCCGCGAGACACTCACCCGGCACCGCGGGATGACCCGCACACAGGCGCACACCCGCTCCGTGGAACTGCTGGAGCTGGTCGGCCTCGACGACCCCGAGCGGCGGCTGGCCGGCTACCCGCACCAGCTCTCCGGCGGCCAGCGGCAGCGCGTCATGATCGCGATGGCGGTGGCCTGCGACCCGAAGGTGCTCATCGCCGACGAGCCGACCACCGCCCTCGACGTCACCGTGCAGGCCGAGATCCTCGACCTGCTGCGCGACCTCACCGAGCGGCTCGGCACCGCCGTCGTGCTGATCACCCACGACATGGGCGTGGTGGCCGACATCGCCGACCGGGTCGCGGTCATGTACCGCGGCGAGATCGTCGAGACCGGCAGCGTCCGCCAGGTCCTCGGCGCGCCCGAGCACGCCTACACGCGCCGCCTGCTGGCCGCCGTCCCGCACCTGGGAGCGGCGTCTGCGGCGCCGGACGAGGCGGCGGAAGCCCCGGCCGCCGAAGAGGGAGCGGACGAGCCGGGGGATGCTGCGGGCGGCGGCGCGGCCAAGGCGCCGAAGGCCGCACCTGCGGCGCCGGCCCTGCAGGTGCGCGATCTGGTGGTGGAGTACGGGGCGTTCCGCGCCGTCAAAGGCGTCTCGCTGGAAGTCGGCCGCGGCGAGATCGTCGGTCTGGTCGGCGAGTCCGGCTCGGGCAAGTCGACCCTGGGCCGGTGCGCGGTCGGCCTGGCCCGGCCGACCTCCGGCACGGTCGACGTGGCCGGCACCGCCATCACCGGTCTCTCCCGGCGGCGGATGCGGCCGCTGCGCCGCTCCGTCCAGATGGTGTTCCAGGACCCGGCGTCCTCGCTGAACCCGCGGATGACCATCGGCGACGCGATCGCCGAGCCGCTGCGCCGGTACCGGGTGGCCCGCGGTACCGAGCTCGACGACCGCGTCGCGAAGCTGCTGTCCGATGTCGCCCTCGACCCGAACGCCCGGCACCGCTACCCGCACCAGCTGTCCGGCGGGCAGCGGCAGCGGGTGGCCCTGGCGCGCGCCCTCTCCCTGGAGCCGGCGCTGCTCGTCGCCGACGAGCCGACCAGCGCCCTCGACGTGTCGGTGCAGGCCGAGGTCCTCGACCTGCTCACCGGGCTGCAGGACCGGTTGGGCTTCGCGTGCCTGTTCATCAGCCACGACCTCGCCGTCGTCGAGCGGCTGGCCTCCCGGGTGGCGGTCATGCGCAGCGGCGAGATCGTGGAGGAGGGCCCGACCGGCGAGGTGCTCCACGCGCCCCGCCACCCCTACACCCGGTCCCTCGTGGCGGCCGCTCCCGTCCCCGACCCCGACGAGCAGCGGCGCCGCCGGGCCGCTTCCTCGGCTCCGGAGGGCGAGGGCTGAGCGTTCCCGGTGGAGCCCCCCCACAGGGCTCCACCGGGAAGTGCGCGCCGGCGGGCTCGGTCTGCCGCGGTGGCGGGTGCCTACAGCCCCACGAGGGAGAGCGCCGCCTGCGGCTGCGTCGCGAAGAAGAACAGCACGAACACCACGCAAGGGGAGAACAGGAGCCACGCCCTGCTGGTCAGCTGCCGAGCCCTGGCCGGGTCGCCAGGGACGTGCTTGCGGGCGCGCAGGGCCACCAGCAGGCCCGGGACACTGAACGGCGGGCAGTTCAGCAGTCCCGCGACGTTGGCGACCAGCGGAGCCGTCGTGTTCGGTGCGGTACCACCGGACAGCGGAGCATCGGGCGGAACACGGTCCATGAGGGTCCTTGAGGATCGGGGGGGGCGGCCTCGCGAACGGGGGACGCTGCCGGCGCACCGGGTGCGTGTCGACCGCCGGGCGGGGTAGGGGCGGGCCATGGAACTCGGACTGCAGATCGCGGCCTTCGACTGGCAGGGCGGCACCGCCGCGACCGGGCCGACCCTGGCCCGGACCGCGCGGGACGCCGAAGCGGCGGGCGTCGCCCGGATCAGCGTGATGGACCACTTCTGGCAGCTCGGCAATGAGCTCGGGCCCTATGAGGCGCCGATGCTGGAGGCCTACACCGCCCTCGGCTTCATCGCGGCGCACACCGCGAGGGTCCGGCTGCACACGCTGGTCACCGGGGCCGTCTACCGGGAGCCGGCGGTGCTGGCCAAGCTGGTCACGACACTGGACGTGCTCTCCGGCGGCCGCGCGGGACTGGGGATCGGCGCGGCGTGGTTCGCCGACGAGGCGCACGGCCTGGGCCTGCCCTTCCCGCCCACCGCCGAGCGGTTCGAGCGGCTGGAAGAGACGCTGCAGATCTGCGCCGACATGTGGAGCGACGGCGAAGCCCCGTTCGAGGGCCGCCACTACCGACTCGGCCGCACGCTGAACCGCCCGCAGCCGCTCTCCCGCCCGCGGCCCTACCTGCTGATCGGCGGCGCCGGCGAGAAGAAGACCCTCCGCCTGGTCGCCCGCTACGCCGACGCCTGCAACCTGCACGTCGGCCCGGAGACGCAGCACAAGCTCGACGTCCTCCGCCGCCACTGCGACGACGCCGGCCGCGACTACGCCTCGGTGGAGAAGACCTCGATGGCCTTCGTCGGCCCCGGCAGTACCCGCGACACCCTCCTCGCCGACCTCCACGCCGCATCGGCGGCCGGGTTCACCGCCACCTACGTCGCCGCGGTCGGCGAGACCGACCCGGCCCGCACGGTGGAGCTGGTCGCGTCGGTCGTGCCTGAGGTGCGGGAGTGGCCGTAAGCGAACTCACCGCGGCCGCTCCCAGGACTCGTCGCCGCGCATCCACGCCTCCAGCGCCGAGCGGACATGGGCGTCGGTGACCTGGAGCGGTTTGGTGCTGCCCCCCTTCGTACGGACCACGTCCACCCCGTCCGGGAGGAAGGGGCTGGTGAACCCCAGGGAGAACAGTCGGACGCTCCGCCCGCCCGGTTCGCGGACGAACCGGAACCAGAGCGGCGAGGCGCGGCGGAGGTTCTCCCTGTGCTGCATGGCGTTGACCTGGCCGCGGCCGCCGCCCTCCTTGCTGTTGAAGATGACGGGGAGCCCGAGCGCGCCGAGCGGGAAGTCGCGCTGGACGTCCTGCGCGATCACCGGCACGTGCTCGGGCGTCTTCACCGCAGGGGTGTAGCCCGCGCCGGGGTGGTCCTCGGTCGCGCGGAACCTGCGATATCGCTCGCCGAGCGCGCCCACGGCGTCGGCGAGGGGTGCGGGGCCGGTGCCGTCGAGGGCGGCGAGGGTGGTGTCCGGGCCGAGGACGGGGAACTCCGCCGCTTGGCCCGCGAACGCAGGGTCGGGGAAGGGGCGCGGGGTCCGGCCGGCCTCCTTCTCCGCGGCGTGCCACTCCGCGACCGCGCGTTCGATCACGCGGGGGAGAACGGCGGCGGCGTCGTCGAGGGGGCCGCCGGTGGCGGGGAGATGGGCGAGGCCGGCGTAGTCGGGCGGAGCGAAGGAGGCCGCGTTCCAGCCGGACGGGAGCGGGCCGCACTTGTGGGTGAGCGCGATCCCGCCGAACCCGCGCCGGACGCGCGCCCCGAACCCGCCGTAGGAGCAGGCCAGCCAGAGCGACGCGAGGAAGAGCCGGGCGAGGTCCTCGCCCCCGGGCCCGGTCGGCAGCATCAGCTTGAGCGTGTAGCGGGAGCCCGGCTGTACCGCGGGCTTGAGCAGCTGATTCCCGTTCTTCGGGGTGGCGTGGCCCTGCCCGAGCAGGTAGGTGGCGAACTTGCTGTTGTCCTTGGCGTTGCGGCCGGGGCTTCCGAACATCGCGGTGACGGCGCTGCCGGCCGGGGCGATCTTCGGGCGGCCGTCGGCGGCGGTGCGCATCCGCACCGGCGACGCCTGCCGGGTGCTGCCGAAGACGTGCCGTTCGACCGCGGCGAGCGCGTGCAGGTCGGCTCCGAGCACGGGCCCGCCGGGAGCGCAGGGCACCGGTCCCACGAGAGCCCGCATCCAGTGCCGCACCTGGCCGCGGATCGTGGCCACGGCGAGGTGGCCGTCCTCCTGATGGGCGAGAAGCGGCGTGACCGCCTCCACCCCGAACTCGGTCCATTCCGGCCGCTGCCCCATGGGGCCTCCTGTCATCCGTTCGCACTGCGGCGCCAGCGGCGGTGGGCCAGCGGCGCCGTGATGGGCTGGTCGTCCCAGAGGACCTGGGAGAAGACGCCGGCGGCGAGGCACCAGGCGGTCGCCCCGGCCACGACCGCTGCGGTCTGCGGCCCGCCGTCCAGATACGTGAGGACCGTCGCCGGACCCTTCCCGCGCTCCGAGAAGACCGGCCCCACGAACGCCAGCCCGATGAGCGCGACGAGGAACGAGTGCACGGCGCCGATGGCGAGGACGAGGAGCGGGCGCCCGAGGAAGAGGCGCATCGCATCGCGCAGCCGACTCTCCTCCCTCGCCAGCTCCCCGCTGCAGTGGTTCCGGCACTGGATCACCAGGTAGCCGTAGGACGCGATGATGAGGACGGCGAGTGTGCCGACGTAGGAGCGGCTCCAGTCGACGTTGCTCCACCAGTCGGGATGGAGCGCCACGAGCAGGATCAGCCCGACGGTGGCCGCGGCGGGGATCCGCAGAAGGAGCGGGGCAGTGGCGAGGCGGCGGCCGAATACCGCCCAGACACCAATCCCGACGTAGATGGCGCCGGCGCCGGCGGCTGCGGCCCGCGCGTCCACCCCGAAGAGGAGCAGGAGCGGCACGGCCAGAGCGGCTCCCCAGAGGAGCGGATAGGCCCATCGTTTCGCGGTGACGGCCGATGCCGCGGCGCCTAGGGCGAACCGCGGAAGGAGGTGGGTCTCGACCACCTCCTCTGCGAACGCCTCGTCCCTGGGGAGCGGGGTCGTCTGGTCGGGCTCCAGGACCAGGCGGTTCGACCAGGAGCCGCCTCGGGCGACGATCCACTTCAATTCGTCTTCAACCGCCGAAGGTGCAGCCGCGGCGAAGGAGGGAACCGACTGGTAGGTCCTCAAATACGACGTCCACACGGTGCGGGCCTCCATGGCCCGCCGGGTCAGCTCGGCTCTGCCGCCCCGCTTCCCGAACACATCGTTTGCCGTCCCGTTTCGGCCCCAATAAGGGGCGCTCCGCTCCTCCGCCAGCCGGAACGGGTAGCTCAGCAGGATGAACCGGGCGCGGGCGGCGAGAGGAGCGAGGTCGGCCATGCGGTGGTCGGAAACTGAGCGGGCGTTGACATAGCGCCACATCTCATCGATGAGCCGAGCTGCGGCGCGCCAGGACTGCGCCTCAGTGTGCGCCAGAGGTGTCTCTTCCGCGGGGCGCTCGATGAATGCGCGCCACGGATTGTGGAGGAGGGAGCGCAGTGCAGACGCGTTCTCTGCAAACGTTGCGGCTACCTCGTTCGGGTGCGCCCGGTCGGGCCGTGCCACACGCGGGACCGGGCTTTCGTGCACCGAGTCCCGAACCTTGCTGATAGCTCGCTTGGTGGCGGGATGGTTATCGCTCTTTGCTCCTCCCTGAGAGCGGTCAGACTCGCTGGCGGCTCCGAACCCGCTCTTCAGCTGGTGGAGGAGGTCCGGGGCAATGATGTGCTTCTGGGGGCGGGCGGGGGCCGTGGAATTCTCTGTCATGTCTCTGGTGCGGGCGTGGTGATTTCATGGCGGAACAGTTCCAGCAGCGCGGCTCCGAACGGCGTGAGCCGCCACTTCCCAGAAGGACCCTGCACCGGTTCGCAGGCATATCCGCGCAGAACGGTCTGCGGCGGTGCCTCGAACTCGAGCTGGAGGAGGCCGTTTCCGTCGAAGGCAGAGCCGTCCTGGACCTCTTCCTTCGCGGCGATCTCAGCCAGCTCTGCTTCTAGGAGCTCGCGGTCGAGCGATTTCAGTGGAACCCTGAGGGCCTCCACTGCCTTACTGCTCTCGTGGATGACGCACGCGTCCACACGACTCGGACTGGTCTTCCCGCGCAGGGCTTCGGCCAGCCCGATGACATAGGGCTGGGCGGCCTTGTAACCCCCGGAAAGGTGGAAGACGGCTGTCGGCGCATCTGCAGCGGCGGCGCGGTCGCGCGGATCGGGGTCAATGCGATCGGCGATCCCCCTGCCGATGATGCCCAGTCCCTGCATCGCCTGCACAAAGCCGTCGCGGTCGCCGACGTCCATGCCGGGGATCCGCATGATGGCTACGCTGCGCTGGCCGCCGTAGTCGAACAGCGCGTCGGACGGTTCGGGGAAGTAGGCGATCCGGTCCAGCGCGGACTCGGTGTCTCTGTCCTGAACGCCCGCCAGGATGACCGCGTTGAACAGCGCCGCGCGGAGGCCGTCGGCAGTGTCGCTCGCGATGAGGACCGCGGCGTCGCCGTCCCTCAACTGCACCGCGTCCCCGCGCTGCCGTCGGTAGCTGGCCGCTATCGACGTCAGTTCCGCGCTGGCACCGGCGCTCCACCGCTGCCAGGGCCGGTGCCGGTCCAGAACGGCGGCCAGCTGTTTGCGCATCGCGGTGCCTGCCCGGGTGGCCTGCGTCAACTGCTCCGAAACCGCGGTGCGCGGCGCGGGGTTGCTGTCGTAGGGGAAGCTGAACAGCCCCGTCATCTCGTCCGCGTAATCCCCGTCCCTGCCCTGAGGTCCGGGGTTGAACCCCTTTTGGAAGTACATCCCGCGGCCGCTGGTGAGGTTGGTGGTGAGGCTGATCCCTACGCTCATCACGTGCAGATGGCGCTCCTGGCCTGCGCTCACGGGGTGTCCTTCCCGGCTGGCTCCAGTGAGAAGTAGCCGTAGCCCGCGGTCACCCGGCCGCCGGCGCCGATGAAGTCGCCGGCAGCGGAAAGCCACTCATAGGCCGCGTCCAGATCGCCGTCACTACTCCCGAGCAGGTCGACGCGGAGCCGTCCGCTGATGGACAGGAACGGCAGCGGCACCGGAGCATAGTGCTCGGCGGGCGAGCGTGGGTTGTTCTTCGGGGCCCTCGGGTCGGTGTCGTCGGCGTAGGGCTTCTGGTGCGGCGTGACGACGTCCCGGTGCACCTGGACGGCGCGCCGCGTTGGCGCGGGCTGCCCGCCGTCCGGCTGTCCCGTGGCAGACGGCAACGAGTCAAGAAAGATGACGCTACCTACGGCAGCCTGCACCGCTGTCTGGGGCGACGGCCCGTCCGGCTCCGCCCCCTCCGCAGCGGCGCTCTCGGACTCCGGCGGGCCCGACCGGTCAGCGCGCGGAGCGCCAAGTACCCGCTGGACCTGGTCTTCCGGGGCGCCGAGCAGTGCGGCGCCTGCCGCAGCGAGCCCTTTGACCGACGAGCCCGGCAGCATCGGCCACCCGTAGGTGCCGTGCAGGGTGATCCCGGTGTCGAGCGTGCCGAATTTCAGCCCGATACCTGTCACGAGCCGCCACTCCGGCACCAGGTCCAGTCGGCGGATGGCGTTGCCCTTCCGCCGCGTCCAGCGCCGGAGGAATGCATCCCTCCGCTGCAGCGCTCGCGCGGCGAGCTCCGGCTCCTGGCCCAGACCGGTCGCCTCCGCCCAGCGGTGCACTGGGAACGGCCCTTCCACCGGCTTCGGCGGCCCACCGTCGTCCACGTGGTGGAAGCGGCTGAGGCCGGTGCGGCGCAGCACCGTCAGTGCGTTCGCGCCGTCACCGAGCGGACGGTACTCGCTGTCGTTGCGCTGCTGCAGGGCGAGTAGCGGCTCGCCCTCGATATAGCGCTCGCCGGCCAGCCGGTCGACCTTGAGCGTGAAGCGCTGCTTCTTGTTCCGCTCCTCGGTATAGCCGTCGCGGACCAGCACCCGCAGCCGGCGGCCCAGCGGGCCGTGCGGGCCGGGCGACCCTTCGGGAGGATGGTGGCGCGGTGCGGTGCGGTCAGCGCCCTGAGGCCGGTCCCCGGGGGCTTCGGTGAAGCCCGGGATGCGCTGCGGTTCCGGTGCCTTGGCGCCTTGAGGCCCGCTACCCTTCGCCATCTCCGTCCTCCCTGCGTTCTTCGGACTCCTCGAACAGCGCTGTCGAGAGGCGGCTCAGCCACAGCGCCAGCGCGTCGACCTCGGCAGAGACCCGCGTGTAATCAATGGTCGATGCGTGGCTTAGCGAGTAGAGGAACGTCTGCTTGGCGCTCCAGGTCTGCCCTTCGGGTGGCGCTGCCTTTGCGATCAGGCCCTGCTTGTACACGTGCTCGGGAATGGTTGTGGCCAGCCGGTCATAGGCGCGCTGAACCTCGCTGCCGCGGCGTTCCGAGTCGCCAGCGTCGGAAGAGCCGCTGGAGCGGGCAGCGATCTCGGCGTAGGTTGCGGCCAGCCCGCTGCCGCGGAGCTGTGCAGGGAGGCGGCGCATCCGCATACGCAGCTCCCGGGAGACTCCGCCCTCTAGGATCTGCAGTGCCACCCGAGGCAAGATCTGGTCGATGCGTTCACCGCTGCGCACCGGCTTCATCGGCTCAGGCACGGTGCGCCTCCACCAGTCGTGCCCAGGTCAGGCCCTTGCCGAGGGTCTCATCGCCGCCGATTTGGATCGGGGCGTCGTGCAGCAGGGTGCGGACAAGCCCGTGCATCCGCGCCCGCTCTGCGGAGTCATCGCCGCGCAGCCGCAGGGTGAGGGTCGCGGCGAGCACACTCTCCGCTGGGAGATACTCGCTGGTGAACGGCCCGGCCTGCACGGTCTTGGTTCCGGGGTCCAGGCTCACCCGCACCGCCTGTTCGGTGCACTCCCGCAACAGACCGCTCATCACTGTCGGGTCGACGAGGAGCAGGTCCTCGGCGAACCGGCGCGCGAAGTAGTCCAGCGGCTCCTCAGCGTCGGCACCCTCGGCGCTGAACGAACCGCCCAGGCCGTCGGCGGCGATCGCCCGTGCCCAGTCAGCCAACCCGGGGTGGTCGGCGCCGGACTCGACGTGGACCGCGTAGGGGCCGAGAATCTGGTTCTGGTGCACCCACGCGGCGCTGAGCGAGAGGGCCTTCCCCAGCTCGGGGTTGTCGGGGGAGGCCGGGAGGTTTTGCTCCGTGCCGCGCAGCAGGTACCGGTACTTCCGGTGGAGCCGGCCGAGCGCCAGGGCCGAGGTGGCCCAGGCGAAGGTGCGCTGCAGCGTCGGCACCGGCATGGCCACGAGCTGCGCGTCGCCGACAGTCAGTGACCCCGCTGCCGTGTCGCCTGGGACATCGTCATCGCCGGACGCAGTGCCGAACACGGTGCTGACATCGGCGCTGCTGTCCCACTCGCGGCGCGCCTGTGCCCGAAGCGCGCCCTTGAGGCTCTGGCCCCACACGACCGGATAGCCGGTGCCGGCTTCGCGCTGAATGGGCAGGTCGATCCAGGAGTCGGGCTCTGGGCCGCCCGCGTGCAGCGGCGATTCCGTATACAGGTAGAGCAGGAATTCGAGGGAGTTCTTCTCGGTCACGACCACACTCCGGTGAGGATGACGCCGAACCCGGCGGTGTCCATGCGGGCACCGGCGGACGGGCCCAGCGCCCGCCCGTGATGGGCCTGCGCCCACGCCGCCGCGTCATCGTGGTTGGGGAACTGCAGGTGGTAGAGCGATCCCGGGGGCACCGCCGTGAACAGGCGCTTGCTGCTGTGGAACCGCTGATTGGTGCGGGCGGGCCGAGCGATCGCCACTGGCATCGGCCGCCCGGTTACCGCGCCGACCAACTCCGGCACGGGGCCATCGCCCACCGCTGCCAGCGGCGGACGCCATCCGCCCGGCCATACCGCGGGTGTCGCTGCGTAGACGAGTACCCGGCCGCCGGGGAACGCCGCTGGGATCCTTGGCCATTGCAGGCCGTCGGCCGGTTCGATGTCGGCCATCCGGCTCATGCCGCCGAAGCGGACGGGGCCTGCGGCGTGCGTGAGTGGCCGGTGCTTGCCGGGCGTGGGAACGATGGATGCCGCATAAGCCCAGTCTGTATCGAGGCGCAGATGGCCGGCCCGGTACAGGGCGCCGTGCCGGATGCGGCGGTTCTCGTCGATGGCGATACCCACCCGCTCCTCATGCTGCGCGGGAACTGCGCGGTGGAGGCGCCACTCCTGCGTGGAATGACCGGGCGCGGCAAGGTCGCCGTTGAGGTAGTCCTGCAGCGCGCCTTGAGAGACCGCTCCGGACACCGCCTCGGTTTCGAGCGGGGTTCCGAAGGGATCCTTAATCGTCGCGTCCGCTCCGGACCGCAGCGGCCCGGCCTCGGCCGTGAGATCGTCGACCGGCCCCAGACCGTCGGCGTCCGGCTCGGACAGCGCCATCCGGCGAACCGTCCCGGACTGGGGGTGATCGCGGTTGGCGAGCCACACGAGGTCTGCCGGAGCGGGGAAGTAGGCGGTCCAGCTGCCGTCGCCTTCCTGCCGCGCGAGCACCGGGCCGCGGACGCACGCCGGCTCGCCACCCAGCAGAGCGCCGAGTGCCCCCGCCACCGTCGACGGCCACGGGGCGACGGTTTTCGCTGCGCCGCCTTCGCCGCCGTTGAACGTGCGGCCGTCGCGGACCTGGACGGTGTCGTGCGGGTTCAGCACCGCCCACTGCTCGGCTGTGGCGCTGGTGGCTGAGTCCATGCGACTCCCTTTCTGTCACGACTTGGGGGTGGGGTCGGCACGCGTTAGCGCTTGCCAGCTCTATCCCGGGGCGGTATCTCGGGAATGGCTGCCGGTCAGCCCGACTCCTGCTGCAGGAAGTACGCGACGCGGGTCGTGTCGCTGGAGAACAGCGCTCCTTTCGGGGCGAGCTCTTCGAGAGCGGCGGTGATCCGCCGTGCCTCCGCGCGCGACGCGGCCTCTTCCGAACCCGGAGCGCCGGCTGCGGCGCCGGCCGTGGGATTCAGGTGCCTGCGCACGAGGCGGGTCACCTCGGAGCGGGCTGCCTCCGGGCCAAGACCACCGCGCCGGTCGCCGTCCGGGCCGAGGCGCTGGTGGTCGACGTAGGGCTCGAGGGCGTCGAGGTCCTGGATGATGCGCGGAGACAGCTTCTGCCCGCGCGCGGGAGCATGCGCGACAGACTGCATGCTGGGGAGCGACTCCCAACCCACTGCGCACGACGCCTGCGTACCGCTCCCGCGGCTGTAGCCGATACCGATGGTGTCCTTGCTTGCGCGGTTCGCCTTGGCGCTGTCAAGCAGGGCGCGGGAATCCTGCAGTGCAGTGGCGAGCGCAGAGTCGTGCGGGAAGAACATCAGGCCGGCGCTTGCCGAGGGGAGCGACCCCGTGAAATCAGCGACGGCCTTCCGGCAGGCGATCGCCGCGGTCAGCGCCGTGCTGGCCGGTAGCAGGGCGAGGAGATCGTCGCCACCGGCGTAGACGACCAGGCCGTTATGCTCCCGGATCGCGTCCTTCTGCTTCCCGGCCAGTTCGGTGAGCAAGCCGGAGGTCGCGGAGTGGGCTTCCGGCGAGATCTCCAGAGCAGAGCCATCCTGCGCGGTCCCGGTTCCCGAAAGGAAGCGCCCCATCGAGTCGAGGTCCAGGTGGAGTACGGCGAGGTAGCGCGAGAGCGGGGGAGCGCCGCAGCGCGCCAGCACGGTGGCGATCTCCTTTGCTGCTGCTGAGCCCTGGTGGACCTCGACTTCGTGCGGACGCGGAGCACCGGGGCCGTCCCTGAGCTCTGCGACCTGCTGGGGAGAGAGGAATTCGCGGCCGAGGGCATCGATATTCCACGTTTCCGGGTAGACCCAGATCCCGCGAGCCCGGAACCAGTTGAGGGCCGATGTGTCCGGGTCATCGCGGGCAGGCTCAGCGAGCCAGCGTAGAGGCGCTTCAGTTCCCTGTTCGGGGTGGTTGTTGGGGCTGTCTGCCAGCGAGCTGATGCTCTCCTCAAGATCGCGCACGGCTTTGCGCACCGCCTCAGCATCGCTGGCACTGCCCTCCAGCCCCAGAGCGATACGCAGCGCGGCATTCCGGTACGGGGCCGACGAGATCGCGTTCGTTGAGGGGAAGCGTTCGGAGTCGGCGTTGGGGTTCCACTGGACCAGGTGCCACAGCCGCTTCACCCAGTTCACCGGAGCCAGCTGGACGTCGGCCATGTGCTTGGGCGCCATCTTCGGTGGCTGGGAGAGCGCACGCCAGCGCGGCGAGAGCATGCAGAGCTCGCCCGGCTCGCTGCCGTCGCGCTGCGGGAAGTCCCCGATGCGCTTGCGCTCCTGCAAGCGGCCATGGGCGAGCTCCCACTGCTCCCGGTAGGAGCGGCCGGTGCTGCCCGGAACACTACACCCACCGCACGGCCGGCCAGTCCGCCGGGAGGAGCTGTTTCGCGTTGGCACCCAGAATGCGTGCCGCGCAGTCAACCCAGAAGGAAAGGGCTTCGGACTTGGCGGCCTTCGCCCACTCCGTTCCCTGGCCCGCCGGAACAAGGGCGGAGATCCGATTCGGTATACCGTCAGCAATTCCGGCGGCCACGGCAACCGGTTCGGGAATTGAGCCGCCTGGGAAGATGACCTCGCCGGCAGCCTCAAGAGCGCTCGCCGGAGCGGCGCCATCGGACTCGGGGCCGGACTGAGAGGGCGGTCCGTCCCGCAGGACCTGGGCCGCGCGGGCTGCCAGGGTGGCGATAATGACGCTGGCCGAGCGCAGGTCAGTCGTGCTCCGCGACTCTTCGATGAAGGTCTGGGGCCCGGAAACGGTCAGGACGACGAGGTCCCGATCAGACATTGCACTCCGATCCGCAGGGGGTGCCCGCGTTTCGCCAGCCGGGCGGGGCAGCGGCGGAAACGGGTGTTCGACTGGCAATCGATGGTGAGCGTAGCAAAACGTGACGGTATCCGCCCACGGGACGGAGGAGGTGGTATTAGGGAAAAGAGAATCCGCTCCGCAGAAAGGAGGCGGGAGCGATTTCCGGCTGATCTGTACCGCTGCTCGCGCTTCGGCCGGTGCGCAGACTGTCCCTTTCCGGACATCCGGGGCCCGTTCCGCGGTGCGGTCTCAGAGCTGCCCGCCGCCGCCCCGGCCCTGGTCCGGCAGGGCGTCGGGCTGCCCGCCCGTCGGCCGCGCCCGCAGGTGGGCCCGTTCTCCCTGGCGCCCGAAGAGGCCGAGGTACTCCACCGGGGTGGAGTCTGCGGCGGCGAACCAGTGGGGGGTGCGGGTGTCGAATTCGGCTGCTTCGCCCGGGGAGAGGGTCAGGTCGTGGTCGCCGAGGACGAGGCGGAGGCGGCCGTTGAGGACGTAGAGCCACTCGTAGCCCTCGTGGCTGCGCGGGTCGGGCTCCTGGACGCCGGCGGGCGGCAGCACGATCTTGTAGGCCTGCGGGGCGCCGGGCATGCCCGGTTGGCCGCCGGCGCCGCGGGTCAGTGGAATCATCGTCATCCCATTGCGCTGAACCGGGCGCAGGTGGACGCGGGGGTCGCCGGTCGGCGGCGCGCCGACGAGCTCGTCCAGGGTCATGCCGTGCGCGCGGGCGAGCGGGAGCAGGAGCTCCAGTGCGGGGCGGCGGGCGCCCGACTCCAGGCGGGATAGGGTGCTCACCGAAATCCCCGTCTCCTCGGACAGTTCGGCCAGCGTCGCCTGCCGCCGCTTGCGCAGCGACCGCAGACGCGGGCCGACGGCGGCGAGCGCCTGCTCCGTGCCGCTGCCCGGCCCGTCACCGTCCCCACCTGCGTTCATGTCCCCAGCGTGCCACGTGGCGCTGGGCCGGTGCAGCGCACCGGCCGCTCCGAGTGGGGGGCGGGGGCCCGGCCGGTGATTCCGGCCGGGGCGCGCCCGCGATCCGGTCCGCAGCCGCGGGGGAGGTCCGGATGTCCGAGGGCGGCCACCTCCGACAGGAACCGGCCACCCGGGTGAGCACACTCGGCCGGCGTGGCAGGCGTCCCATTCCCGGGGGCGGTTGCGCGCGCTGGGAAACCGGTGGGGCAGGCGCGTGCTGCTGGGGGCGGCGGTATCGCGGGAGCCCGCCGGCTTGACGCCTCCTCGTGCATACTGGCCGCAGGCGAGTGGAGCGGAATGGAATTCGAGATCTTTGGACGCATGGGCGTCCGGCAGAACGGCCGCGAAGCGGCCTTGTCGGGCCGGCTCCAGCGTGTCCTCCTCGGCGCGCTCCTCGCCCGTGCCAACACGGCGGTCACGGCCGACGCGCTGGCCGACGCCATGTGGGGTGAGGACGCCGCCGACCGCGCCGCTTCGCGCCTGCACGTCCACGTGCACCGCCTGCGGCGGGCCCTGCCGCAACCCGACCGGCTGATCTCCGAACCCGGCGGCTACCGCCTGACCGTCCTGCCCGGTGAACTCGACGCCGAGCGGTTCGAGACACTCGCCGCCGAAGGGGCCGAGGCGCGCGCGAACGACCCGCACACCGCCGCCGAGCTGATCCGCAAGGCCCTCGCACTGTGGACGGGGGAGCCGTTCGCCGGCCTGGACTGCGCGCTGGTCGGCGCCGAGGCGCACCGGCTCTCCGAGCGCCGCCTCGCCGCGCTCGAGGCGCTCTACACCGCCGAGCTCGCCTGCGGCCGGCACGCCGCGGTCGCCGCGGAGCTCGCCGCGCACGTGCGCCGGCACCCGCTGCACGAGCGGCTGTCGGCGCTGCTGATGATCGCGCTCGCGCGCAGCGGCCAGCAGAGCCGCGCACTGGCCGCCTACCAGGCGGCCCGCCGCGCGCTCATCGACGAACTCGGGCAGGAGCCCGGCCCCGAGCTGCGGCGGATCGAGCGGACCGTGCTCGCCGGCGAGGAAGTCGACGACGCGGCCGCCGTGGCGCCGCAGGTGCCCGCGCAGCTGCCCGCCGACATCCGCGGCTTCACCGGCCGCGACGGCGAACTCGGCGCCCTCCGCCAGCTGCTCGACGACCGGGGCGCCCCGGTCGCCCTCATCTCCGGCGGTGGCGGCGTCGGCAAGACGGCGCTGGCCGTCCGCTGGGCGCACCGGGCCGCCGGGCAGTTCCCGGACGGCCAGCTCTACGTCGACCTGCGCGGCTTCGGCCCCGATCCGGCCGTCCCGCCGGAGGACGCCCTGGCAGGGCTGCTCCGCGGGCTCGGCGTCGACAGCGCTGCGATCCCGTCCGGTCTCGCCGAGCGCGCCGCCCGCTTCCGCACCCTGGTCGCGGGCCGCCGCATGCTCGTGCTCCTCGACAACGCGGCGACCGCCGAGCAGGTGCGCCCGCTGCTCCCCGGCGGCTCTACCGCCCGCACCCTGGTCACCAGCCGCGCGGCGCTGCCGGGCCTGGTGGCCAGGGACGGCGCCGCGCGCTTCCCGCTGGACCGCCTCGCGCCGCACGCCGCACTCGAACTGCTGGCGGCGTTCGCCGGCGACCGCGTCCGCGACGAGCCCGATGCGGCGGCCGAGCTCGTCCGCCGCTGCTCCCATCTGCCGCTGGCCGTGCGGGTCGCCGCCGAACTGGTCAACGCCCGCCCGCGCCGGCCGCTGTCCGCGTTCGCGGCGGAGCTCGCCGACGAGCAGCACGCCCTGGACGCGCTCGACGCCGGCGGCGATGCGGCCACCTCGGTCCGCTCCGTCCTCTCCTGGTCCTACCGCGAGCTGCCGAGCGCGGAGGCGCGCACCTTCCGCCTCCTCGGCCTGCTTCCCGGCCACGACGCCGACGTGCCCGCTATCGCCGCGCTCACCGGCGACGGCCGCGCCGCGACTGCGCGCCGCCTCGCCGCGCTGGAGCGCGCCAGCCTGGCCGACGAGGTCGGCGACGGGCGGTACGCGCTGCACGACTTGCTGCGCGCCTACGCCCGCGACCGCGCGGCGGAGACCGAGTCCGCAGCAGAGCGCGCCGCAGCCCTCACTCGGCTGCACCGGCACGCCGTCGAATCGGCGGCCGCCGCGGCCGGCGCCGCGCATGGCGCCCTTGACCTTCCCGGCGGGATGGTGATCGGCGCCGATTCCGGCGGCCGCTCCTTCGCGACACCCGCAGACGCCCTGCGCTGGCTCGACGCGGAGCGCCCCAACCTGGCCGGCGCGGCCCGCAGCGCCGCGGCCGCGGGGGAGTGGCGCACGGCGGTCGAACTCGCCTGCGTCCTGCGCCGCTATCTCAGCCTCGGCGGACACCACGACGACGCGCTGGAGGTCTACGCCGCCGCACTGGAGGCGGCCCAGCAGCTGGGCGATCCCTTCCTGGTGGCGACCGGGCAGCGCTGCATCGGCTCGGTCCACCGCCGCCTGGGCCACCTCGATCTCGCGCTCGACTACATGCGGCGCTCCTACTCCGGTTTCGGCGAGGTCGGCTGCGACCGCGACCAGCGGATCCAGCTCATCCAGCTCGGGGTGCTGGCGATCTTCCGCGGCCGCTACAGCGAGGCCGAGGAGAGCCTCGCCGAGATCCTGGCCGCCTCCGGAGGCGAGGCGCTGGAGGAGCACATCCCGGCGCACGCCTATCTGGGCCAGCTGCTGTACCTCAAGGGCGATCTTGAGCGGGCGCTGCACCACTCCCGCTCCGCGGTCGAGCTCGCCGGCCGCGGAAACCCGCGGCAGCGCATCGACGGAGAGGCGGTCACCGGCTGGGTCTTCGTCGGGATGGGCCGGCACGGCGAGGCGGTGGACCAGCTGGAGCGGGCGCGGTCGATGGCCCAGCAGGCCCGCAACCGGTTCATCGAGGCCTACGTCCACCCGCTGGCGCACGCCTACTGGGGCGCGGGCCAGCAGGAGGCGGCGGTCGACGCGGCGGAGTCGTGCCTGGCCGTGGCGATCAGCGGCAACGAGCGGCTGGTCGAGCCCAGCGCGCGCAACACGCTCGGCGAGATCCGGCTGCGCTCGGGAGACCCGGAGGCAGCACTGGCGCAGCACCGCACCGCCGCCAGGCTGGCCTCGGGGATCGGCATCCGCTACTGCTTTGCGCAGGCCAACGCAGGCATCGGTGACGCCCTGGCCGAGCTCGGCGACCTCGACTCCGCCCGCAGCCACTGGCGCATCGGCGCCGACGTCTTCCGCGGCATCGGTGCCTCGGCCGCTGACGCGGTCGAGGCCCGGCTCAGCGCCTCGTCCCCCGCCGGCCCCGCGGCCGGCGCTCCGCTGGGGGCCGGGTTCGGCGACTGAGCCCCGAAGCCGGCCGCGGCCTTCGGCGAGCGGTTCCGCCTGCAGGCCTGCCCGGGCCGCAGCGGCCGATTCGGGACCGGGCCCAGCCGCAGCCGCGGGGCCCGCGACGTCCGCGGTCGAGGCACACGCCACGCGGCCGTGGCGCCGTGGGCCCGCGTCCGGCGCCACTCGGGAAGTGGGGGCCGGCCGGCGGAACGGGGCCGGGGCTGCGCCCGCCGCGCTCGGGCCGGGGCGGTGCTCTGCCGGCGCCTCCTCCCGCTCATCCGGTTCCGCTGCGGCCGCCGCCCGGGAGCGGCCGCAGCGACGGACCGCAGCCCCGGTCGGCGGCCCGCCCGGGGCTGCGCCGGCCGACGGCCCGGCCGGTCAGCGGGGCCCTGCTCCGTCAGCGGAGAGCAGCGCCCGCTGCAGGATCTGGGCGAGGTGCAGGCCGTCTTCGCCCGCCTCCTCGGCGAGCTGGGTGCGGCAGGAGAAGCCGTCGGCGAGCACCAGGTCGCCGTCGTCGCGGTTGCGGACCGCGGGCAGCAGTTCCCGCTCGGCCAGAGTGCGGGACAGCTCCGCGTGGCCGTCCTCGAACCCCCAGTTCCCCGCCAGACCGCAGCAGCCGGTCGCGATCGCCCGCTCGGAGACGCCGAGCGCCGCCAGTACGGCGCGCGAGGCAGCGCTGTTCTCCTGCGAACGCTCGTGGCAGTGCACCTGGTGCACCGCGCCGGTGTCCAGCGTGGTGAAGGGCCACTCCTCGGGCCGGCCGGTCCGGTCCGGCAGGTGCCGCGCCACGATGCCGGCCAGCGAGACGACCGCGCCCTGCAGCCGCTCGGCGCGGGGATCGCCGGGCAGGAGCTCGCTGAGCTCGTGGCCGAGCATCACCCGGCAGGACGGCTCCAGCGCCACCACCGGCAGGCCGTCGAACGGCTCCATCGCGTCCAGTGTGCGCGCCAGCACCGAGCGCACCATGCCCAGCTGGCCGGTGGAGTGCCAGGTCAGACCGCAGCACACCGGTGCTGAGGGCACCACCACCCGGTAGCCCAGGGCCTCCAGGACCTCGATGGCGGCGGTGCCCGGCTCGGTCTTCAGATGGTTGGTGAAGGAGTCGGGCCAGAGCACGACCACCGGACGGCCGTCCCCGTCTGCCGCCTCGGGCGCGCGGCGCGCGGTGCGGTCCTTCGCGCGCGACTGCAGCGACCGCGGCGCGAACGTGATCATGCCGCGGCTCCGGTCGATACCGGCCAGGCGCTTGGTGAGGGCCGCCACACCCGGCACCCGCATCACCGTGTTGACCAGCGAGGCCGCGCCGGGAACCGCGTGCAGCAGCCGGGTGGCCAGGGGCAGCCACCCCATCGAGTAGTGCGCCGCCGGGCGGATGCGGCCCTCGTAGTGCCGGTACAGGAACTCCGACTTGTAGGTGGCCATGTCGACGTTGACCGGGCACTCCGAGGCGCACGCCTTGCACGACAGGCACAGGTCGAGCGCCTCGCGCACCTCCTCGGAGCGGTAGCCGTCTGCCACCGACTCGCCGCGCAGCATCTCCGACAGCAGCCGCGCCCGGCCGCGCGTCGAGTGCACCTCGTCCCCGGTGGCCTGGAAGGACGGGCACATCGCACCCTCCTGCGACCGGCAGGCGCCCACCCCGACGCACCGGTTCACCGCGTCGGCCAGGGATCCGCCGTCCCGGGACAGGGCGTGCACCGGCGCCAGCTCCAGCGCGCGCCGGCCGGGTCCGGGGCGCAGCCGGTCGTCGAGCGGCTCGGGGTCCACCAGCACACCCGGGTTGAACACCCCGGCCGGGTCGAACACCGCCTTGAAGCCGCGGAACAGGTCCAGCATCTCTGCGCTGTACATCCGGGACAGCAGCTCGGAGCGGGCGCGGCCGTCGCCGTGCTCGCCGGAGAGCGATCCGCCGTGCGCGCAGACCAGGTCGGCGGCCTCCTGCATGAAGCGGCGGAACCCGGCCACCCCCTCCTCACTGCCCGGGTCGAGGGAGACGCGCAGGTGGACGCAGCCCTCGCCGAAGTGGCCGAACGGGGTGCCGCGCACCCCGTGCCGGTCCATCAGGGCATACAGGTCGCGCAGGTAGTCGGCGAGGTTCTCCGCGGGAACGGCGGAGTCCTCCCAGCCCGGCCACGCCGCGCCGCCGTCGGGCAGCCGGGTCGCGATGCCGGCGCCGGCCTCCCGGATCCGCCACAGGGCGCGGGCCTCGGCCGGATCGGTGACGACGGCCGTGCCGACGGTGCCCTCCGCTGCGGCGGCCAACCGCCCGGCGACCGCGGCCGCCTCCGCCTCGGTCCCGCCGGTCGTCTCGCAGTACAGCCAGCCGCCCGCGGTGCCGGCTCCGGGAAGCGCCTCGCCGGCGGTGGCGCTGCCCGGACGGGTGCGCAGGGCAGCCAGCAGGTCGCCGCCCATGCCCTCGATCGTGGCGACGCCGGGCTGGCGCAGCCGGGGCGCCGCCGCAGCGGCGTCGAACACGGTGGGGAAGGCCAGGACCGCCAGCGCGGTCGCCGCGGGCCGCTCGACCAGGCGGACCGTCAGCTCGGTGATGATGCCGAGCGTGCCCTCGGAGCCGGCGGCCGCCTTCGCAACGTCGAAGCCGTTCTCCGGCAGCAGGTAGTGCAGTCCGTAGCCGGAGACTTGCCGGGGGAACCGGCCCAGTTCGGTGCGGAGCGGCGCCAGCGCGCCGTCGCGCAGCCGGCGCAGGCCCTCCTCGATCACCGGGTCGCTGGCACCGCCCGCCTCCAGCACCACCTCGCGCCCGTCGGCGAGCATGAGGGTCACCGACACCAGATTCGAGGCCGATGTCCCCCACGCCACCGAGTGCGAGCCGCACGCGTTGTTGGCGACCATGCCGCCCACGGTGCACCGGGAGTGCGTGGACGGATCGGGGCCGTAGGTCAGGCCGTGCGGCGCGGCGGCCTCGCGCAGCCGGTCGCACACCACCCCCGGCTGGATCCGCGCCGTCCGCGCCTCCGGGTCGATGGCGAGGATGCGGTTCATCCGCCGCGAGGTGTCGATGACCAGGCCCTCGCCGATCGCGTTGCCGGCGACCGAGGTGCCGCCGCCGCGCCCGACCACCGGCCACCCCTCGGCCTCGGCCAGCGCGATGCCGGCGCGCACGTCCGCGGCGTCCGCCGGCTCCAGCACGGCCGCCGGCAGCCGGCGGTAGACCGAGGCGTCGGAGACATAGGCGGCGCGCGTGGTCAGATCCCGCCGCAGCCGGTCGCCGAGCCCCGCCGCAGCGCTGATGCCCCGCGCTGCGCCGGCGGGTCCGCCCGCGCCGGATCCGGAGACGTGGTCGGGTGGGCTGGCTGTCGGCATCGCCGATCCCCTTCCGTTGTGAACGCCGCACCGTGCGGCGGGAATGTGCGCTGAAGAGCCGCGGCGGGCGCGCAGGCCTGCCGCGGCTGAGACGAAGGGGGGTGGAGTCGAGCTAGCCGGGGGCGGTTTGGACGTGCCGGGGCGACGCGCAGCAGGACAGGCGTTCACCGAAACGCCCGAGGGTGTGTTGGGTGGGTGGCGTTCGTCGCGAGCGGGACAGGTGTCCACCCAACACGCCCTAGTCGTCCTCGGATGCGGCGGCTCCGCTGAATCGGCTGGTGTACTGCAGCGCGAACGCAGCGGATGCGCAGATCGCGGCGCAGGTGAACGCCGCCTCGGACGGAAGCCCGGCAAGCGCCTCCACCCAGGCGGGCTGGAAGGCGGCGACGCCGGCGAACTGGCCGGCCATCACGATCGTGCCGAGGCCGAGGAACAGCGCCAGGCTGGCCCAGAACACGGTCCAGGCGGTGGCGGTGAGGATTCTCTTCACGTTCTGCACGGGGATCACTTCTCCCGAAGGCGACAGGGGCGGAGCGGGACAGGGGCGGACGCGGTCAGGCCGGGATCGGGATCCAGCCCATCCCGATCGCCCACGCGATCGCGATCACCGGGAAGACGAACCAGAGCAGCAGCGGGACGAACATCTTCTGCGGCTTGGCATCGGCGTAGGCGGCGGCCATGTAGAGCGGCGCACCGATGGGCGGCGAGGCGCCCTCGGTGGAGGTGCAGATCAGCACGGTGACGATCGCGACGACCGGGTCGACGCCGACCGAGGTGAGCGCGAACATCGACGGTGCGCCGATGGCGGCGGCGGTGGCGGTGGAGGAGAGCGGCGTCGCCACGATGACGGCGATGACGCAGACCAGCAGGATGAGCAGTGCGGCGGGGACGTCCAGCGACTGCATGACACCGCCCAGCTGCGGCCCCAGGCCCAGCTCCTCCATCACGTTGGAGGCGGACAGCGCCGCGAAGAGCGAGATGCCGACGGTGGCGAAGTTGGGGATGCTGCTGACGATCGCCTCGCGCAGCTGCGCCGCGGACGGCATCCGGCGGATGCCCTCCAGCAGGGCCAGCGCGATGATCATCAGCGGGATCCACACGATGATCGAGATGCTCTCGGTGCTGGCGCCCATCCGGCCGGGCTGGGCGAGCCAGTCGTTGATCGGGCCGAAGGTGACCGCGACCGGGATGAGCACGCCGAGGAAGATGGCGGTCGAGGTCCAGTTCTCCCGCAGCGTCGCGCCGATCGGGAGGCGCTCGCTGGCCGGCAGCGGCATGCTGTCGGAGCCGCGCGACCAGAGCCAGACGACGATGAGCCGGTAGAGCACGCACCACAGGCCCGCGACGAGCAGTGCGACGTAGACGCTCCCGGTGGAGATGCCGGCTGCCGCGGGGGAGGCGAGCAGGATGAACATCGTGGAGTTGGGCGGCAGCGCGACGCCGAGGCCCGAGTTGCCGGCGACCAGGGTGGCCGACTTCTCCGGGCTCCAGCCGTTCCGCTTCATCCACGGGATGGTGACCGAGCCGACGGTTGCGGTGTTGCCCGCGGTGGAGCCCGCGACCATGCCGACCAGTCCCGAGCCCAGCGTGGACACGTAGGCGGGGCCGCCGCGCACGCGTCCGAAGAGCGAGTTGAGGATGCCGATCAGCCGCTCGATCAGGCCGGTCGCCGAAACGATCGCGCCCATGAAGACGAACGCCATGCCGGCGAAGATCACGTCGGTGGAGTACGCGGCCTCGGCCACTCCGTTGACGAGCAGTGCGGGTGCGTCGGTACCGCCCATGAGGGCGGCCACGACGAGGCCCGCGACGAGCGCCTCCGCGATCGGCCGCTTCAGGACCGTGTTGACGGCGACGGTGACGCCGATGAAGGCGACCAGACTGACGATGCCCACGCCGACAGTCCTCCTGTCAGTTCCTGTGAAAGGGGTGCGAGTGGCTCCTGTGAACCACTTCACAGGGAAGGTAACATGTTACATGTTGTAGAAGAAACCGGACACATCCAGCGCCGGCCGTGTAGCCCCGGACCTGCGGCAGAACCTCCCGTGCCGCAGCCGATCCCGGCCGCCGGCACCGATTTCGGTATGGGAGGATGGCGACGTGAACGCCCCCTGGACCGCCCCCACCCTGACGACTCAGGTGATGGAGCATGTCCGGCGCGCGGTGGTCGCCCAGACCATGCTCCCCGGCGAGCTCTACAGCGTGCACCGCCTCTCCGAGGAGCTGGGGATCTCCCGCTCGCCCGTCCGCGACGGCCTGCTCCGCCTGGAAGAGGCCGGGCTGGTCCGGTTCGAGCGCAATCGCGGCTTCCGTGTAGTGCCCACCCGGCCGGAGGACGTCGCCGAGATCTTCGCGATCCGGCTGGCCCTGGAGGTGCCGGCGGCCCGCCGCGCCGCCCGCTACGCCGGTGCCGCGACCCCGGACCGCCTCGCCGAACAGGACGCCGCAATGCGCGACGCAGCCGGCCGCGGCGACGAGGACGCGTTCTTCGACCACGACCAGCGGCTCCACGAAGAGGTCATGCTGGCCGGCCGGACCCGCCGTGCCGCAGAGACGGTGGCCCGGCTCCGCGTGCACACCCGGATCCTCGGCGCGTCAACGGCTGCCGACGAGTCCCGCACCTTCGACGACATCCGCACCGAACACGCGCCCGTCCTCGCCGCCATCACCGCGGGCGACCCCGAAGCCGCCGGCGCCGCCATGGCCGCCCACCTCCGCTCGACCGGCCGCCTCCTGGTCGCCCAGGCGTGCCGACTGCAGAACACCGACCGCACTCCGGACGCCATCTGGGACGAGGTCACCCAGGACTTCTGACGGCCCTCTGCCGGGCAACGCAGAGCGGACGCCGCCGAGTCGGCGCGCAACGGCGCCCCTGCTGGTTGCGCACGGCATCCGCCGTCCGCGCACCCCGTACCGCAGTCGCGCCGTGCCTTCCTGCGCCTGCCGCGCCCGGCCGACTCCTTCTGCGAGGGAGGGCCCGGCGGTGTGCGCGTTCGCTTCTCGGCTGCCCTGGCTGCCGAAGCGCCGCTGCGTCGTCCAGGAGCTGCGCGCCGGGCGTGCAGGGGTCGCGAGCGCGGGGCCGGAAATCCGCCGGGCATGCGGCCGCGGCAGGTCCGCCAAGCCGGCCGGCGGCTGAACCGGCGGGGGCCGCTCGTTCACGGTCCCGGCATGGCAACGTACTCGGCACCGCCGCCCTCGGAGCGGCGGTCGGGATGGAGTCCCAGAAGGCTCGGCCGTCGGGCTCTGGCGGCGCCGGGGCCGGCGCCCTGGCGCTGCGGGCGGGCATCGGCCGCTGCCGCCTCGATCCCCGCCGCTGCGCCCGTGCCCGCCGATCCGCCGGCACTGCCCGCCCGCTTCTGCGCGACTGGACGCCCGGGCCGGGCGCGCCGCCCGGGGAGCACCGACCGGCCGGCGGCAAGCGGCAAATCCGCGCAGAATCGAGAGTCGTGAACCTTCCGCGGTTCATTCATCGGGCCCTTTTCACTCGGCGTTTCGACCTATGGGGCGAAACCGGTCGGGTCGCCGGCGGGGCGCGGGCATCCGGCCTGGGGATCTAGGCGCAGGAGCGCGTCGCGTTCCTTTTCGCGGGGCGGTGAAACCTCTGCCGCCTCAAATCGCCCATAGCGGAACAGTGCGACTCCGCGGCTCGTGCCTTTTCGCCGATCAGGCTGCGGAAAAGGCGGGTGCGCGGGAATCAGGCATCGAGACGCTGCATGATCCCGTGTTTACGCAGGTCAGCGTGGCGTAATATCGAGCTCGCCGCGCAGGGCCTGTAGGGGGAAGGACCTCTTCTGCCAGGGCAGGGTTTGCAGGGCCCCCGTTGCCGTGTCCGTTTTCCTGGCATGCGCCGCCCACCCCGCCACGCGACCAGCCCGCCACCCGGCCGCCCGCCTGAGGCGCCGTCAAGCTCTGCCGTCGCTGCCGCTTTTGCGCGTGTCCGACGTACTGAACACCGGGAAGCCCGCCGCCGAGAAGCGGGGGCCTACGGCCCGAGCCGCCCCAGCCCCGCGAACAGCAGTGACCCTGGCCGCACAGGAGCGCCGGCGCCTCCCGCCGCCCCCGCCGTCCGGCTCCGTGCGGGGCTGCTCTGCCCGTGGCCGGCCGCCCGCGACTCCGAGCGCAAGCTGACATTCGGGACGAAACGCCCAGAAGTTCGAATCGGGTCCGCTGGGGCGCCCCGTGGGACTCCGGGGTGAAAATCTCCGCGATTTATCTCGAAAATCGTGCCTGGTGGCGCGGTGTGCGGCGCGGAGGGCCAGCGGGCAGGGCGGGCAGTGCGTGGCCGGCTGCAATCAAACCGTAGCCCTGCCGGTCTAGCGTTCGGCTCCCTCCCGGGAGGGTGCTCATCCCAAGCGCCCTCGCACACCACTCCCCAATCAGGAGCGGACCCATGAGCGGACCGAGTACGCCGAGTGAGTCCCAACCGAAGAAGGCGCCCCGCGCCAAGGTCCTCGCGGCGAGCCTCACCGGCAGCACCATCGAGTGGTTCGACTTCTTCCTCTACGGAACCGCCGCCGGGCTCATCTTCGACAAGCTGTTCTTCCCCTCCGGCGACCCCTTCGTGTCGCTGATGCTCTCCTACATGACGTTCTCGCTGACGTTCTTCGTCCGGCCGCTGGGCGGCGTCATCTTCTCCCACATCGGCGACCGGATCGGCCGCAAGCGGACGCTGGTGATCACGCTGTCCCTGATGGGCGGCGCGACCATGGCGATCGGCCTGCTGCCCACCTACGCGGCGGCCGGCATGCTGGCGCCGGTCCTGCTGATCCTCCTGCGCCTCATCCAGGGCCTGGGCATCGGCGGCGAGTGGGGCGGTGCCCTGCTCCTCGCCTACGAGTACGCGCCCAAGAACCGGCGCGGGCTCTTCGGCAGCGTTCCGCAGATGGGGGTGACCGCCGGCATGCTGCTGGCCAGCCTCGCCCTGGCCGGGATGACCCTCCTTCCCGACGAGGCGTTCAACGCCTGGGGCTGGCGCGTGCCGTTCATCGCCAGCGTCGTACTGGTCGCGGTCGGGCTGTGGATCCGCTCCGGCATCGATGAGACGCCCGCCTTCCAGAAGGCCCGCGACGAGGGCGAGATCGCCCAGGTTCCGGTGCTGGAGACACTCCGCCACCACTGGCGCGCCGTGCTCGTCGCAACCGGCGCCAAGGTCGTGGAGACCGCGCCGTTCTACATCTTCGGCACCTTCGTGGTCAGCTATGCCACCGGCACGCTGGACTTCGACAACACCACGACGCTGAACGCGGTGACCATCGGCGCGATCGTCGCGACCGTCTGCATCCCGATCGCGGGCCGGGCCTCCGACACCTACGGCCGCCGCCCGGTCTACCTCGTCGGAACCGTGCTGCTCGCACTCTTCGCCGCACCGTACTTCCTGCTGCTGGACACCGGCAGTACGGCCATGCTGATCCTGGCGACCGTGGTGGGACTCGGCATCTTCTGGGCGCCGGTGACCGCGACCCTCGGCACCCTCTCCTCGGAGATCTTCCCCGCGCGCATCCGCTACACCGGCGTGACGCTGGGCTACCAGATCGGCGCCGCCGCGGCCGGCGGCACCGCTCCGCTGATCGCCACCTGGCTGCTTTCCGAGTTCGGCGGCTCCTGGCTTCCGATCGCGGTCTACATCGTCGCGACAGCCGGCATCTCCCTCGCCGCCGTCCTCCTCGCCGGCTCCGCTTCGCGCGTCTCCCAGGAGCAGCTTGACGCCGACCTCGACCCCCTCGCCGACCGCTGACCCCGCCGCCGCGCTCCCGGGGCCGCTCCGGTCCCGGGAGCACGGCGGCAGGCCCGGGGAGACCGGGGGACGCGGGGGCTAGAGGAGCTGGGGAACGGCCCCCGCGGCGGTGTAGGTGAGGACGAAGGCGCCCGCGATCAGCGCGGTGCCCGCTGCCGCGAGAGCGGCGGGGGCGGCGCCGCGGATGCGGCGCAGCAGCATCGCAGCGAGCAGGGCCAGCCCGGCGGCAGCGATGGCCGCCCAGTAGACGGGGCTCGTAGTGGCAGCGACGACGGTCAGCCCGTAGATGCCCTCGCCGACGCCGATCCCCGCCAGCAGGGCGGTGCCGGCAGCGGCCCGGAGGGGCGCCGGGGAACGCAGCCACGCGGTCGCCGCTCCCACGAAGGGACCGGCGACCACCCCGATGGCACCGAAGAACAGCGGGCTGTAGAAGAGTCCGTTCAGCAGGGCGGCGGCGGTATAGCCCAGGACCAGCAGTACGAAGGCCACCGCACCCAGCACCGACGAAGCGGCCGTGGACAGCCGTGCCGCCGCGATCAGCAGCACCGTCAGCAGGGTCCAGCCGCTCGCCGAGTTGGCGAAGGAGACCACGGAATCGGGCAGGAACCCCTGCGCGTAGAACGTCAGAGCGCCCAGTGCGAAGCCCGCTACGGCGACTGCACCGGCACGGAGCAGCGGGTGCATCCCCGCGGTCCGCGCGGGGCTCTCGGTCGTCGTTGTCTCAGTCATCCCGGCAGGGTACTGAGACTCCTGCGGCGGCCGAACCGGATGTCCGGACGCGCGGCGGGAGCGGGGAGCGGCGCAGGAGCAGCCGGCGGAGCGCCCGGAAAGCACAAGGGCCAGCGGGCACCGAGGTGCTTCCGCTGGCCGCCGTGGGATTGCGCTGTGCGCGCTGGAGTGCCCCCTGCAGGATTCGAACCTGCGCACACGGCTCCGGAGGCCGTTGCTCTATCCCCTGAGCTAAGGGGGCGCGCTGCGAGAACAACAATAACAGGGGTGCGGGGGTGGGTCGTTCGGTTTTGGGGCGGGTTCGGCGAAGGGCGGGCGCGGGAGC
Source organism: Nocardiopsis coralliicola (assembly GCF_054779695.1). Classification (NCBI taxonomy): domain Bacteria; kingdom Bacillati; phylum Actinomycetota; class Actinomycetes; order Streptosporangiales; family Nocardiopsidaceae; genus Nocardiopsis; species Nocardiopsis coralliicola. The sequence goes on along the minus strand of NZ_BAAGXT010000007.1, from coordinate 34,942 downwards.
CCGGCGGGCGCTAGGGTCGCGGCCGTGGGAGAAGCGCTGACACGGGTCCTGGTGGTCGACGACGACGAGGTGATCCGGCAGCTCATCGCGGTCAACCTGCAGCTCGAGGGGTTCGAGGTGCACACCGCGGTGGACGGCCGGGACTGCTTGGCGCGCGCCGCGGAGGTGAGCCCGGACGTCATCACGCTGGACGTGATGATGCCGAACCTCGACGGCTGGGTCACCGCCGAGCGGCTGCGGGCCGGCGAGGACACGCGCCGCGCGAAGGTCGTGCTGATCACCGCCCGAGCGCAGGAGGACGACCTGCGCCGCAGCCGCGCCGCCGGCGTCGACGCCTACCTCGCGAAGCCCTTCGACCCGACCGAGCTGATCTCCACCGTGCGCTCTCTGGCCGGGCTCGTCCGTTGACGCACTCCGCCGCACCGCGCGGGCCCGTGCCGCAGACCGGAGCGGGCAGCGGCCCGGCCGCCGATCCCGCCACCCTGGACGCGCTGCTGCGCGGGGCCTTCGCTTCGGCGCTCGCCTGCGCGCCCAGCGGCCTCGGTTTCACCGACCCGCGCCGCGACCCGGACCAGCGCCCCTGGGCGGGCCGGTTCACGACCGCCGCTGCTCTGCGCGCCCCCGGCGACCCCGCGGCACTGGCCGGCCGCGCCGCCGCCGCGCTGCGCAGCGTCCCCGGTATCCGCTCGGCCGAAGCGGTCGGCCCCGGCTTCATCGCCTTCACCCCGGAGCCCCGCCTCCTCGCCGCGCTGGCGGTCCGTGCGGCCGAGGGCGCCGCCTTCCTGACCGCCGGCGCCTGGCGCGGCATGCCGGACCCCGGGGGCCGATGGGGTCCGGCCGGCCCGGACGATGCGCTGCCCGTCCCGGACTGGCCGCTGACCGGGCTTGCCGGGTCCGGGCCCGTCGCCCAGGCGCGCGCCGACGCCCGCAGCGATGCGGCCTGCGCCGCGCAGGACGCGGCCGGTGCGGGCGCGGCTGCCGGGGCCGGCGGCACCGCCCCTCCCGTGCACCCTGCACATGCCGGACCGCCCGCAGCGTCCCCGGCGCCCGAGGAGCGGGACGACTGGCGCGAACCCGCCGCCGATGCGCTCGCCCCGGCCGCCGCGGACACCCCCCTCGGCCCGACTGCGCTGCTGCTGGCGGCGGTCGGGGAGAACGCCGCCCGCTACGCCTTCTGCAGGGCGGCCGACGACCAGCCCCGACCCGGCGAGCTGACCGGCCCCGACCTGCCCGCCGAACCGACCGCCGACCGGCCCGGCGCCTGGGCGCGCGCGACCCCCGGCAACCCCGCGTTCGCCGTCCGCCTCGCGCACGCCCGCGCCGCAGCCTCCCGCGACGGCCTCTTCTCCTCCGGCATACCGCCGTTCGCCGCCGGAGGCGGCCCCGCATCAAGGGCGGGTCTGCAGAGCGGCCAGGGCGCCGGTCCCCGGTCCGGCTCCGGTCCGGGGGACGGACGCGGCAGTGCGGTCGCGGACACGCTCGGCGGCGCTCGGGAAGATCAGGGCCGCACAGCCGGCCGGGGCAGCCGCGCGGGGCAGCATGACCCCGGCGGGGAAGCCCCGCAGGTCAGCGGCGGCGCGGAGCCCGGAGGTCCGTGCGGGGCTCCCGCCTCCGACCCCCTGCTCGACCCGGCCGCATGGGACCGGGAGCCCGAATTGGCGGAGTTTGCGGGGGCCCTCTATGACGGTCCCGGGGTTCTGCGGGGGGCTGGACGGCGCGGACGACCGCATATGCTGGTCAGATACGTGGAGGGACTGGCCGCGGCGTACACCGCTGTCGGCCCGTCCCGCTCCGCTGCGGCCGACGCCGCGGCGGCGGGGGTTCTCGGCGCCGCGCTGCGCCTGCTCGGTGTGTCGGCGCCCACAAGGCCCTGAGCGCCCGTGCCCCCGCTCCGCGTGACAGCCTGGGGAGAAGCAGCCCGCGCGGTGCGCGCACCGCGCCGGAGCCGCACGAGCATCCAGGGCACACCGGCGCACTCCGGCGTGCCCGGCGTGCTCGGTCCGACCGCGCGGCCGGCGGCCGGACGCCAAGAGCGGCCGCGCCACCGCAGGCGGCCCGCCGGGCCGGGGCTGCACGGGTGCAGCCGCCGCGGCCGGCCACATCGTGAAGATCCCGCGATTGCACATCGCCGCCAACCGCACCGCTACCGCACTGCCCACCGCCGCTGCCCGCACAGCCACGAGACGACAGCCGAGAGCCGCCATGAGCCGCTACGCCCACCCCGCCGGCCCGCGCCACGCCGACGTGCTGCCCGAGGAGAATCCGCCGGCGCCGCCCAACGACCTCTTCGAGCTGGACCCGCGCGTGTGGCCGGGCAGCGCGCAGCGCGTCAGCGGCGAGCTGGTCCTCGGCGGCGTCCCCGCCTCGGAGCTCGCCCGCGAGTACGGCACCCCGCTGTTCGTCCTCGACGAGGACGACTTCCGCGGCCGCGCCCGCGACTTCCGCACCGCGTTCGCCGCGGTCGGCGCGGACGTCTACTACGCCGGCAAGGCCCTGCTGACCAAGGCGGTCGCGCGCTGGGTGCACGAAGAGGGCCTCAAGCTCGACGTGTGCAGCGGCGGCGAGCTCGCCGTAGCGCTGGCTGCCGGGTTCCCGCCCGCCGACCTCGGCATGCACGGCAACAACAAGTCCGAGGCCGAGCTGGTGCGCGCCCTGGAGGCCGGCGTCGGCCGCATCGTCGTCGACTCCTTCGACGAGATCGAGCGGCTGGAGCGGCTCGCCGGCGAGCGCGGCTGCACGCCCTCGGTCCTCATCCGCGTCACCACCGGGGTGGAGGCGCACACCCACGAGTTCGTCGCCACCGCGCACGACGACCAGAAGTTCGGCTTCGCGCTGAGCACCGGAGCCGCCGACGAGGCGGTCCGCCGGGTGCTCGCCGCCGAGCACCTGCGCCTGGTGGGCCTGCACTCGCACATCGGCTCGCAGATCTTCGACACCGCCGGCTTCGAGGTGGCGGCCCGCCGGGTCGCCGCGTTCCTCGCCCGGATCCACACCGAGACCGGCGTCAGCCTGCCCGAGCTGGACCTCGGCGGCGGCCTCGGCATCGCCTACGTGCCCGGCGACACCCCGCTGTCGCCGAAGGCCATCGCGGAGAACCTCGCCGCCATCACCGCCCGGGAGTGCGCCGCCGGTGGGCTGGAGCCGCCGCGTATCGCGGTCGAGCCGGGCCGCGCGATCGCCGGGCCGGCCGGCGTCACCCTCTACCGGGTCGGCACGGTGAAGGACGTGGAGGGCATCCGCACCTACGTCAGCGTGGACGGCGGTATGAGCGACAACATCCGCACCGCCCTCTACGGAGCCGAGTACACCTGCGTGCCCGCTTCGCGGGAGAGCGGCGGTGCTGCGCCGATGCTGTCCCGCCTGGTCGGCAAGCACTGCGAGAGCGGCGACATCGTGGTCAACGACCTCTACCTGCCCGACGACCTCCGGCCGGGCGACCTCGTGGCGGTCGCCGCGACCGGCGCCTACTGCCACTCGATGGCCAGCAACTACAACCACCTGCCGCGGCCGGCCGTCGTCGCCGTCGCCGGCGGTGCGGCGCGTGCCATCGTGCGCCGCGAGACGGAGGAGGACCTCCTCCGCCTCGATCTGGGCTGAGCGCGGCCGCGCCCGGTCCGGCCGATACGGTCCGCACGGACTGGCCGGCCGCGGTTCGGGCGCGGGCCCGAACGGGAACCGATCTTCAGGATGCGTCGACAGGAACGGGAGTCACCCCCCATGGCGATGAAGGTGGCGCTGCTCGGATGCGGCGTCGTGGGTGCAGAGGTCGCACGGCAGCTCACCGAGCAGGCCGACGAGATCGCCGCGCGCGTGGGCACGCGGGTCGAGATCGGCGGCGTCGCGGTGCGCCGCCCCGGGCGGGCGCGCGGCGCCGGCCTGGACCCGGAGCTGATCACCACCGACGCCATGGCGCTGGCCACGCGCCCCGACATCGACCTCGTCGTGGAGGTGATCGGCGGTATCGAGCCCGCGCGGTCGCTGATCCTCGCCGCGGTCAAGGCCGGCAAGTCGGTGGTGACCGCGAACAAGGCGCTGCTCGCCGAGGACGGCGCGGCCATCCACGCCGCCGCCCGGGAGAGCAATGTCGACGTGTTCTACGAGGCGTCGGTGGCCGGCGCGATCCCGCTGCTGCGGCCGCTGCGCGACTCCCTGGCCGGCGACCGCGTCACCCGCGTGATGGGCATCGTCAACGGCACCACCAACTTCATCCTCGACCGGATGGACTCCCAGGGCGCCGGCTTCACCGAGTCCCTCGAAGAGGCGCAGGCGCTGGGCTACGCCGAGGCCGACCCGACCGCTGACGTGGAGGGCTTCGACGCCGCCGCGAAGGCGGCCATCCTGGCCCGGCTCGCCTTCCACACCCAGAAGGTGACCGCCGCCGACGTGCACCGCGAGGGCATCACCGGCGTCACCGCCGGCGACATCGCGAGCGCGCAGGCCATGGGCTGCGTCGTCAAACCGCTGGCGATCTGCCAGCTCGCCGAGGACGGCAGCTCGGTCGGCGTCCGCGTGCACCCGGCGATGCTGCCGCGCGAGCACCCGCTGGCGACCGTCGGCGGCGCCTACAACGCGGTGTTCGTCGAGGCGGAGAACGCCGGCCGGCTGATGTTCTACGGCGCGGGCGCCGGCGGCACGCCCACCGCGAGCGCGGTCTTGGGCGACCTGGTCGCGGTGGCGCGCAACCGGCTCGCCGGCACCTCGGTCGGCGAGGGCGCGCACGACACCGGCCTGCCGGTGCACCCGGTGGGCGACACGGTCACCCGCTACCACCTCTCGCTCGACGTCGCCGACAGGCCGGGCGTGCTGGCGCTGGTCGCCGACGTGTTCGCCGACTACGGCGTCTCCATCAAGAACGTGCGCCAGGAGGGCTCCGGCGGCGACGCCCAGCTGATCCTGGTCAGCCACCCCGCCCCGGACTCCGCGCTCAGCGCGACCGTCGACCGGCTGAGCGTGCTGGACGAGGTGCTCAGCGTCGCCAGCGTGATGCGCGTCGAGGCCCTCGGCAGCGCCTGACCCGGCGCCGCCGGCCGCCGCACCCGCCGGCACCTGAACCTCCGCCGCGCACCGCCGCCGCACCGGGCCCGCCCGGGCGCGGCGGTGCAGGTCGGAACGGATGTCCCCGGCGCCGCCGCGGCGCGGGGGACCGTAGAATCGAAGGGGGGCGGGCCCAGCCCGCCCCGCCCCTACCGCACCGCGAAAGGTCCTGTCGTGAGCATGGCACGGGCGTGGCGCGGAGTCGTCGAGGAATACCGCGACCGACTCCCCGTCACGGCGCAGACGCCGGTCGTCACCCTGCTGGAGGGCGGCACGCCGCTCGTCCCCGCGAACCGGGTGTCGGAGCTGACCGGATGCGAGGTCTTCCTCAAGGTCGAGGGCCTCAATCCCACCGGCTCCTTCAAGGACCGCGGCATGACGATGGCGATCTCCAAGGCCGCCGAGGACGGCGCCAAGGCCGTCATCTGCGCCTCCACCGGCAACACCAGCGCCAGCGCCGCCGCCTACGCGGTCCGCGCCGGGATGACCTGCGCCGTCCTCGTGCCGCAGGGCAAGATCGCGATGGGCAAGCTCGCGCAGGCCCTGGTGCACGGTGCGCAGCTGCTCCAGGTCGACGGCAACTTCGACGACTGCCTGGAGCTCGCCCGCAAGCTGTCCGTGGACTACCCGGTTGCCCTGGTCAACTCGGTCAACCCGTACCGGCTGCAGGGCCAGAAGACCGCGTCCTTCGAGATCGTCGACGCCCTCGGCGACGCGCCCGACGTGCACTGCCTCCCGGTGGGCAACGCGGGCAACATCAGCGCCTACTGGATGGGCTACACCGAGTACGCCAAGGACGGGATCGCCACCCGCACGCCGAAGATGCTGGGCTTCCAGGCCAGCGGCGCCGCGCCGATGGTGAGCGGCGCGCCGGTGGAGACACCGCGCACCATCGCCACCGCCATCCGGATCGGCAACCCGGCCTCCTGGTCGCTGGCCGCGGAGGCGCGGGACGCCTCCGGCGGCGCGATCGACTCGGTCACCGACCGGCAGATCCTCGCCGCGTACCGGATGCTCGCCGCAGAGGAGGGCGTCTTCGTCGAGCTCGCCTCCGCCGCGAGCGTCGCCGGCCTGCTGCAGGCCGTCGAGGCCGGAGCGGTCGAGCGCGGCAGCCGCGTCGTGTGCACGGTGACCGGCAACGGCCTGAAGGACCCCGACTGGGCCCTGGCCGGAGCGTCCTCCGCGACCACGGTCCCGGTCGACGCCCAGGCGGCCGCCGCAGCGCTCGGGCTGGCCTGATGCCGGACGCCCCCCTGGCCGCGGTGCGCGTGCGCACCCCGGCCACCAGCGCCAACCTGGGCCCCGGCTTCGACGCGCTGGGCTTGGCCCTCGCGCTCTACGACGAGGTCGACGCCCGCCCGCGCACCGACGGCGCCGTGCGCGTCCGGGTGGCGGGCGAGGGCGCCGGCGAGGTGCCGGAGGGCCCCTCCCACCTGGTCGCCAGGGCGTTCCGCGCCGCCTACGCGGCCGCGGGGGAGGAGCCGCCGGGAGTCGACCTGCACTGCCGCAACGCGGTGCCGCAGAGCCGCGGACTGGGTTCCTCGGCGTCGGCGATCACCGCGGGCGTGGCCGCTGCAGCCGGTCTGCTGGGCTGGCACGCGCCGGACGGCGGCCTCGACCGGGACCGGGTGTTCCGGGTCGCCGCCGACATCGAGGGCCACCCCGACAACGTGGCGCCCTGCGTCTACGGCGGCTTCACCATCTCCTGGCGCGACTCCGGCGCCGCGGCCGCCGCCGGCCCGCAGTGGCGCACGCTGGCGCTGGCGCCGTCGCCGGAGCTGCGGCCCGTGGTGTGCGTGCCGGAGACGCGGTCCTCCACCAAGGAGGCCCGCGGCCTGCTGCCGGCCGAGGTGCCGCACGCCGACGCCGCGTTCACCGCCGGCCGCGCGGCGCTGCTCACCGCGGCCGTTTCCGGCCACCCCGAGCTGCTGCTCGCGGCCACCGAGGACCGGCTGCACGAGGGCTACCGGGCGGCTGCGATGCAGGCCAGCGCCCGCCTCATCGCCGATCTGCGCGCCGCGGGCCTGCCCGCGGTGGTCTCCGGCGCCGGCCCCACGGTGCTGGTGCTCGGCAGCGCCGGCGCCGCGGCGGGCGGAAACGCCCGCGGCGGCGGGCATTCCGCGCCGTCGGGCGAGGAAATCGATGCCGTGCTCACGGATTCGATTCGAGCGCGAACGGGTACGGGATGGCACATACGCCCCTTAACAATCGATCCGGCTGGGGTGCGGATCAGTTCTCCCCGTTCATAGACCTGAGTCGAGGAATAGCTGTGGGCTCCGGTGATGTTAGGCTGGTCGAAGCACCAGATGCCCCGTTGCGGGGCGTGTGCTCATCCGCCACAGGGTCCTCCGCACCGACACCGCCCGTACGTGTACCGGCGGGGTCCAAGGTGGTCGCTGTGTCGAGCTCACGTCGCACCCGTGGCTCTGCCTCTCCGACGGCTGTTCTTCCGCCCGGCGAGAGCGACAGGACGGTCCACGGGAAGCACCACCGAGCTGTACGCCCCATTGTCTGGCTGTGCCCAGAGCCCGCCGCGATTGGGTAAAGGGCGCCTTCGGTTCCCGACACACATCCACGTGGGGCATGCCCGACCCGGCGCCAGGCCGGTTCGCACCACCGGGCCTGCCGTAGCAGAACATGACCAGCGGCACGAGCCCGCTCCTTGGGAAGGACCCTTAGTGAGCGACACCACCGATCTCCACACGGACGCGGCGGTCAGCAGCAGTGATTCCCCCACCGCGGCCGGTGCAGCCGGTGCGCAGTCGGGGACCGCGGACGGCAGTGCTGCCGCCGCCTCGGCCGCGTCCAAGAGCCAGGCGCGCGGCCGGCAGTCCGGCGGGACCGGACTCTCCGCGCTGAAGCTCACCGAGCTCCAGCGCCTCGCTTCCAGCCTCGGCATCACCGGTACCGGGCGGATGCGCAAGAACGACGTCATCGCCGCGATCGAGGCGAAGCAGGGCGGCCCCGTTTCGGCGCCGAAGTCGGCCAGTGGCCGGTCCGGCGCCGCGAAGTCCTCCGCCGAGGAGCCTGCGGCCGATAAGGTCGACGCCACGGCGGCCTCGGGCGGGGCGGACGCGGCGGGCGAGACCGCCGACAAGGGGCGCGGGCGCCGCTCCTCGCGCAAGCGCGGCGAGGACGGCGGTGACCAGTCCCGGACCTCCTCGGACGCGACCGAAACCTCTACCTCCGCGAGCAGTGTGACTAAGACTTCGAACACCTCCCAGAAGAACGGCCCTGACCAGCAGTCCGGCGGCCAGCAGTCGGGCGGGCAGCAGTCCGGCGGCCGCCAGAGCGGCCGCGAGCGCCAGCGCAACCGGCGCAACCGCAACCGCGAGGACGGCGACGGCCAGCAGTCCGACAACCAGGGCGGCGGTCAGAACAGCGACGGCGGCCAGCGCGGCGGCAACCAGAACCAGGGCGGCCAGAACCAGGGCCAGAACCAGGGCGGCCGCGGCGGCAGCAGCAGCCACGACGACGACGGCGGCGGGCGGCGCCGCGGGCGGCGCCGCGACCGGCGGGACCGCCGCGGCGGCCGGGAGCGCCAGGAGTCCGAGCCGGTGATCGGCGAGGACGACGTCCTCCTGCCGGTTGCCGGGATCCTCGACATCCTGGACAACTACGCGTTCGTCCGCACCACCGGCTACCTGCCCGGCGCCAACGACGTCTACGTCTCGCTGGCCCAGGTCCGCAAGCACGGCCTGCGCAAGGGCGACGCCATCACCGGCGCGGTGCGCCAGCCCCGCGAAGGCGAGCGGCGCGAGAAGTTCAACGCCCTCGTCCGGCTGGACACCATCAACGGCATGGCGCCCGAGCAGGCGCGCAGCCGCGCCGAATTCTCCAAGCTGGTGCCGCTGTACCCGCAGGACCGGCTCCGCCTGGAGACCGAGCCGAACGTGCTGACCACGCGCATCATCGACCTGGTCGCCCCGATCGGCAAGGGCCAGCGCGGCCTCATCGTCTCCCCGCCCAAGGCCGGCAAGACGATGGTGCTGCAGTCGATCGCCAACGCGATCACCGAGAACAACCCCGAGTGCCACCTCATGGTCGTCCTCGTCGACGAGCGGCCCGAAGAGGTCACCGACATGCAGCGCACGGTCAAGGGGGAGGTCATCCACTCCACCTTCGACCGCCCGGCCGAGGACCACACCACGGTCGCCGAGCTGTCGATCGAGCGCGCCAAGCGCCTCGTCGAGATGGGCATGGACGTCGTCGTCCTGCTCGACTCGATCACCCGCCTGGGCCGCGCCTACAACCTGGCCGCGCCGGCCAGCGGGCGCATCCTCTCCGGCGGTGTCGACTCGACCGCGCTCTACCCGCCGAAGCGGTTCTTCGGTGCGGCGCGCAACATCGAGAACGGCGGCTCGCTGACGATTCTCGCCACCGCGCTGGTGGAGACCGGCTCCCGGATGGACGAGGTCATCTTCGAGGAGTTCAAGGGCACCGGCAACATGGAGCTCAAGCTCAACCGGCAGCTCGCGGACAAGCGCATCTTCCCCGCGGTGGACGTGGACGCCTCCTCCACCCGCAAGGAGGAGATCCTCATGTCCAAGGAGGAGCTCGCCATCATCTGGAAGCTCCGGCGCGTCCTGCACGCGCTCGACACCCAGCAGGCGCTCGAACTCCTCCTGGACAAGATGAAGGAGTCCAAGAGCAACACCGAGTTCCTGCTGCAGGTCCAGCAGACGACCTGACCAGGGCATGAGCGGTACGGAAAGGGCGGTCCCTCCCGCGGAGGGGCCGCCCTTTCCCGTGCGCGGTCCGGGGACGCGCAGGGGGACGCGCAGTCCGCGATTCTGTGCGGTGTGTGTGCAGGGTGTTCGCGGAGCGATTCATTCAGCCCCGCCAATCCGGTCTTTACGTGACATGAGTCACGGGCATAGCATTCGCGGGTCGAACGGCCCGCCGACGCCGCCGGGCAGTCGCGACCACTGAGCCACCCCGCCCACCACCCCTCTCCGTCCGGTACCGCTCGGCCCCGCCCGCACCCCACCGGCACGGCCGCTCCGGTACTCCGACCCCCCGGGAGCACCGCGGATGGACAACCTCGCCCTGCTCAGCCTGATCGCCCTCGCGCCCATCGCGGTCGTCGGCATCCTCCTGCTCGGCCTGCGCTGGCCGGCCAAATACGCCATGCCCGTCGGCTACGCGGTCGTCGTCCTCATCGCGGTGCTGGTGTGGGACACCGAGTGGGCGGCGATCGCCGCCTCCACCGTGCAGGGCCTGATCCTCGCGATCGGGCTGCTCTACATCATCTTCGGCGCGCTGCTCCTGCTGGCGACGCTCACCAAGGGCGGCGCGATCGCCACGATCCGGGCGACCTTCACCGGCATCAGTCCGGACCGGCGCGTGCAGGCGATCATCATCGGCTGGCTGTTCGGCAGCTTCATCGAGGGCGCCTCCGGGTTCGGCACCCCGGCGGCGGTCGTCGCGCCGCTCATGCTGGCGCTGGGCTTCCCGGCGATGGCCGCGGTCATGGTCGGCCTCATCATCCAGTCGACGCCGGTCAGCTTCGGTGCGGTCGGCACGCCCGTCCTGGTCGGCGTCGGCGGCGGCCTCACCGGTGCGCCCAACGTCGAAGCGCACACCGCCGCCACCGGTACCGGCTTCGACGCGATGATCAGCCAGATCGGCTTCGAGGTCGTCGTGCTGCACGCGCTGACCGGCACCCTGGTCCCGCTGATCCTGTGCTGCATGCTCACCGGCTTCTACGGCGGCCGCCGCAGGTTCTCCGACGGCCTCGCCGTCTGGCCGTTCGCGCTCTTCTCGGCGCTGGCGATGGTGATCCCCTCGGTGTTCTTCAACGCCTTCCTCGGCGTCGAATTCACCTCCCTGCTGGGCGGGCTCACCGGACTGCTGATCGTGCTCGCCGCGGCGCGCACCGGCTTCCTGATGCCGAAGGAGATCTGGGACTTCCCGCCGCGGGAGCGCTGGGAGCAGCGCTGGCTCGGCAACATCGTCCCGGGGGTCGGCGACGGGGAGGTCGCCGGCGGCCGGATCGGCCTGGTGCGCGCCTGGACGCCCTACCTCATCGTGGCCGGCGTCCTCGTCCTCACCCGGACCATCACTCCGCTCAAGGAGTGGCTGGAAGGCATCCGGGTCGGCGCTCCCGACGGCCTGTTCGGCACCTCCATCGGCGACGCCGTGCAGCCGCTCTACTCGCCGGGCGCCACGTTCATCCTGGTCTGCCTCATCACCTACGGCCTGCACCGGATGACGCGCCGGCAGATCGCCGACTCCTGGAAGTCGGCAGGATCGCAGCTGGCCGGCGCGGCGTTCGCGCTGCTGTTCGCGGTGCCGCTGGTGCGGGTCTTCATCAACACCGGGACCGAGTTCACCGGCGGCGACCTGGAGTCGATGCCGCTGACCCTGGCCGAGGGCGCAGCGGCACTGGCCGGCGGCACCTGGCCGCTGTTCGCGCCCTGGATCGGCGCACTGGGCGCCTTCGTCGCGGGCAGCAACACTGTGTCGAACCTCATGTTCAGCCTGTTCCAGTTCTCCACCGGCGAGCAGATCGGGGTGGCGCCGGAATCGGTGGTCGCCGCCCAGGCGGTCGGCGGCGCGGCCGGCAACATGATCGCGGTGCACAACGTGGTTGCGGCGGCCGCGGTGGTGGGCCTGCTGGGCCGCGAAGGCGACCTGCTCCGCCAGACCGTGATCCCGTGCATCTACTACCTGCTCATGTCCGGCTCGCTGGCCTACCTGCTGGTCTACGGCATCGGGCTGAACGCGGGCCTGGGGATGCTCATCGCGCTGATCCTGGTGCTGATCGCGGCGGCGGTCCTGCTCCGCCGCCGGGATGCGGCAGAGGCGGCGCGCGCGGGCGCCTGACCCCGGACGTTCCCGCCGCGGGCGCTCCGCCGGCGCGTCCGCGGCCCCGCGCGGCGCCCTCGCTGCGGCGCTGAGCTGCGGCGCAGCCCGCGCTGCGGCAGTGCGGGCGCGGCCGCAGCGCCCGGCGGGGAGAAGCGTAGAACCAGCGGGGTAGGAAAGGCGTCAAAGCCTGCCACTGAGGGACTTCGATACCCCGGCGGCGGTTCGCCAAAACCGGCGTTCCGTGCTTCCATTCGCTCTCGTATGGATGTGAAGAGGTGGGCCGCGACAACGGGCGCGGCGGCGCTCGCCGTCGCCGCCGCAGTCGTGGCCGTGCACGCCTCCGGCCCCTCCGCGGACGCCGGCCCCGCGCAGGAGGCGGCCGCGTCCCAGCCGCCGCCGGAGCCGCCGCGGATCAGCTCCGAGCGGCGCGTCCAGCTCCAGCAGGCGCTCAACGAGGTGATCGCCGAGGGCTCCAGTGGCGCGGTGGCCGAACTCGTCGAGCACAACGCCGACGGCTCCGACACGTGGAACGGCGTCGCGGGCGTGAGCGACCGCGAGACCCGCGACCCGGTCGACCCCAACGCGCACTTCCGCATCGCGAGCCTGTCCAAGCCGTTCGTCGCCGCCACCGCGCTCAAGCTGGTCGAGCAGGGCACCCTCAACCTCGGCGACACGCTGGAGGACATGCTCCCCGGGCTGGTCGGCGGGGGCGACCAGATCACCCTGCGGATGCTGCTCAGCCACACCAGCGGCCTCTACAGCTACAACGGTGCGATGCCCAGCGTCACCGACGACCCCGGCGCCACCTGGGAGCCGGAGGACCTGGTGGAGATCGCCGAGCAGCACGGCCCGGTCTTTGCGCCCGGCAGCAGCGTCGAGTACTCCAACACCAACTACGTACTGGTGGCGATGGCGATCGAGCGCGCCACCGGGCGCCCCTATCCGGAGTCGGTGCAGCGGCTGGTCCTGGACCCCGTCGGGCTTGAGGAGACCTCCATCCCGGGCGACTCCGCAGTGCCCGATCCGGTGATGCGCGGCTATGCGGCGGTCTCGGACCACCAGGGCGGCTCCGAGCCGTTCGACGTAACCGAGTTCGACCCCAGCCGCTGGTACGGCACCGCGCAGGTGGTGTCGACGGTGAGCGACGTCAACCGGTTCTGGCGGGCGCTGCTCGACGGCGAGGTGCTCTCCGGCGACATGCTCGACGAGATGCTCACGGTCCAGGCCGTCGACGACGGCGGCAAGGGATACGGTTTCGCGCTCGGCCCGCGCTCCTACACGCTGAGCTGCGGCGCGCAGGTGTGGATGCACCCCGGCAACATCCCCGGCCACCGCACCTGGACGGTGCACGGCGACGACCTCGACTTCACCCTGTTCCAGGCGCGCTACTCGGCCAACCCGGACCCGCCGGCCTGGTCGATGATCGAACTCGCGATGTGTCCCGAGGCCCCGCTGGAGCCGGACCCCTCGCCCAGCACCGGCGACTACCCGAGCGAGGACGTCGGCGGCACCGGCCGTGGCGAGGACGGCGGCAGGTAGCAGCCGGAGCGGGCGGCGGATCCGCGGCTCGCAACGGCGGTGCAGCAGCGCCGGGGAGCGCCCCGGCCGGCGCGCTTGGCACGGGGCTGCAGGGGGAACAACGCGCGGTCCGAACGTGTTGGGAACTCTGGCAGACTGGTAGCGGAAGGAACCGCCCTGCGCAGGGCACCGACCGGGTCCGCGGGATCATCCCCGCCCGGCCGCGGCACACCGGCGCGGGGGCACGCCAGGTCCTACGACCAGCGGTACCGGTTCGCGCACGCCGCTCTCTCCACCCCGCACGGGGTGCGATCGTGCCCGGGTTCCTTTCGCGGCGTGCGTCCGGCGACCGCCCCCGATGAGGAGAACCGCATGAAGGCCGACATCCACCCGAACTACGTCGTCACCGAGGTGACCTGCACCTGCGGGAACAGCTTCACCACCCGCAGCACCAAGGGCGACGGTGTGATCCGCACGGACATCTGCTCCGCCTGCCACCCGTTCTACACGGGCAAGCAGAAGATCATGGACACCGGCGGCCGCGTGGCCCGCTTCGAGAAGCGCTTCGGCAAGCGCAAGTAGGCACCTCCGGCGGCGCCGCACCGGGCACGGCCACGTGCACGGAGCGGCGCCGCCGTCGACGGTCCTCCGCCGCTCCGCGGCGCCGCTCACGCAGCGCCGGGCGGTTCGACAGCCACCATCTCGACGGGATCAGACGTGAAGCTGGACGACCTTCTGGGCGAGTACTACGAGCTCGAGCAGCAGCTCGCCGATCCGGAGGTGCACGCCGACCAGGCGCGCGCCCGCAGCCTGGGCAAGCGCTACTCCCAGCTCACCCCCGTCATCGCCGCCTACCGCGAGCTCGGCCAGGTGGAGAGCGACCTGGAGGCCGCCCGCGAGCTCGCCGTCGAGGACTCCTCCTTCGCCGAGGAGGCCGAGCGGCTCGAAGCTGAGAGCGAGCGCCTCACCGAGCGGCTGCGCGTCCTGCTGGTCCCGCGCGACCCGGCCGACGACAAGAACCTCATCATGGAGGTCAAGGCCGGCGAGGGCGGCGAGGAGTCGGCTCTGTTCGCCGGCGACCTCGTCCGCATGTACCTGCGCTATGCCGAGCGGCGCGGCTGGAAGACCGAGGTCATCGACTCCACGCCGTCCGACCTCGGCGGGTACAAGGACATCACGATCGCCTTCAAGAACAAGGGCGGGGCCGAGGCCGCCGACAGCGTGTGGCCCAACCTCAAGTTCGAGGGGGGCGTGCACCGCGTCCAGCGGGTCCCGGTCACCGAGTCGCAGGGCCGCATCCACACCTCCGCGGCCGGTGTGCTCGTGGTGCCCGAGGCGGAGGAGATCGAGGTCGAGATCAACGACAACGACCTCCGCATCGACGTCTACCGCTCCTCCGGGCCCGGCGGGCAGTCGGTGAACACCACCGACTCCGCGGTCCGCATCACCCACCTGCCGACCGGCATCGTCGTCTCCTGCCAGAACGAGAAGAGCCAGCTCCAGAACAAGGAGCAGGCGATGCGCATCCTGCGCGCCCGGATCTTCGCCGAGGCGCAGGCGAGCGCCGACGCCGAGGCGCAGGCCGAGCGGAAGAGCCAGGTCCGCACGGTCGACCGGTCCGAGCGGGTGCGCACCTACAATTTCCCGGAGAACCGGATCTCCGATCACCGGGTCGGCTACAAGGCATACAATCTCGACCAGGTCCTCGACGGTGACCTGGGCGGAGTTCTCCAGGCCCTGATCGACGCCGACACCAACGAAAGGCTGGAGCAGGCCCAGTCATGAACTTCCTGCTCGACGAAGTCGCGCGGGCCACGCTGCGGCTGGCCGAGGCGGGGGTGGACTCCCCCCGCACCGACGCCGAGGAACTCGCGGCGTTCGTGCACGGCGTTCGTCGAGGAGAGCTGCACACCGTCGGCGACGGCGCGTTCGACGCCCTGTACTGGGAGTGCGTCGCGCGCCGCGCCGCTCGCGAGCCGCTGCAGCACATCACCGGCCGCGCCTTCTTCCGCTACCTCGAACTGGCCGTGGGCCCCGGCGTCTTCGTGCCCCGCCCGGAGACCGAGATCATGGTCGACTGGGCGATCGACACCCTGCGCGCCATGGATGTGGCCGATCCGCTCGTCGCCGACCTCGGCACCGGATCCGGAGCCATCGCCATCTCCATCGCCCAGGAAGTGCCGCGCTCGCGCGTGCACACGGTCGAGCTCGACGGCGAAGCCCTCGCCTGGGCCGAGCGCAACATCGCCGAGACGGGCCACGCCGACCGGGTCACCGCGCACCAGGGCGACCTGCGCGCCGCACTGCACGAGCTGGACGGCCGGGTGGACCTGCTGATCAGCAACCCGCCCTACGTGCCCACCGGCGACGGCGCCCGGATCCCGCCGGAAGTGCGCGACCACGACCCGGCGCCGGCGCTCTGGTCGGGCGCGGACGGGCTGGACATGATCCGCGCCCTGGAAGGCGTCGGCCGCCGCCTGCTCCGCCCCGGCGGCGCCATGGCGATCGAGCACGGCGACGGGCAGGGCATCGACATTCCCCGGCTCTTCCCCGAAGAGCTGGGCTGGCGCGACGTGCGCAACCGCAAGGACCTGGCCCATCGGGACCGGTTCGTGGTCATGCGCCGCGCTGACGACTAGGCGACTACAGACGGGCACTGCCGCTGCCCCGCCAGCAGGCCCGCACGACACGAACCGAGGTGACCTGAGGTGAGCCGCGCTTACGACTGCGCCGATGAGCAGGAACGCAAGGACGGGATCGCGGATGCGGCGTCAACGGTGCGCCGCGGCGAGCTCACCGTGCTGCCGACCGACACCGTCTACGGCATCGGCGCGGACGCGTTCAGCCCGGCGGCCGTCGCCGCGCTGCTCGCTGCGAAGGGGCGCGGCCGCGACATGCCGCCGCCGGTGCTGGTGGGCTCGGTCCGCGCCGCGCATGCACTCGTCGACGACCTCGGCGGGCACGGACAGGACCTCATTGACGAGTTCTGGCCCGGGCCGCTGACCATCGTCTGCCACGCCACCCCGAGCCTCTCCTGGGACCTGGGGGACACCAAGGGCACGGTCGCGGTGCGGATGCCGATGCACCCGGCGGCGATCGAGCTGCTGAAGGAGACCGGCCCGATGGCGGTCAGCAGCGCCAACCTCTCCGGCCAGCCGGCGGCCGCCACGATGGACGAGGCGCGCGCGCAGCTGGGCGACAAGGTCGCGGTCTACCTCGACGGGGGCGCCTGCGAGGGCGGCGCGCCGTCCACCATCGTCGACCTGACCTATGCGGTGCCGCGGGTGCTGCGGGCGGGCGCGGTCTCCATCGAGCAGCTCCGCGCGGTGTGCGGCACGGTCATCGGCGAGGCGCGCCAGCGCCGCGCCGAGGAGCCGGCCGAGTCCGAAGACGCCGCCGGCGATGCGGACGGCGAGGACACCGGTGCCGCGGGCGCCGCAGCAGCAGACAGCGGCACCGCCGCCTCCGACGGCGCCGCTGCCGCCCAGCAGGACACCGGCACGCAGGACGCTGGAACCGCCGACGCGGGCTCCGCCGACGCCGGCCAGGGCAGCGGGCCGGCGGGGGAGCGCCCCGGGGCGCCGGACTCCTGACCGTGGGCGCCGGCGGACGCGGCCGGCAGGCCGCCGTCCGCAGATCCGCTCGCTGAACAGGCTGCTGAGCGGGCTACCGCGCAGCCGTGCAATGCTAGGTTGGCGGTCTCCGCGCCGGGGTGCATCGGCGCGGTACCGCAACGTAACGGGAAGGTCGGCGATCGCGCCGTGCGGGAGTACGCGCTCACTTTCGTCATCGCCGTGGCGGTCACCTATCTGCTCACCCCCTTCGTCCGCAGGGCGGCGATCGCGTTCGGCGCCGTGCCCCCGGTCCGCGACCGGGACGTGCACACCGAGCCCATCCCGCGGATGGGCGGTGTCGCCATCTTCGGCGGCTTCGCGGCGGCGCTGCTGATCTCCGCGCAGCTGCCGCACCTGCAGGAGGTCTTCCGCACCGACACGGCGCGGATCTGGTGGGGCCTGCTGATGGCCGGCGGCCTGATCACCGCGATCGGCATCATCGACGACCGGTGGGGGATGGGCCCGGTGCCCAAGCTCGCCGGGCAGACCGCCGCCGCCGGAATCCTGGTCGCCCAGGGCGTGCAGCTGCTCTGGCTGCCGCTGCCCGGCATGCAGCTGTCCCTGGGGCCCTGGCTCGGCGCGGTGCTGTCGGTCCTGCTGATCCTGGTCACCATCAACGCGGTGAACTTCGCCGACGGCCTCGACGGACTGGCCGCGGGCATCGTCGCGATCTCCGCCATGGCGTTCTTCGCCTACTACTACGTGGCCGCCGTCGACGCCGGCTTCGAGCGCCAGTCCTATCCGGCGATGGTCGCGATCATCCTGGTCGGCGTCTGCATCGGCTTCCTGCTGCACAACTTCAACCCGGCGCGGGTGTTCATGGGCGACACCGGGTCGATGCTGCTCGGCCTGCTGCTCGCCTCGATCACCATCTCGGTGACCGGCCTCTTCCTGCCCGACCGCTCGGCCGCCGCGGACGCGACCGGCATGGGCTTCCACGCCCTGGCCGCGTTCCTGCCGGTGCTGCTGCCGCTGCTCGTGCTGGCGCTGCCGCTGGCCGACCTGTTCCTCGCGGTGGTGCGCCGCACCCTGGCCGGCAAGTCCCCGTTCGCCCCGGACAAGAAGCACCTGCACCACCGGCTGCTGGAGCTGGGCCACTCGCACAAGCGGGCGGTGCTGCTCATGTACCTGTGGGCGGCGATCATCGCGTTCGCGTCGGTCAGCCTGTCGGTGCTCGACACCCCGCTGATGGTGCTGACGGTCACCGTGCTCGTCGCCGCGTGCGCGGTGGGACTCATCACTCTCCCGCGCCTCCGGCGCAGGGCGCTGCGGCGCCGCCACACGGTGTCCGAAACCCCCGTGGAGGCTCCGCAGGAGGCTGTTCCGGGAGGCTCCGGGAAGAGCTCCTGAAGTTCCCGAGCAGGGTGTGAACTTTTGCGGCCGCGCAGGGGGGCCCGTCCCGTTTCGGGACTTTCGCGGGGGGTGGTGCCGGACCACCGCGGGGACCCTTTAGGCTGAACCCGACCCCGATAGACGGACGTATCCGGCGCCAGCGCTGCGGTCGCACGGTTCTCCGGAATCGGGGTCCGAAATCCTTGTGATAGCTTTCACGAGCAAGCACCCCACTGAACACCACCGGAGCTCAGCCATGCAGGAACACGACGCCCGGATTCTCCGCGGCGCCGCGATTCCCACCGCCGCGGCAGGCCTGGTCGCCATGATCGCGGCCTTCGCCCTCGCGGGCGTGCACGGCCTGATCGGCGCGGTGTTCGGGGCGCTGCTCATCCTTGGCTGCTTCGCGGTCTCGGCCTACGTGATCGCCCGCACCGGCGAGCGCAACGCGCAGCTCATGCTGCCGGTGGCGTTCCTCGTCTACACGACGAAGATCGGCATCCTCGCGGTCGTCCTCATCGTCTTCGGCGGGACGACCGCCTTCGACCACACTGCGTTCGCGATGACCGCGCTCGCCTGCATCATCTTCTGGCTCGGCGGGCAAGCAGTGGCGAGCCGCCGGGTGAAGCAGCTCTACGTCGTCCCTGAGGCCGAGTCCGCCGCGGCGGAGCGCTCCGAGGAGGCTCAGGCCGTGGCCGGGGAACAGCGGTGAAGGCCCTTTCCCCAGGGGCGCGGATCCGTGCCACCACCGGCGAACCAGCGGAGCGGCGAGATGAGCGAGCGGAAGACGGCGGACGACACAGAGGTGTCGAACGCCAGCGGTATGACGATCGTCTCGTACCTGCTGGGGGGCCTTGCCTTCTGGGGGTTTCTCGGCTGGTTGGCGGATCGGGCGTTCGGTTTCGAGACGCTGTTCCTGCCCATCGGTCTCCTGCTGGGCCTGGTCGGGGCGATGTACCTGATCATCACCCAGTACGTCCGGTCCTGAACGTCCGGCCCCGCAGCGCGCCGCTCCCCGAGTGCGGCGCAGCAGGGCCCCATACATCGAGGATTGAGTTGCGTCACGACGAAAGGGTTCGCCGTGAGTGCTGACGTTGTGTACAGCGCCGCCGGTGAAGAAGGCTGCCACCTCTTCAACGATTTCGGCTGCGGTTTCGAGGCGCCGGGGACGAGCCTGTTCTTCCCCACGCCGTGGGTGGACTTCGGCCTGCCCTTCACCTCCGGCATCACCAAGTACACCCTCGTACTGGTGGTGGCCCTGCTGGTGGCGTCGGCATTCTGGTACTTCACTACCCGTAACGCCAAGGTTGTCCCCTCGCGCGGGCAGAGCATGGCCGAGCTGCTGGTCGGGTTCATCCGCGACCAGATCACCCGCTCCACGATGGGCAAGGCCGGCGACAAGTTCCTGCCGCTGATGGTGACCCTCTTCCTGTTCATCTTCTCGATGAACATCATGGGTCTGATCCCGGGACTGCAGCTGCCGGTGACGTCCAACATGGCGTACCCGGCCGTCCTGGCGCTGTTTATCTTCGTGCTCTGGAACTTCATCGGCATCAAGCGGCACGGTTTCGGCGCCCACATGAAGGCGCGCCTGGTGCCCGGCGGCGTCCCCGGGTGGATCCTCCCGGTCGTGGTGCCGATCGAGGCCCTGTCGAACTTCATCATCCGTCCGGCGACGCACATGATCCGTCTTTTCGCGACCATGTTCGCCGGCCACCTGCTCCTCGCGGTCTTCGCTGCGGGCGGCTGGTACATGTTCAACCTCTTCGGCGCCCCCAACATCGGGCTCGGCCTGCTTTCGACGGGCTACTCCGCTGTCGCGCTGATCGGATTCCTGGCCTTCACCGCCTTCGAGCTGTTCATCATGGCCGTGCAGGCGTACGTGTTCGTCCTACTGTCCTCCATTTACCTCGGAGAGGCCATGGAGGGTGCGCACTAAGCCGGCGCCTCCCGAGAGGTACCGCGCCGCGATGCTGCGCACGCTTTACGACCCCAGTCCGGTAATCAACGTCAGTTCGACGGCATGAGCCCGTCGGCATTGTCTGAGTTAAGAGGAATCGCAATGGAAATCACCGGTAGCCTCGCCACCATCGGTTACGGCCTCGCCGCCATCGGCCCCGGCATCGGCGTCGGCCTCATCTTCGGCATGGGCGTCCAGGCGATCGCCCGCCAGCCTGAGGCCCGCGGCATCCTGCAGGGCCAGATGATCTTCGGCTTCGCGGTCGTCGAGGCGCTGGCCATCCTCGGCTTCGTTCTCGCGTTCATCCAGGCCTGAGCCGTTCCTGTTCCGAACGCGTAGACGAAGGAGATGCCAGCCATGATCGAATTGGCTGCAGAAGAGAACATCCTGCGCATCCACTGGGATGAGTTCGTCTTCGGCTCCATCGCCTTCCTCATCATCTTGGGCATCGTCTACAAGATGTGGCCCAAGCTGACCTCGGCTCTGGACGAGCGTGCCAACCAGATCGAGGGTGGCATCGAGCGTGCGAAGAAGGCCGAGGCGGAGGCGGAGGAGACTCGCCAGCAGTACCGCGAGAAGCTCGAGGAGGCGCACCGCGCTTCCGCTGCCGAGCTGGAGAAGGCCAAGGAGACCCGCGCCGCCATCATCGCTGAGGCGAGGGAAGAGGCGCAGGTCGAGGCCCGGCGGATCATCGAGGCGGCGCACGTCCAGATCGAGGCCGACCGGAAGCAGGCGTTCGCCCAGCTCCGCGGTGAGATCGGCACGCTGTCCACCGACCTTGCCGAGCGCATCGTCGGAGAGTCCCTGGCCGACTCCTCCCTGCAGAGCCGCGTCATCGACCGGTTCCTGGACGAGCTGGAGCAGGACTCCGCCGCCAACGGTGCAAACCAGGCCGAGGTGCGCTGATGCGTGGGATCAGCCGTACCTCGCTGGACGAGGTCACCCGGCGCCTGGACGAGGTCCTGCCCTCGGCTGAGCCCGCCGCCCTCGGGCGCGAGCTCTTCGAGGTGGTGAGCGTGCTCTCCACGGAGAGCTCGCTCCGCCGGTGGCTGTCCGACCAGTCCAACCCCGCCGAGGCGAAGACACAGCTGATCGGCGGTCTGCTGGAGTCGAAGGTGTCGCCGTCCACGATCCTCGTGGCCGGCGACGTGGTCGCCGCGAAGTGGTCCCGCCCCCGCGACCTCGTGGACGCCCTCGAGCGGATGGCCGTCTTCGCGACGGTCGCCTCCGCCGAGGCCCGCGGGCTCGACCGGGTCGAGGACGAGCTGTTCCGCTTCGGGCGGATCGTGGCGGCCAACCCCGACCTCCGCGCAGCCCTGATCGCGGAGGGCATCCCGGCCGAGCGCAAGCGCGGCCTGGTCGGCTCCCTCCTCGAAGGCAAGGCCGAGCCCGCGGTGATCACCCTGGTCACCGAGGTCGCCGTCCGCCCGCGCGGACGTAGCCTGGAAGCCGGGCTCGACCACGTCCAGAACCTGGTCGCCGAGCGGGCCCAGCGGTCGATCGCCGTGGTCCGCACCGCGTCGGTGCTCAGCGAGGCCCAGCAGGAGCGGCTCAAGCAGGCGCTCTCCCGGGTCTACGGCCGGTCGATCCACCTCAACATCGACGTCGTCCCCGAGCTCGCGGGCGGCCTGTCCATCCGTGTCGGCGACGAGGTCATCGACGGCAGCGTCGCCGGGCGGCTCGCGGAGGTCCGCCGCCGCCTGGCCGGCTGACTCCGCGAACGACCGCAAGGCACAACGCACGGCGCCCGGTGAACGGCGCCATACGAGAGCAAGGACATACCTGAGATGGCGGAGCTGACGATCCGGCCGGAGGAGATCCGGAACGCGCTGCAGCGTTTCGTCCAGTCGTACGAGCCCGACGCCGCCGCGCGTGAAGAGGTTGGAACCGTCACCAGCGCCGGTGACGGGACCGCCCGGATCGGCGGCCTTCCCTCGGCGATGGCGAACGAGCTGCTGGAATTCGAAGACGGCACCCTGGGCCTGGCCCTGAACCTGGAGATCGGCGAGATCGGCGCGATCGTTCTCGGCGAATTCACCGGTGTCGAGGAGGGCCAGACGGTGCGCCGCACCGGCCAGGTCCTCTCCGTGCCGGTGGGCGACAACTTCCTCGGCCGTGTCGTCGACTCGCTGGGTCGGCCGATCGACGGCCAGGGCGAGATCGCCACCACTGAGCGCCGTGAGCTGGAGCTGCGGGCCCCCTCGGTCATGCAGCGCCAGCCGGTTGAAGAGCCGATGCAGACCGGCACCAAGGCCATCGACTCGATGACTCCGATCGGCCGCGGCCAGCGCCAGCTGGTCATCGGCGACCGGCAGACCGGCAAGACCGCGGTCTGCATCGACACGATCATCAACCAGAAGGCGAACTGGGAGTCCGGCGACCCCGACAAGCAGGTGCGCTGCATCTACGTCGCGGTCGGCCAGAAGGGCTCGACCATCGCCAGCGTCAAGGGCGCGCTCGAAGAGGCCGGCGCGATGGAGTACACCACCATCGTCGCCGCCCCGGCGTCCGACCCCGCGGGCTTCAAGTACATCGCGCCCTACGCCGGCTCGGCCATCGGCCAGCACTGGATGTACGAGGGCAAGCATGTCCTGATCGTCTTCGACGACCTGACCAAGCAGGCTGAGGCCTACCGCGCCGTGTCCCTGCTGCTGCGCCGCCCGCCGGGCCGCGAGGCCTACCCGGGCGACGTCTTCTACCTGCACTCCCGGCTCCTGGAGCGCTGCGCCAAGCTCTCCGACGAGATGGGCGGCGGCTCGATGACCGGTCTGCCGATCATCGAGACCAAGGCGGGCGACGTCTCGGCGTACATCCCGACCAACGTCATCTCCATCACCGACGGCCAGGTCTTCCTCGAGTCCGACCTGTTCAACCAGGGCCAGCGGCCCGCCATCAACGTCGGCATCTCGGTCTCCCGCGTCGGCGGCGCGGCCCAGACCAAGGCGATGAAGAAGGTCAGCGGCTCGCTCCGGCTGGGCCTGGCGCAGTTCCGCGAGCTGGAGGCGTTCGCCGCGTTCGGCTCCGACCTGGACGCCGTCTCCAAGCAGCAGCTGGAGCGCGGGCAGCGTCTGATGGAGCTGCTCAAGCAGGGCCAGTACTCGCCGTTCCCCGGTGAGCAGGCGGTCGTCTCGATCTGGGCCGGCACCTCGGGCCAGATGGACGACGTGCCGGTGGAGGACGTGCGCCGCTTCGAGGGCGACTTCCTCGACTACCTGCAGCGCGAGCACGCCGGAGTCCTCGCCAACATCCGCGAGTCCGGCAAGTTCGAGCCGGAGACGGAGAGCGCCCTGAAGGACGCCGTCGCCACCTTCAAGTCCAGCTTCCAGACCAGCTCCGGCAGCATCCTCGGCACCGAGGAAGAGGCCGAGGCCCTGGAGGAGGAGAAGGTCGGTCAGGAGACCATCAAGGTCGCCAAGAGCGCCGGGAAGTAGCCCATGGGAGCACAGCTTCGCGTCTATCGCCGGAGGATCCGCTCGACGAAGTCGATGGCGAAGATCACCCGGGCGATGGAGCTCATCGCCACCACCCGCATCACCAAGGCGCAGCGGGCGGTCCAGGCTGCCGGTCCGTACGCGCGCGAGATCACCAAGGCGGTCTCCGCGGTGGCCGGGCGGGTCAGCGACCACCCGCTGCTCACTGAGGCGGAGAACCCGACCCGGGCTGCGGTCCTGGTGGTCACCAGCGACAAGGGCCTCGCCGGCGCCTTCACCATGAACGCCATCAAGGAGGCCGACTCCCTCGGCGCCCTGCTCCAGGAGCAGGGCAAGGAGGTCGTCACCTACATGGTCGGCCGCAAGGGTGTCGCCAACTACCAGTTCCGCGAGCGGGCCATGGAGGCGACGTGGGAGGGCATCACTGAGCGCCCCTCCTACATGCACGCCAAGGAGATCGGCACCGCCCTCATGGAGCGGTTCACCCAGGACACCGCCGAGGGCGGTGTGGACGAGATCCACATCGTCTCCACCGAGTTCGTGTCGATGCTGACGCAGTCGGCGGCGGCCCACCGCGCCCTCCCCCTGGAGGTCGAGGAGGTCGACGCCGAGGAGCTCGCCCAGCAGCAGGGCGGGGCCCTGCCGCTGTACGAGTTCGAGCCGTCTGCCGAGGAGGCGCTCGACCAGCTCCTCCCGCAGTACGTGACGAACCGGATCTATTTCGCCCTCCTCGAGTCGGCGGCCTCCCAGTGGGCGTCGCGCCGCAACGCCATGAAGGCGGCCACCGACAACGCCGAGGACCTTGTCAAGACCCTGACCCGCCAGGCCAACCAGGCCCGCCAGGCGGAGATCACGAACGAGATCAGCGAGATCGTCGGCGGGGCCGACGCCCTCGCTGGCGCCAGCGGGGAGTGAAAGACCTGTGACCACGACCACTGAAGGGACCGCCGAGCCGGGCACGGCCACCGGGCGCATCGCCCGGGTCACCGGCCCGGTCGTCGACGTCGAGTTCTCCGTCGACTCCCTGCCGGACATCTACAACGCGCTGCACACCGACGTCACCGTCGGCGGCGAGACCAAGACCGTGACCCTGGAGGTCGCCCAGCACCTGGGGGACAACCTGGTCCGCACGGTCAGCCTCGCCCCGCAGGACGGCATGGTCCGCGGCGCAGAGGTGCGCGACACGGGCGAGCCGATCAGCGTGCCGGTCGGCGACGTCGTCAAGGGCCACGTGTTCAACACCCTGGGCGAGTCGCTGGACGTCAAGAGCTCCGAGCTCGGCGTCACCGAGCGCTGGCCGATCCACCGCTCGGCCCCGCCGTTCGACCAGCTGGAGTCGAAGACGGAGATGCTGGTCACCGGCATCAAGGTCATCGACCTGCTGACCCCGTACGTGCGCGGCGGCAAGATCGGCCTGTTCGGCGGCGCGGGTGTCGGCAAGACCGTGCTCATCCAGGAGATGATCACCCGCATCGCCCGCAACTTCGGCGGTGTGTCGGTCTTCGCCGGCGTCGGCGAGCGCACCCGTGAGGGCACCGACCTGTTCCTGGAGATGGACGAGATGGGGGTCCTCCCGGACACCGCGCTCGTCTTCGGCCAGATGGACGAGCCGCCCGGCACGCGTCTGCGGGTGGCGCTGTCCGCCCTGACGATGGCGGAGTACTTCCGCGACGTCCAGAAGCAGGACGTGCTGCTGTTCATCGACAACATCTTCCGGTTCACCCAGGCCGGCCAGGAAGTCTCCACGCTGCTGGGCCGCATGCCCTCGGCCGTGGGCTACCAGCCGAACCTGGCGGACGAGATGGGCCAGCTGCAGGAGCGGATCACCTCGACCCGCGGCCACTCGATCACCTCGATGCAGGCGATCTACGTGCCCGCGGACGACTACACCGACCCGGCGCCGGCCACCACCTTCGCCCACCTGGACGCGACGACCGAGCTCTCCCGCCCGATCTCGCAGAAGGGCATCTACCCGGCGGTCGACCCGCTGGCCTCCACCTCGCGCATCCTCGACCCGCAGTACGTGGGCGACGAGCACTACCAGGTGGCCCAGCGCGTCAAGGAGATCCTGCAGCGCAACAACGACCTGCAGGACCAGATCGCCATCCTCGGTATGGACGAGCTGTCCGAAGAGGACAAGATCATCGTCCAGCGGGCGCGCCGCATCGAGCGGTTCCTGTCGCAGAACATGTTCGTCGCCGAGAAGTTCACCGGCAACCCGGGCGTGTTCGTGCCGCTGGAGGAGACCATCTCCTCCTTCAAGGCGCTGTGCGACGGCGAGTACGACCACCTGCCCGAGCAGGCGTTCCTCGACGTCGGCAACATCGACATGGTCGTCGAGAAGGCGAAGACGCTGCAGGGCTAGGCGTTCCACGGCCGGCGGCCGCGGGCGGCGGAGGTCTTCCGGATCTGCGCATCGCCCGCACCGCCGGCCGCGGAGCCGCCCTCGATCAGAGGAGTTGGTGGCAGTGTCGAAGAAGCTGTTCGTCGAGATCGTCTCCCCCGAGCGCGAGCTGTGGGCGGGCGAGGGCGACATGGTCATCGCCAAGACCGTCGAGGGCGAGATCGGCATCCAGCCCGGGCACACCCCGGTGCTGGCGCTGCTCGCGCCCGGTGCGGTGGTGCGGGTCGCCGGCGGCCGTGAGAACGGCGAGGTCCGGGCGGCGGCGCACGGCGGATTCATCTCCGTCTCCGACGACAACCGCGTGTCGATCCTCGCTGAGATCGCCGAGCTGGCCGAGGACATCGACGTCGCGCGGGCGAAGCGGGCCCTGGCTGAGGCCGAGGGCACCGCGACCGCCGAGGACGACGAGGCCAAGGCGCGCGCCGAGCGTGCGCGCAGCCGCCTTACGGCCGCGGGCGCGGCCGAGGGCTGAGCCCGCGGGCCACCGGGCCGGCCGCACCGCCGGCGCGGAGACCGCGCAGCCGGCGCCCGCCATCGGGCGGGCGGCGGCTGCACCGCTGAGGAGCAGGGAACCAGGGAGGACGAGCTGTCCGGGCAGACGCTTCTGCGACTCGCCGAGTGGGCGTTCCTCCTGCTGCTTGCCCTCGCGCTGGCCAGCATGGCCGGGATAGCGCTCCGGCGGCACCTGCTGGAGCGGCGGGGCGGCGCCGTCGAGTGCTATCTGCGCCCCTGCGGCGGCGAGCGCACGCCGCCCTGGCGCATCGGGCTCGGCCGCTACGGGACCACGTGTCTGGTGTGGTGGCGGGTCTTCTCTCTCTGGCCGCGGCCGGCAGCAGCGCTGCCGCGCCGCGGTCTTGTCGTTGTGGGGCGGCGCCGTCCCGACCCCGGCGACCTCGAAGAGCTCACCCCCGAGCTGCACGTGGTCGCGGTCGGGTGGTCGGCCCCGGACGGGTCGGATCCCGCGGAGCCGTCCTTCGAGCTCGCGATGGGGCCCGCCGCACTCACCGGATTCCTGTCCTGGGTGGAGTCGGCGCCCCCGGGGACCCCCTGGGAGCAGTAGCGGCCGCTGCCCCGCCGTGCCGAGGCAGATGGGGCTGCGCGTGCGCGTGGGGATGACGAGCCCGGGAGGCGGCGCCTAGGCTGGGCCGCATGAGCACGATCGTCGCATTCTCTGTCAGCCCGCTGGGTGAGGGCGAGTCGGTGGCGCCGGCCGTTGCGCGCGCCGTCCGGGTCGTCCGCGAAAGCGGGCTGCCGAACAGCACCGATGCCATGTTCACCAGCGTCGAAGGCGAGTGGGACGAGGTGATGGACGTCGTGAAGCGGGCCGTGGCCGCCGCGGGCGAAGGGGCGTCCCGCGTCTCACTCACGCTCAAGGCCGACATCCGCGAAGGTGTCACCGACGGCCTGACCAGCAAGGTGGAAGCGGTCGAGCGAGCGCTTTCCAACGACTGACTCCGGCCGTTCCGCGGGGCCGGCTCTGCGCCGGCCCCGCGGAACGGACGCGGTCGGGTGCGGGGGAGCGGTCAGCGCTCGCCGCCCGGCTTCCACAGCACCTCGCCGCCGTCGGCGCCGAGCACCCGGCCCAGCACGAAGAGCAGGTCGGACAGCCGGTTGAGGTACTTCACGGCGAGCACGTTCATCCCGCCGCCATCGCCGGTGCCGTGCTCGGCGATGGCCGCCCAGGCGCTCCGCTCCGCGCGGCGCGCCACCACCCGCGCCTGGTGCATCAGCGCCACTGTCGGCGTGCCGCCGGGGAGGATGAAGCTGCGCAGCACCGGCAGGTCGGCGTTGTAGGCGTCGCAGGCGGCTTCGAGGCGGTCGATGTAGTCCTGCTCTACCCGGAGCGGCGGATACTCCGGGTCCGGAGCGAGCGGCGTCGACAGGTCCGCGCCGAGGTCGAACAGCTCGTTCTGCACCCGCGCGAGCAGCTCGCGCATCGCGTCGGGCACCTCGCCGAGGGCGAGGGCGGTGCCGATGGCCGCGTTGGCCTCCTCCACGTCGGCGTAGGCGGCAATGCGCAGGTCGGTCTTTGGCGCCGTGCTCATGTCGCCGAGGTTCGTGCTTCCCGCGTCGCCGGTGCGGGTGTAGATCTTCGACAGCACAACCGGAGTGTCGTTGCTCTTCTTCGCCATGCGGCCAACCCTAGGGGGCGCCGGCGGTGCGGTGGAGGGCGCAGGGGAGGCGTACAGGGGGTGCGGGACCGGTGGGAACCCGGTGGCCGGGCCACACGGTGTAAACCGTCAGCGGGTAACTGTTGGACAACAACGGGTTACCACCGAAGTGGGCGGCTGGTACTGTGGGGCACGAACATTTTACAGAGGGTAAGTGAGTAGCGAGGTGCCGCGCGTCCGGCGGTCGGAGCGATCCGCGGAGGCGCGGGGCCGGGGAGCGGACCGGACAGCACTGCCACCGAGGGCGAACCGGCGGCGGTGGCCCCGGAGAGGTGCTGGAGGGCACCGCTGCCGCACCACGGCAGACCTCAACGGCATGGCGGCCCTGGCGCCCGGATGCGAACCGGGGGCCACCCGGGCGGCCCGTCCGGCGCAGAGGGGGAGGCGCTGGCGCGGGAGGCCGGGGCTCGGGCAGGAGGGCGAGGGGCTGGGGGGCCCGCACCCTCCGCCGGGCCCGGAGCGGGGCCGGAACAATCGCGTTCGCGTCCATGCCGCGAACAGCAGGGCCCCTGGGCGCGGGGTGCGCCCAGGGGCCCTGCCGTGTACGCACCCGGGGGCCGGGAGTGCGTCACCGGTGCGGTGGGACGGTCACCGCACCCAGGCGTCGCCCTTGCGCTCGAAGGACGACGGGGCTTCGTCGAGGGTGCGCACCCGGCCGTTGACCGGCAGCGTGGACGCCGAGTACTCGTCCACCGCGTAGGCCATTCCGCCGGAGAGCTCCGCCACGGAGTCCCAGTTGATGTTGTCGATGTCGTCGGCGGCCGTGTGGTAGTTCGGGTCGTAGTCCTCGCCCGGGGTGCCGCCGTACCATTCGGCCTGCTCTTCGGTCTTCACGCCGTCGCCGCCGCTGAAGAGGCCGCCGGAGGGGATGCCGGCCAGCATGAACGCCTCGTAGTCGGAGCGGCCGTTGAACTCGGTCGGCTCCGCCACCAGGTCCTCGGCGGCGAAGTAGTCCTCGAAGAGCTTCTGGACCGCGCCCGAGCCGGACGGCGGCGGGATCGAGCCGGGCAGCTCGCCGCGGCCGTCATAGATGAACCGGCCGTAGTTGGGCGAGCCGATCATGTCGAAGTTGAGGTAGAGGCCGAGGTCCTCCAGCTCCGCCTCGCTCAGCGACGCGACGTACTCCGTCGAGCCGACGAGGCCCTCCTCTTCAGTGCCCCACCAGGCGAAGCGGACCTTGTTCTTCGGCTTCTCCGGCAGGTTGGGGAACTGCAGCGCCGTCTCCAGCAGCGCGCCGGAGCCGCTGGCGTTGTCGTTGATGCCGGCGCCGTCGGCCACGCTGTCCAGGTGGGCGCCGACCACCACCGCGTTGTCGTCGGCGCCGCCTTCGGCGTCGGCGATGATGTTGTAGGACTCCTCCTCGGTGACGCTCGCATCGACCGACAGCTGCACCTCGGCGCCCTCGGCCTCGGCGAGCTCCGCTCCGACCGCGTGGCTGGTGCCGATGGCGGGGATGTCGCCGAGCTCGCCGAGGGTGCCGGCGAACACGTCGGTGTCCTCGGGGTCGTCGGTGGCGCCGCTGTTGTAGATGACGGCGGCGGAGGCGCCCGCGTCGGCGGCGTTCTGCGTCTTCACTCCGAAGTCGCAGGTGCCGCGCTTCATCAGCGCGATCGCGCCCTCCGGGACGTCGGCGAAGTCCTCGGGCTCGCAGCCGCTGCTCTCGGAGCCGGTGTCCACGGCCGCGACCGGGCCCGCGGCTTCGGCGCCGGGGGAGTAGGTCATCGTGAGGAAGTCCTCCTCAGCGGTGTACTCCTTCTCCTCGGGCGCCGTCTGCGCGAACACCGCCTCGGAGTGCTCCTGCCACTGCTCGAACGCGTAGGTGTGCTTCTCCGGCGCATAGCCGGCCTGCTTCAGCTGGTCGATCACGTAGTTCGCGGCCACGTCGTAGCCGGGCGTTCCGGTGGCCCGGTTGCCGCCGTTGGCGTCCGCGATCGTCTGGAAGTTCTCCAGGTGGGTGCGGACCGCGTCGACCGTCACCAGGTCGTCGAGGCCCTGCGTGTCGGCGGCGGCCGCCCCGGTGGGGACGATGCCGAGGGCGAGGGCCGTGGCGAGTCCGACGCCGCCGGCTGCTGCCTTGCGCCGGAGCCCGGATGACCTGCGGGGGGATGGGTCAGGCTGGTTACTGCGCACGGATTGTCCTCCTACGGACACGGCGCCCGGGACATTTGTGTAGGTACGGGCGAGAATGGTGCGAGATACGGGCAGCCTGTCACCACAGGTGTGGCAGGGCAAGAACGCGCGCACGGGATTGCCACATCCAGCCAGAGGGGTTAACAAACGCCCGAATCCCGTGTTCCGATAGACGGCTCCGCGGTCTCCTGTTTCGCGCCACGCCCGCCAGAACGGTGTTCGGAAGGGCTCCGGGGCCGCTTCCGGGAATTCCGTGGAGCCCCGGAGGGCCCGCTGCACAGGGGTTCCAGAGGCGGTCCGGTGGCACCGGAGCGCCTAGGGTGTCCGGATGACCTCCCTTTCCTCGGTTGTTCCGCCGATCCGGCCGATGCACGCCGACGTCTCTTTCAACGCGCCGCTGTCCGATGCGCGCGCCGCCTCGCTGATCCGCTCGCTCGGCCCGCTCGGCGGCCGCCGCATTGTCGATGTCGGGTGCGGGTGGGCCGAATTCCTGCTGCGCGCACTGGAATCGGCGCCGGACGCCACCGGATTCGGGGTCGACTCCGATGCCGGGGCGGTCGGATACGGCCGGGAGCAGGCGCGGCGCCGGGGACTCGCGGACCGCGTCGAGCTGTCGGTGGGCGACGCCGCCGAGCGCGCGGCCGAGATCGGGCGGCAGGGCGGCGCGGACGTCACCGTCAACATCGGCGCGGCGCACGCGTGGGGCGGCGAGGTCGTCGACCACACCGACAACGCCTTGGACGCGCTGGCCGAACTGGTTCCGGCCGGCGGGCGGCTGCTGTTCGGAGAGTGCTTCTGGAAGCGCCGGCCGACGGAGGAGGAGACGGCCGCGGCGGCGTCGGCGGGTCTGCCGCGGGAGCAGTACCGGCGGCTTCCCGACCTCGTCGATGCGGCGCTGGGCCGCGGTTTCCGGCTGCTGGCGCTGTCCGAGGCGACCGTGGACGAGTGGGACGTGATGGAGAACGGCAACGCGGTGGCGTGGGAGGAGTGGCTGCTGGCGAACCCCGGCTCGCCGCACGCGGCGGAGGTGCGCGCGGTCGCCGACCGCCACCAGCACTTCCGGATCCGCGGCATCCGCGAGCCGCTGGGGTTCGCCTACCTGACGCTGGTGCGCGGATAGGGCGTGTCGGGTGGGTGGCGTTTGTCGCAGGGCAGTTGTCCACCCAACATGCCCTGGGCGGCCGGGGCGGGCCGTGCGGCCCGCCCCGGCCCACGGCGGTGCTCCGGCGCGGCACCGCCGGCCGCGGTGGCGAAACGGTCAGGCCGTCCTCCGTCGCGGTCCGCCGCGCCGCAGCCCTCCAGTCTCTCGGTCCCCACCCGCCCCCCGCATCCTCGCCCAGTCGGATGCCGCCTCCTTCCCAAGGAGGAAATGGGCGGCTTTGCCAGGAGTATGCGGGGGCGGCTTCGGCGGCGGTGCCTCCGCTCTGCCGCGCGGGACTCACGGCATAAAGACAAGGACGGCTTCGCCGACAGTATTTTTCGCTCTGTCCCACCGCTTCGGCATCTGTGCGTGCCCAGCAGTTCGTGGCCTTTTTTCTCTAGGTCAGTTTGCGGACGCGACGACTGCCGAGCCCCACCAGGGCGCACGCGGGACATCGAAGGTGACCTTGGGTCCGGTCGGGTGCGTCGGCGCCTGCACGACTGGTGCCGCGAAGCCTCTGCCGTCCACCGTGACCCCGCGGTGGCCGACGTCCGCGAAAGGCTTTCGAATACCCTGCTGGCTGAGAACTGGACCTCTGGGGAGATGGCATGACACGGATCGGGATCACCGGTCACTCGAACCTCTCGGCCGACAGCGTTCCGCTCGTGCGCAAGGCCCTGGCCGAGGTGCTCGCGCCGTACAACGACGGCGACCTGGTCGGCCTGTCGTGTCTCGCCCGGGGAGCCGACCAGATCTTTGCCGAGGTCGTACTGGAGGCCGGCGGTCAGCTCGAAGTCGTGCTTCCTTCGGTCGACTACCGCGAGGCAAAGGTCAAGCCGGACAACCTCGACCAGTTCGACGGCCTGTTGATGCGCTCGACGCTGGTCCGCTACATGCCGCACAAGAGCGCCGGGCGGGACGCCTACGAGGACGCGAACGAGACAATCCTGGGCAGCATCGACCGGCTCGTGGCCGTCTGGGACGGGAAACCGTCGGGCGGCAAGGGCGGCACCGGTGACGCGGTCGAGGCGGCACGTGGCCGAGGTGTCCCCGTGTACGTGGTGTGGCCGGAGGGTGCGCGGCGAGAGTAGGCCGGTTCCTACCTCTTGCGCGCGAGCCCGCAGTACTCGTCCATTTCGCGAGCCTGGCCGATTTCCGCGGGTTCCGGGTGCCACAGCGGGCAGGAGACGATTCCGGGCTCCACGAGCTCCAAACCGTCGAACAGTGCGGCTATGCGCGCGGGTGTACGCAGGTGATAGACGGCCGATCCGGCCTCGTTCCACCGGCGGACGGCTTCTTCCATCGCCTCGCCGGTGACGGCGCTCGTGCTGTGCACGATGGCCAGGTAACTGCCTGCGGGCAGTGCGCCCAGCAGGTGGTCGATGATCGCCGTCGCCTCGGTGTCCTCGCCGACGAACGGCAGGACCCCGAACATGGTGATGGCGACCGGCCGCTGGAGGTCGAGGGTTGCGGCGGCCTTGTCCAGGACCGTGGCCGGGTCGCGCAGGTCGGCGTGGATGTAGTCGGTTGCTCCCTCGGCGGTGCCGGTGAGGAGGGCGCGTGCGTGGACGAGGACCAGTGGGTCGTTGTCGACGTAGACGATTCGGGCGGCGGGGTTGGTGCGCTGGGCGACCTCGTGGGTGTTGTTGGCGGTGGGCAGGCCGGTGCCGATGTCGAGGAACTGGTCGATGCCCTGCTGGACCAGGTGCCTGATCATGCGGACCAGGACGGCGCGGGTCGCGACGGCGATGTCGACGATTTCGGGCAGGACGGCCACGATCTGGTCGCCGGCTTCGCGGTCTGCGGCGTAGTTGTCTTTTCCGCCGAGCCAGTAGTTCCAGATGCGGGCGGAGTGGGCTTGGGAAGTGTCGATGAAGGGTGGGGTGTTCATGGGCACCTGACGCCGAATGGGGGGGGAGGGGAGGTTCGAGCATAGTGCTGTGGGCGGAGGGTGTACCCATGCGAACGGCCCGGCGATCGCATCGCCGGGCCGTTGCTGAGGCCTAAAGCTGGTCGTGCTTGAGGGCTTCGAGGAAGGCGTGCCACTCGTCGGAAGTGAACTCGACGTGGCCGAGGTGGCGGTGCTGGGTGTCCCGCACCGCCGAGCCTCCGACGAAGTCGGCGATCTCCACGCACCCTTCGGTGCGTCCGCCAGAGTAGGAGGACTTGCGGAACTCCAGGTGGGTCCGGGATTTCATGTCGGTGGGTCCTTAGGTGATGAGGTCGCGCAGGAAGGCGTTTGATTCCTGAACGCCCAGGGCTGATGCACTCACATACTGGTACGCCAGATCGAAGCCCTCGACGTCTTCCTCATCATCGATCACCACCTGGTGTGAAGCATTCTCGATGTAGGCAAGCCCGGTTTCCTCCGTGAAGTCGAGCAGCGTGAAACCGCCCGCGATTGCCGCGTGCAGCCCAGCTGAGTCAGGCAGTACCTGGACACGCAAGTGCGGACGCTGAACCTCGATGAGATGGCGAATCTGCTGCTCTCGCGCTTCGACAGGAATCTTGCGCAAGGCTGCTTCATCAATGATCGCCCAGTACTTGGGGCCTTCGGCCTCAAGGGCCAAAATGCGCTGCCGGAGCATGCGCGCCTCTACTCTGCGCTCAACCTCGCTCGGATCGGTCACGCCGGAACCGAGGACGACTGAGCGTGCGTAGCTCCCCGTTTGCAGCAGTCCGGGAATCACGGTGAGTGACACGTCCCGGATCCGCGACGCGCCTGGCTCCAAGCCCGTCAATGCAGCTTGCCCGAGGACGTCGCCATAGGAGGCCCACCATCCCCGCTGCCGTGCCTCTTTAGCCAGCTGGATGTACGTGTCGCGTTCCTGGAGCCCTTCGATTGCGTAGACGTCGAGGAGCATCTCCACGTCGTCGAGCTTGGGTCGAAGCCACTCGTCACGCTCCAACCGCGTGATCTTCGAGGCAGACCACCGGGTTCCGCCGAGTTCACGCGTCTTCTCGACCACTTGGTCGGCAGTCAGTCCAGCAGTCTCGCGCGCCTCACGGAGCCGCTTGGACAACCGGCGCTTGCTCAGCGGAGGCGAGGTGGCCACGTGACTCCTAGGCGGCGAGGAGGCCTTCGAACGACGTTGATCTGATCCTATGCCCGAACCTGGGTTACTGGACATTTCACTCATCACCCACCATGAAAACGGAGACCTACTAGTGATGATGTCACTAGTTTTAAAGTTGGTCTTGCATTTTTGAGTGGATGCGGGCAACCGTGGAGTCATCACTCGAAGTGACCGGTCTCCTACCGGTCTCGACTTGAGGAGCTGTTCTCTATGTCTGCTGATGCCCCCAGGCCCGGACCGCGGTGGTTCGGGGCCCGTAAGCGCGGCTATGTCCCGCCGTCTTACTGGGTGCCCGACTACCCCGACTTCTGCCGGCTCTC